>MEQV01000021.1 GCA_001770355.1 Betaproteobacteria bacterium RIFCSPLOWO2_02_FULL_62_17
CCGTCGCAAAAATCTCGCGCCGGCTGTTATAAGCAGCGCGGCGAGCTTTTGGCCGCGCGGTCCCGACTACTCCGGCTTGATGCCGCTCAGCTTCACCACCCGTGCCACCGATGCGATATCCCGCTTGACGATTTCGCCGAGTTCTTCGGGCGTGCTGGGCGAGATCACCGTGCCCGAGGCCTCGATCTTGGCGCGCGGGCCGGGGCTGGTGACGACCTTCACCATTTCTGCGTTCAGCCGCTGCACCATGGCTTGCGGCAGCCCGGCGGGGCCGAAGTAGGAAGCCCAGGTCGGGGGCGGCTCATAGCCGGGGATCTGTTCGGTGATGGTGGGTATGTTTGGATACAGCGCGAAGCGCTTCGCGCTGTTGATCGCCAGTATCTTGGTCTTGCCCGATTTCTGGAACGGCACCAAGGTCGCATAGATGGCCCAGCCGACCTGGATCTGGCCGCTGCTCATGTCGACCATCACTTGCGGACCCGCCTTGTAAGGCACGTGCACCCAGTTGATGCCGGTCAGCGCGGAAATCGCCTCCGCGGAAAAATGGTGCGCACTGCCGATGCCGGTGGTTCCGTGGGAAATTTTGCCGGGATTCTTCTTGGCGTAGGCGACCAACTCGACCATGTTGTTGTAAGGCTGCGAGATCTCCGCCGCGATCAGCAGTATCGACTCGGCGACGCGTCCGATGGGCGTATAGCCATTGACCGGATCGAAGCGCGAATTCTTGGACAGGAACCCGTTGGTGATATGGGTGCTCGCCACCGACATCATCAGCGTGTAGCCGTCGGGCGCCGCGCGTTGCACGGTCTCGTGCGCGATCGAGCCGCCGGCGGCGGACATTGTTTCCACCACCACCGGCTGGCCGAGCGCTTCGGTAAGTCCCTGGCCCACCAGCCTGGCCACCAGTTCGATGCCGCCGCCGACGGTCACTATGGTCTTGATCGGCTTCACCGGATAACTTTGCGCCTGGGCCACGGCGGGCAGTGTCAATGCAGCGGCACACAAGACACTGTGTAGAACTCGATTGCTTGGTTTCATTATTGCCTCCTGGATTTTCAGCCGGCGAGCGCATCGCCCGATTCGCACAGAACTTCGGCACCCTTGGCGGTAATGGCAACCATCGCCGAGGCAATGGCGCCACCCTTGTCGTCGCGCGTGCCCACATGCAATGAATAGACATATCCAGCCACCATGGGGCTGGCATCGTCGGCACGCAGCGGACAGCCTTCATCGAGCGACAGACCGACGCGCCGGCCCACCGAAGAGGTCAGCACCGGATGTATCGCCCTGGTACCCAGGGCCTGTATCGCCTTGGAGTGCAGATCCTCACCGACCACGCCCGGCTTCACCGCCGCCTTGAGCGCTTCGAGCGCCTTCTCCACCTTGGGAAAGGCGCTCGGCCCGTTCGATGCGGTGACAAACAGCTCAGACCAGAATCCCTGCACCTTGACCGCGAAATGCGCCACCAGCGAATCGCCCGCCGGCTTGAACTCGCCGCGAAACGGCACCAGCGTGCGCCCGCCATCCAGGCTCACCAGCGTGCGCACGTCCTGCGCGGCAAGCGAACGCGCCACGCGCTCGCCTTCGAGCACCGCGCCTTCCGCATTGGCGCCGTCGCGCCAGGCGCGCACCATCGCCGCCGAGGCGGCCTTCACCACGGCGCAGGACTCGCGCAATAACGACAGTTCGCGCGGCCGCAAGCTGCGCGTGGCGCCCTCGAAGCCTTGCGCGGGAGAAAGGCGGACGCGTTCGCCGATGCTTTTCTCCACCGACCTGAACAGACGCGGCTGCATGCGCTCAAAGCCGATGGTACCCACGCCGATCGGCACATCGCCCTTCAAGCCCGCAATCCACGGGTCGAATCCGGCTTCCCACTGCCAGCCCGAAACCACGTCGGTGATCCAGGTCATGAGCTTCATCGCGGGCATATCGCGTGAGCTCATCGAGACCAGCAGGCGCGGCTCGCCCTCGCGCGGAATCATGGCGATGGTCCAGCGCACCCGCGGCACAAAGTTGGTGTAGTAGGCGAGCACCGAATGCTCATCGGCATCGCCATAGATGAACATGGCCTTCCAGCCGTTCGCATCCATGGCCTGGTTGAGATCCTGGCCGCGGATCTGGAATTCGTCGCGCGGCAGGCGGTCCTGGTCCCAGGTGTAGGCGCCAAGGACGATCGATGGATGTACGGTTTTCATTTGCGCCTCAGACCGGGATGAAGTCGAGTTCGGCGTCGCGCTCGGTAAGCGATTCTGCGCCCTGCGGCGTGATCACCACCGGCTCGCCGCACATCAAGTAGCCGGTTTCGGGAAGATACTGGTTGGGGTGCATCACGAACACCATGCCTTCTTCCAGCACCACGTCGCTGTCGTCGGTGATGTCGCCGGGCCGGTCGGAGGTGATGCCCAGGCCGTGGCCGCGCACGCGCATATAGGGCGGCTGGCAATATTTGCCGTAACCCGCGTCACGGAATACGTCATTCATGGCATTGGCCACGTCACGCACCCTGGTGCCGGGCAGCGCGGTCTCCTGCCCGCGATGCATGGCGTTCTGCAGCACCTTGTATTTTTCGCGTAGAACAGGCGAGGGCTCGCCGATCACCGTGGTGCGGCAGATCTGCACAAACTGCCCGTGATAGCACGGCGTGATTTCCGAAAGAATGATGTCGCCCACGTCCAGCTTGCGGTGGCCGGCGGCGCGCACCGCGAGATTGTGTTGCGATGCGGAGAGCAGCAGGAAGTTGTCCTCCGCCCCCATGCCCTTCATAAAGCAATACAGGTCCGCGGTAAGTTCGAATTCGCGCATGCCGGGCTTGACGATTTCGCGCATCCGCTCGTAGCCGCGCTCGGCGATCCAGGTCCCCTTCCTGCCCGCGGCGAGTTCCTCGGCATTGCGCACGCGGGCGATCTGGCTGGCGAAGCCATCGTTGGCGGCGCGTCTGCCGCCAAGAACCTTCTCGATATTGCGGGCAGTCTGCGCGAACAGCGTCGCCAGCGCCACCGTGACCACCTTGGCGGGGTTCACATTGATCTTCTTCAGGGCGCGCTCCAGGCCTTCGGACAAATCGTCGCAGCCCAGCGTGTCATCGGTGCGGCTCAATTCCGCGGCGCGCTCGGCATCCCAGGCGGGAGTGACCACCAGCGTGGAGCGTCCCGAACGCTCGATCACCACCACGGCCTCGCCTATCGGCCGAACTCCGGAAAACACAAACACCACATTGGAGTCGAGGAACAGGTTCTGGCCATTGCAAGCCGCCACCATGGCATCAAAGCCTTCCTTCTCCAGGTACCGCGCCGTATCCTCAATCCTGACGTCGCTCGCCATCACACCCCTCCTGATCGTGAGTCTCGCGTTATAGCACCTGGTGTAGGCACCGGCAATGCGGGCGCGCCTGCAAGGCAATCGGAAGCATCATCAAATCAGCGCCCCACGCTGAATACAGTCCGAATCGATTCATTTGGCCCTCCCGCCGCCCCAGGCATGCCGGCGATGGTACCTGACGTTACACTTGCCGGTGTGCCGCGCCTGGCCGGCGCGGCTCCAAATCCATCAACGGGAGGTCCGGCATGAAACTCTTGATTGGCACAAAGCTACCGGCGCTGGCGCTCGCCCTGCTTGCAATCGCCCCGGCGGCGCTCGCGCAGTCCTACCCCAGCAAACCGGTGCGCATGATACTCACCTATTCGGGCGGCATCGAGGCGGTCGCGCGCCTGATAGCGCTGCGCATGACCGAGGCGCTCGGCCAGCCGGTGCTGGTCGAGGGGCAGGCGGGCGCGGGCGGTTCCATCGGCGCGACCACCGTGGCCAGAGCGGCGCCCGACGGGCACACCATTCTCTCCACCACCGGCAGCACGCAGGTGCAGCGCGGCTTTCTCATCAAGAACGTCCCCTACGACCCGGTGAAGGATTTCACCCCGATCACGCTCTCCTGGGAAACGATGATCGTGGTCGGCGCCAGCAACAGCGCGCCTTTCCGTTCCTTCCGCGAAATGCTTGCCTATGCGAAGAGCAATCCCGGCAAGATCTCCTATGGCACCTCGGGCCTGGGCACCAGCCACCACCTGGCGATCGAGCAGATCAAGCTGCTCGCCGGCACCAACATCGTGCACATCCCCTACAAGGGCGGCGACCAGGTGATCACCGACGTGATCGCCGGGCGCATCCAGGCTTCGTCCTCGCCGCTGTTCAGCCTCGCGCCCAGCGTGAACGCAGGAAAGGCAAAGTACCTCGCGGTCCTGAACGCCAGGCGCTTCGAAGGCGCGCCCGATGTGCCGAGCGTGCGGGAAATCGTCCCAGGCTTCGAAGCGCCGCCGTTGTGGTCGGGATTCTTCGGTCCGCCCAGCCTGCCCCCAGCCATCGTGAAGCGCCTGCACGGCGACATCACGAAAATCATCGCCACCACCGAAGTGAAAGCGCGCCTTTACGCAGGCGGCCTGCTGCTGGTGAACAGCACGCCCGAAGAACTCGCGCAGGCGATCAAGCGCGACATCCAGACCGTTGCGGGCATCGTCAAGCGGGCGAAGATTCAGCCGGAGTGATGGCGCGGGTATAGAACGCCGTCGCAACAATCTCGCGCCGGCTGTTAAAAGCAGCGCGGCGCGCTTTTGGCCGCGCGGTCCCGACTATTCCGGCTTGATCCCTGCGATCTTCGCGGCCCTGGCGAAATCCTCGAAGGCCTGTTTGTAGACCACCGCGAATTCTTCCGGTGTGTTGCCCACGCCGGTGTGCAGGTTGGTATCCAGCCAGGTGCGCGCCTCCGGCGTTTTCAGCGAGGCCGCGAGTTCACGATGCAAGCGCGCAACTATGGGGCGCGGCAATGCGGACTGTCCGAACAGCGCGTACCAGGACCCGGGTTTGACGAATCCGGGCACGGTCTCGGTGAAAGTCGCCAGATCCGGCGCGCCGGCGAATCGCTTCGGTTCCAGCAAGGCAAGTATCTTGATCTTGCCGGCCTTCTCCAGCGGACGCGCCGTGCCCAGGGTCACGATGGTCATTTCGATGCGCCCGGCGAACACGTCGTTTAGCGCCTGCGGCGGTCCCTTGTAGGGCACATGCACGATGTCGACGCCAGCCGCCTGCTTCATCAGTTCGCCGGTGAAGTGAAAGAACGAACCGATGCCCGGCGATCCGTAGGACATCTTGCCCGGATTGCGCTTTGCGTAATCGACGAATTCCTTCACCGTGGAAACCGGCACCTTGGGATTGAGCAGCAGCGCGGTCACCGGCTCGGCCGCGATGCTGATCGGCAGCAGGTCCCTGGCCGGATCAATGGGCAGGGTCTTGGAGAGGAATACGCTCGTGACCACCTGACTGGGCGTCGCCCAGAGCAAGGTATAGCCATCGGGCGCGGCGCGCGCGACCGCCTCGGCGCCGATCATGCCGTTCGCGCCGGCACGGTTTTCGGCAACGATGGGGTGGCCCATTGCCTCGCCCATCTTGGTGCCGACCAGCCGCCCGAACAGCTCGAAGGCCGAGCCGGGGATCGTCGGCAGAATCAGGCGCATCGGTTTGGCCGGATAGTCCTGCGCCCAAGCGGGAAGCTGCCAGGCTGGAAACACCAGGCCCGCGGCGCACCACAGCATGCCATTGATGAATTGCCGCGATCGCTTCACAGGTATCTCCTTATTTCCGCTGCGCACTATTATCGCCACAATCCAATTCGCTGAATCAATCGGCGGTGATTTTCCCCTTGCTGATCACCTCGGCCCACCGTGCCGATTCCGCCGTCATCCAGTCACGGTACTCCTGCGGCGTCGATGAGACGGCCTCGGCCAATAACTCGGTAAATTTATCCACCACCTCGCGCTGTTTCACCGCGGCGGTGACTGAAGCGTTGAGCCGCGCCAGTATTTGCGCCGGAAGACCTGCGGGTGCCACAAATCCATAAGTTCCCTCGGTGACCAGACTGGGCAGGCCCGCCTCAACCATCGATGGAATATTGGGCAGCAGTCGCGAACGCCTGGGGCTGGTGATGGCGAGCGCCGTGGCCTGGCCGGCCCGGACCTGCTGCAGCACGCCGCTCGCATTGACGAAGGTCATCTGCACGTTGCCCGCGACCAGATCGGTCACCGCTGGCGCCCCGCCTTTATAGGGAACATGAACTATGGCGATGCCGGCCAGCTGCTTGAGCAGTTCGCCGGCGAGATGGCCGTTGGTGCCAATGCCCGATGAAGAGAAGTTGATCGATCCGGGCTTGGCGCGCGCCGCCGCGATCAACTCGGCAAGGCTGTTGATGCCAAGTTTCGCGTTGACGGCCAGGATGTTGGGCATCAGGCCGGCGATTGATACATAGGACAGGTCCGCCGCGGCTGAGTAAGGGACTCTTGAGAGATGCGGGGCGATGGTCAGCGGCCCCGGTGCTGCAAACGCCATGGCGTAGCCGTCTGCCGAAGCCTTGGCGATCAGATCGATCCCTAGCACGCCACCGGCGCCTGCGCGGTTCTCCAGCACCAGCGGCTGACCGAGAAATGCCGCTATCTGCGGCGCCAACAACCGGGCCATGGTGTCCGCCGGTCCGCCCGCTGCAAAAGGAAGTATCACCTTGACGGGTTTCTGCGGCCAGGTCTGCGCGCGAGCAAGCGATGGGATGGAAAAGACGGCAGCCGCGAGCAGTGGAACAAGCTTCATGATTTGCCTCCTTTGGCTAGAGCGAAGCGATGATCCGGCTGACCTGGGGCCAGGGATCGAAACCCAGCTTGTTGAACGGCGCCCAGTCGGCATCGCCCATGCGCTGGAACACCGCTTTTTCGACGCAATCCTGTTTATGCATGCGCTGGTACCAGGCCGCGACGCCCGGGCGCTTGTCCCACATGCGCGCGAGGCCGATCAGATCCAGACGAATCACATAGGGAATGACGGCGATGTCGGCAAGCGACAGGCTGTCGCCGGCGAGGTACTGCCAGCGTCGCATCGATTCCTCGATCCAGTCGAGAAGTTTTTCATGGAATTCGATGGATTCCACCACGTACTTCGACTCCATACCGAGCTTCACCACGTCGCGTTTGTACTCGGAGCGTTTCTTGCTTGGCGCCTTGGCGAAATAGGCTTCGCGTTCGGCCTCGCTCTTGTCCGCCAGGTTGGGCCGGAACACGGTGGCGAAGCTGATCACGGTGCAGTAATTGTGCACGTACTCATCGATCAGTTTGTTGAACAGCCGCACCCGCGCGCGCAGGTGGGGATCGGCGGGCATCAGTTTTGGCTCAAGAATTTTTTCTTCGAGATAATAAAGAATCACCGACGATTCGATCACCGGCGTGCCGTCGTCCACCAGGGTCGGCACCACCGCATTGGGATTGAGTTTCAGGTACTCAGGCGTGAAAAGCTGGTCGCCCGCGACAATGTGCTCCTTCGCCTGCAGGCCCTTGGCGACCAGCGCGATGCGCACCTTCTGCGCGCAAACAGAATTGATGCTGTGATAGAGCTCAAGCATGACTATTCGCCCCGTGGTTTTTCTTCCTGTTGATAGATCGAGTCCGCGTCGCGCATCAGATAGATGCCGTGGTTCTTGTCCGACATGTAAATCACGTTGTGGGCGTAGCTTTTCCCGGAAGGCAAGGTGGACATTACTGGCTCAGATCGTGACGAACGGCGTGCCCTTGATCGAAGCGGCGAATCCGTCGATCGCCTCGTGCACCTTGGGCCAGCTCTTGAGCGATTTCATGCGCTTTAACCAGCGCTCGACGTTCGGATACTCCGAGTAGCGGCAACCAATGAGGTCACCCACGGCAACCATCTCGACGCCCAAATAATCCGCCAGGGTAATGTTTTCGCCGCAGACAAAGGGCTTGTTTGGGCCGAGCAGATGTTCATCGAGTATCTTCAGCCAGCCCTGTGCCTTTTGTTTTCCCCATGCCACCGTGCCGGCCTGTATTTCTTCGCTGGGGCGCTTGTGTTGCGGAAAGGTTTGTGAATAGACCAGTCCGTAGCCGAAATCCCTGTAGAAATTAGCATTGAACCAGTCCATCATTTCGTTGACGCGCGCCCGCTGCTTTAAGTCATTGGGGTACGCGGCCGAATGCGTCTTATCCGCCAGGTATCTGAGAATTGCCGCACTTTCGGTCAATCTGAAATTGCCGTCTTCGAGAACGGGCACCAGACAATTGGGATTGATGGCGGCGAAATCCGGTTTGAAGTGCTCTCCGGTAAAAAGGTCCACCAGCTTGTAATCGAGATCGATGCCTTGTTCCGCCGCGAACATCATAATCATTCGGCAGGTGGTGGATGCGGGGTGGTAATAGAGCAGCATGATTCCTCTCCTTTCGTCGCAAGTGAATTTCGGGACCGGCTAAAAAGCGTGAACGATCATAAAGGAAAGCCGATTTTTCGGAAATAAGTCTCCCGCTTCCTGATAATCGGCCCCGCAATCGTTTGTTTATTTTGATTTCGATGCGAGGGGCCCCCACCATACCAGGGAAAAACGCACAAATCAGCGTAACATTTGCATGTTATTTATCTCGAAAGAGCGCGGAAATGGCCGAACCGATCGTCCTCAACGTCTTCTCTGATTACGTCTGACCCTGGTGCTACCTCAGTACCGTGCGTATTGAGAAACTGAAGCAGAACTTCGACATCACCGTCAAGCTGGTGCACTTTCCGCTGCACCCGGAGACGCCTGCCGAGGGTGTGTCGCTGGACGTGCTGTTTGCCGGCAGCAAGGCCGAGGAACGTGCCGCGCGGCAAGTGCGCATGAAGGGCTTGATGGATGCCGAAGGCCTTCCCTATGGCGAGCGCACCCATACCTACAACAGCCGCCTCGCACAGGAACTGGGCAAATGGGCCGACACTCTGGAAGGCGCCGCGGCGTTGCACGACGCCCTGTACAAGGCCTACTTCGTCGAAGGCAAAAACATCGGCGACCTGGAAACCCTGGTCGCGCTGGCGCAATCTGCCGGCCTGCCAGCGGATGCGGCGCGCAAGGTGCTCACCGAGCGCACCTTCAAGCAAGCTATTGACGAGGACTGGTCATCGTCGCGCAAGGCCGGTGTCACCGGCGTTCCCACCTTTGCCGCGGGAGGTTACGGCGTGGTGGGCGCGCAGCCCTACCAGGAGCTGGAAAGGCTGATGCTGGCGGTGGGTGCAAAGCCGCGGACAGCCTGACTCACCCGCCGCCGCGCGCGCTTGCGCGCTGCTTCCAACAGCCGGCGCGAGATTTTTGCGACGGCGGTCTTTTTATTCGACCGCGCGGCCAAAAGCTCGCCGCGCTGCTTCCAACAGCCGGCGCGAGATTTTTGCGACGGCGGTCTTTCTAATCGATCTTGATCCCCAACCCGCGCACCAGCTTGCCGTAGCGCTCGTGTTCGCTGACGATGAATTTGGCGAACAAATCACGCGACGTGGTCCAGGGTTCCGCACCGCCGACGTTGGTGATTTTGTCGGCCACTTCCTTGTTGCCAAGTGCGTTATTGATTTCGTTGTGCAGCCGGGCGATGATGGGATCCGGCGTGCCTGCCGGCGCCCAGATGCCCAGCCAGTTGTTGAATGAGACACCCGGGAAAAATTCGCCTATGGTCGGAATATCCGCCAGATAAGACAGGCGATTCCTGCCGGAAACAGCGACCGCGCGCAGC
>MEQV01000022.1:0-3484 GCA_001770355.1 Betaproteobacteria bacterium RIFCSPLOWO2_02_FULL_62_17
ATGAGCGCTTGACCGCAGGCGGAGGAAAATACTCGGCGATCGGAATTTCAACGACGCTGGGGCCATCGGCCGCAAGCGCGGCGTTCATTATCTCGGGTATGTCCTGTGCGCGCTCCGCGTAAAATCCGCGCGCGCCATTGACTTCCGCGAGCTTGTCGAAGCGCGGATTCACGAGGTCCACCCCAACCAGGCGTCCCTCGAAATTTCTCATATGCTGCGCCTTCTCGGCGCCGTGGCAGTTGTTGTTCATGACGATGGCGACCAGCGGAATTTTCCATCGAACCGCAGTATTGATTTCCTGGCAGGTGTAGAGAAAGCCGCCGTCGCCCTGAATGCTCACCGCCGGGCGCTCGGGCCTGCCGAGCTTGGTGCCCATGGCCACGCAATAGCCCATCCCCAGGCCGCCCTGACCCGAGTAATTGAACAGGGTGCGCGGCACCGCAAAATTGATCCGATCGTAGGCCAGTCCGGGCGCCGATCCCGCATCGATGGTCACCATGCAATCACGCGGCAGGACCTTGTTCAACTCGGCATAGACGCGCTGCGGCATGATCCGATCGCCGCCGATATCGCGCTCGGCGTCCAATCTCGCCCGGCGCCGCGCAATCAGCGCCTCGATCTCGGCGCGCCAGGTCGCGTCGCGGCTTGTCTCTGCGCCAGGTTTCCCCGGGGCGGCCAACAGCTGTTGCCCCACCGTCTTCGCATCGCCCACGATGCCCACCGCAACCGGAAAATTGCGCCCGATCTCGTGCGGGTCTATCTCCACCTGGATGATGCGTGCCGCGGCGGGGATGATGCTGTGATTCCAGAAAGTGGAATTCTGATTGAGCCGCGAACCGAACGCGAGAACCACGTCCGCCCGCTGCAGGGCCTCCATGGCCTCGGGGGCGCCGCGAAAGCCCGTGGGGCCGACGTACAGACGATGGCTGTTGGGCACGGCATCCTGATGTCCCCAGGATGGCACCATCGCCATGTCAAGCGCCTCGGCAAGCGCCACCGCCTCCGCGCTTGCCTCGGAATCGATGACCCCGCCGCCCGCAAAAAGAACCGGTCGCCGCGCCCGCGCCAGGAGCCCGGCGGCCCGTTCGATGGCCTGCGGATCGCCGGCGATGCGATGATCGACCTGCCGGTAGGCCGAGGGCGGCAGGATCGCGGACTCGAGCGTCCGGCCATCGAGCAGATCCATCGGTATGGAAACCAGCACCGGGCCGCGCCGCCCGGTCAGCGCGGCGCGGAATGCATAGTGCAGCATCTCGGGTATGCGCTCTGTCTTGTTCACCTGCAGGGCAAGGCGCGTCACCGGCTGGAATATCGACACCAGGTCCAGTGACTGGCTGGCATCACGGTAAGCATGCTCACTGCGCACGTCGCCTGCGATCACGATGACCGGCGCGCGTCCCTTGTCGGCGAGCGCGATGCCGGTGAGAAGGTTCGTGGTTGCCGGGCCCGAGGTGGTGATGCAGGCGGTGGGCTTGCCGGAGGCGCGCGCGTATCCGTAGGCCATGAAGGCGGCGCCTTCCTCGTGGCGGGTGTCGATAAAGCGGATATCGGATCTGCCGTGCATTTCGGTGACGATGCTGTTGCTCGCCATGCCCACCACGCCGAAGGTGTGATCGATGCCTTCGGCACGCAACGCCTCGATGACTGCGCGGCCCGCTTTCATGTTCGCATGGATTCCACTTTGGATCGCGGGATCGCGTCAAGCGAAGCTATTCGGGCTTGATTCCCGCGATCGGCACCATCTTGCGATACAGCTCTATGTTGCGCTTGATGAGCGCGGCGAATTCCTCGGGTGAGTTGCCGAACACTTCCATGCCTGCCGCATTCAGTCCCTTCACGACCTCGGGGACCTTCAGCCCCTTGAGGATTTCGGCGTGCACCCGGGCGAGCAAAGAGGGACTCATTCCTCCTGGACCGTAGAATCCGAGCCAGTCCGCGGGCCGCTCCACACCGGGCAGGAACTCCGCGATGACCGGCACGCCCGGCAGTTCAGCGATGCGCTTGCCGCCGAGTACGGCTATCGCCCTGGCCTTTCCCGATCTCACCGCCGCCATGCCCGAGGTATTGCTCAACAGCACGAGCGGCACTTCGCCCGATGCGATGGCCTGCGCGACCGGGGCGCCGCCCTTGTAGGGCACGTGCACCATGCTGATGCCGGCGGCGAGTCTGATGATTTCTCCTTCGATGTGGAACGATGAACCGACGCCCGCCGTGCCGTAGGATAGTTTGCCGGGATTATTCCTGGCGTAATTGAGCAGTTCCTTGAAAGAGCTTATCTCAAGCGAGGAATTGACCAGCATGATGCCCGCCTGTGTGACCGCTGCCGTGATCGGTGTGAAGTCCTTGATCGGGTCATAAGGCACGATGCGGCTGACGAACAGAATCGAAGTGTGCGTTCCCGATGTGGTGAACAACAGCGTATAGCCGTCGGGGGCAGCGCGCGCCACGACCTCCGCGCCGATCGCGCCGGCGGCTCCCGCACGATTTTCGACCAGCACTGGCTGGCCAAGCGATCTGCTCATTGCCGGTGCAATGAGCCGCGCCACGATGTCGGTGGATCCGCCGGGAGGATAAGGCGAGATGATGCGTAGTGGTTTGGTCGGATACGCCTGCGCGATCGCGGCGCATGCCGCCAGAAACAGTACCGCAGCCAAGGTCAATTTACCGGGCATGTTTAATATCTCGGCAGGTGTTGACGGCCGCGCCCAAGTCGCCTGCCGCCCCCGTTTCAAGCTGCTCTCCGGATACTCTCGGCTGCTGCATTCCTCCCGGCGATACGGCCAAATGCCAATGCTTCGCCCAGGGTGGAACCTGCGGAGGGCTGGAAATAGTAAATGGAACCCAGCTCTCCGGCCGCATAGAGCCTTGGGATCGGCTTGCCGAACGCATCGATAACTTGAGATCGGGTGTTGCGCTTCGGCCCTCCATGGGTGCTCATTCCGCCGGGCAACATCTTCATGGCGTAGTAAGGCGGGGTTCCCAGGGGTTTAAGCCAATTTGCCGGCCTGCCAAACTGGGGATCATGGCCGGCGGCGCAGTAGCCGTTGTATTCGTCTATGGTCTGTTGCAGCACCGCGGATTCCATCAATCCCTCGCTTTGCGGATCCTGCGTGATCTTCGCCACCAGTTCCTCAAGCGTGTCGCCTTTCATGATCCAGCCTTTTTTGACCTCCGCACTGGCGTCGTTGCTCCACTCATAAAAATTATGAACGGATCCATCAGCCAGCAAGCCTCGCGGGTTGGCGCGGCCCAGTGGCCCAGCCAGCCTGCCTTTCTCGTCGAACACCAGGTAGTAAGGAATGCGGGGATAGCGGCCAAGTTTTGTATCAAGGTAGACGGCCTCGCGCCACATCTGGTGAGTGCGTGACTCGATGATGCTCTCGTCGAAGAATCTGCGCCCGTACTTGTCGACGGCGATGATGGGCCGGGCGGTATAGCGGCCGGTTACAGGATTGGGAGCCATGTCCGTTACCGGAATAGAACG
>MEQV01000022.1:3501-9349 GCA_001770355.1 Betaproteobacteria bacterium RIFCSPLOWO2_02_FULL_62_17
GATGTCAGGATGACGGCCTTGGTCGCCTTGATGGCAATTTTCTTTCCGGGCTGCTGCGCGATGACGCCCGCAACGGCGCCGGTGACTGGATCGACCACCAGTTCTTTCCCGGGGCTCTCATAGAGTACTTTGATCTTCCTCGTCTTCTCGACGGCTTTTTCCAGCGCCTGCCATACGCCGGGGCCGGCGCCTACGGTGAATGTCTGCTGCAGGGCTTCCTGCCCCGGATACATGGGTGTTTCGCCCGTGGGGAAGAGTGGTTCGCATTTTCCGCCGATCTTCTCGACCCACTCCAGATTGTGGGACATTTCTTCCGCCCAGGCCAGGCAGATGTCCGCCGGAGTATTGCCAAGCGAGACCAGTTCAAGATGCTTCGCGGCCAGCTTAACATCCGAAGGAACCAGCAGCGCGCCGGCGCACATTCTGCTGCTGGGCGTGTGATGGACGAAAGTGGGCGTATCGGCCTTCTGCTTCTCCAGGATGAGCACATCGGCCCCGGCGTCGTGAGCTTCGATAGCCGCCGCGGCACCGGCACCGCCATATCCCACTATGACGACCTCTGCCTCCATATCCCAACGCGGCGCTCGATTTTCCGCGGGACCTCGTTTCGATTCGCGCTTCGTAACGCGCGTCATCTTGGGTTTCGTCGCGAGATTCTTTGCCTTGGGTTTCGTCGCGAGATTCTTTGCCTTGGGTTTCGTCGCGAGATTCTTTGCCTTGGTCTTCGTCGCGAGATTCTTTGCCTTGCGCTTCGTCGTCCTGTTTTGAGCTTTCATGTATTCTCCAGTACCTGTCAACGGGTTCGAAAAGCCTGCGTTAGTGTCCGGGATATCACGGAAACGAGGGTTTGACCTGGATCAAACATCGTCGATATTGGATCTGCTAAACCGGACACCCATGTCAGCGAGATCCAAGCTGCCGGTTCGTTTCAAAAAGCAGGCGGACAATATCGCGGCGAGATGACCCGCGCCCGCGAACCCTTCAACAGCCTTTGTCCGCCAGCTTTCGTGGAGAGTCCCTAGATGCAGCAACCCCTGGAAGGTATCACCGTTGTCGACGCCACCCAGGTGATGGCAGGACCATTCTGCACGCATATGCTGCGGCTGCTCGGCGCGCGCGTCATCAAGCTCGAAAAACCCGGCGAGGGCGACGCCCTGCGCCACTATTCCCGCGACTCGCAGTTTGCCAAGAAAGCACCGTCATTTATCGGCTTCAACACCGGCAAGGAATCATTGTCGGTCAATATGAAACACCCGCAAGGCGTCGAAGTCGTGCGCCGCCTCGCAGCGCGTGCCGACGTGATGGTGGAAAATTATCGTCCCGGTGTGATGGAGCGCCTCGGCCTTGGGTACAACAAGCTGAAGGAACTGAACAAACGTTTGATCTACTGTTCCGTGAGCGGTTACGGGCAGAGTGGGCCGCTGCGCGATAATCCCGCCTATGACCACGTGGTGCAGGCGGTTTGCGGGCTCATGTCGGTGAATGGCGAACCGGGCAGTGATCCGATCAAGGTCGGTTTTCCCATTGTGGATACGTTCACCGGCTATTGCGCGGCATTTGGCGTCCTGGCGGCCCTGCAGCAGCGCGAACGCACCGGCCTGGGGCAGCAGGTCGATGTCGCGATGCTGGACAGCGCCCTGCTGCTTATGAGTTCGATAGTCACGCCGTATCTGATGACCGGCGCTGCGCCCAGGAAGACAGGCAACCGGGGTTACAACCGCAGTCCGACCTCCGATACGTTTCATACCAAGGATCGCCCCATCACTCTCGGCGCCAATACACAGCGCCAGTTCAAGGTCCTCTGCGGACTGATCGGGCGCGCCGCTCTGATCGAAGACCCGCGCTTCGCAACGGCGGCCTCGCGCGAGGAGCACGCAGAAGAACTGCGTGCGGCGATTCAATTGGCATTGATGCAGCGCTCGGCAACGGAATGGGAAACGCTATTGAATAAGGCCGGCGTGCCCGCCGGCATGGTGCGTACCATTCCAGAAGTGCTGGAGGAACCGCATCTGAAAACGCGCGATCTGGTACTGACGCTGTCTCCCGCGGGCGATGGCAAACGCCACTACTCCCTGAACATCGGCATTCAGATGGAGCACCGCGGCAGCGTCCCGATGCCGCCGCCGCCGGAGCTTGGCGAGCATACGTCGGCGGTGCTGCGCCAGCTCGGCTATTCGCAGCAGGCCATCGACGATCTCGCGCGCGACGGGGTAATCTGAGCGAGCCCGGCGCGATCGTCGGTCGATTCAATCACCGGTACCAGGCGGGCTTGCGCTTTTCGCGGAACGCGGCCAGGCCTTCGCGGGCTTCTGGCGTGTTGCGCCCGGTTTCTGGCAGCCCGGCGAACGCGTCCGCGCGGGCGGTCGCTTCCAAAGCAGCGGCGATGCGCTTCGCATTGCTCGCCGCAATCGGCGCGGCGAGCAGGATTTCCTCGATCTGCGTGGCCAGCGCCCCATCCATGCCTTCGGTCTCACACAGCACATGCACCAGCCCGATCCGCAAACCTTCCTCCGCGACGAAACGCTGTCCAGTCATGGCGTAGCGGCGGTAGTGTTGCGTTCCTATCGCCCGGACCACCGGCATGGCGGTATCGGGACCGGGCGCAAAACCCAGCCGCACTTCGGGCAGGGCAAAAAAAGCATCGCGCGCCGCGATGCGGATGTCGCAGGAAGCGGCGAGCGCGAGCGCGCCGCCCAGGCAGGCCCCGCGGATTGCGGCGATCGTGGGCTGCGGCACGGCTCGCAAACGCGCGCAGACGTCAATCATGCCGGGCGGGGGAGGCGCATCGGGCGGACGCGGCGGCGCGTTGTCATGCCGCCGCTGGTCGCCCCCGCCGCAGAAATGCCTGCCGGCGCCGCGCAGCACGACGGCGCGCACCGAGGGGTCCTGCCCGAGGCGCTCGAACGCCTCGCAAAACCCGTCGAGGATCTCCTGGTCGTAGGTGTTGGCCACATCGGGCCGGTTCATGGTGAGCGTCGCGATGCCGCGCGCGCTCACCTCCTGCAGAAGTTTGCCGCTCATGTCCTGGACGCTTTTTCGTCGCGCGATTCTATGCGATCGGCCAGGAGCCGGCATGCAGGCAAGCACCCCCGGCGGGGATCGCGAGTCCTGCAGCGGCCGGGATCAAACCAGCTTATAACTCTTCACTACCGGAATATTCTTGGTTTGAAGTCCTCGGGCGTGCTTCTTGATTTCCTGGTGGTCGGCGCTGGCAAGATAGCGGTCGACGCTCTTCTGGTTATTCCACACCGCGTAGGAGATGAGCTCTCCGGGGACATCAATCGACTTTAGAAGTTCCTCAGAGAGACAGCCCTTCTGTTTGATCATCAATGGCGCACATTCCTTCTTCCAGACACGCTCGGCTTTCGGTACATCCGCAGCCCTGACTTTCACGAAAATGAGGCGAACGATAGACATTGCTGACATCCTCCAGGTGGCGAGACTAAATCAATCTTACTCTGATCCGCGCAGGGACGATTCTGTCACGTTTGGCGCGAATGCCTGCTAGAGTAAGCGCGATGAATGACGAACTCCGGATCTTTGCCTGCAATAGCAATCGCCCATTGGCCGCCGAGATTTGTGATCACCTGGGTCTGCAGCTGAGCCCGCTGGCGATTTCGCGCTTTTCCAACGATAACCTGCGCGTCCAGATCCAGGACAATGTACGCGAACGCGACGTTTTTGTGGTCCAGTCATTCACCGAACCGGTAAGCGACCACATCATGGAATTGCTGATCACCCTCGATGCACTGCGAAGTGCCTCGGCGCGGCGGGTGACGGCGGTAATTCCCTATTATTCCTATGCCCGATCCGACAAGAAGGATGCTCCGCGCATTTCCATTACCGGCCGGCTGATCGCCGACATGCTGCACACAGCCGGCGCCAACCGGGTGCTCACCATGGATCTGCATGCTGACCAGGTGCATGGTTTTTTCAGCATGCCGGTTGACCATCTCACGGCCGTCCCCATCATTGCTGAGCACTTCAAGCAGCATCTCGATCTCTCGCGCCTGGTGGCGGTGGCCACCGATGCCGGCGGCGCCAAGCGGGCGGGCCGTTTCTCCGAATGCTTAGGCATCCCCTTGGCGATTATCGACAAACGCCGGGTCAGCGATACGAAGGTTACGCAAAGCCGGGTGGTGGGCGATGTACAAGACCGCGACGCGGTCGTCTTCGAGGACGAAATCTCCACCGGCGCAACGCTGATCTCCACTGTCCGGACGCTCAAGCAGGCCGGCGCACGGACCATCCACGCAGGCGCGGCGCATGGGGTACTGTGCGGCCCCGCCGTGGAGCTGCTGCGCGCGGCGGAGATCGAATCCATCGTGGTCACGAATACGGTGCATCTGCCGCCGGAAAAGCGGCTCGGCAAGATTGCCCAGCTTACCGTGGCGCCGCTCCTTGCTGCCGCCATCGAGCGGATACACAGTGGGGAAAGCGTCGGGGCGCTGTTCCAATAGAGCAGGAGGACAGAAAGCAGGACGACAGGCCTAGTCCGCCTTCGCGCCGGTGAGGCGCACCACCTTGCCCCAGCGCTCGGTCTCCTGCTTGATCAGAAGCGCCATTTCCGCGGGCGTACCGCCGATCGCCTCGAAGCTCAGATCCAGCATGCGTTTCACGACCTCGGGCTGCTTCACCGCCTCGGCAATGGAGGTGTAAAGCTGGTTCACGATCAGAGCGGGCGTCTTCGGCGGCGCGGCCATGGCAACCCAGACCATGGAGACGAATCCCGGCAGCACCTCGGACATGGCGGGGATGCCGGGCAGAATAGGTGTGCGCTTTTCGCTGCCCACTGCGAGCACGCGCAGCTTGCCCGCGCGGATGCTCGGCAGCGCGGCACCGACAGCGTCGAACAGTATGTCCACCTGCCCGCCCAGCAGCGCCGCGAGAGCCGGGGCGGTGCCCTGGTAGGGCACGTGAACGATCCTGACCCCGCCCATCGATTTGAACAACTCGGCGCCGAGGTGCGGAAGGCCGCCGACGCCGCTCGATGCGTAGTTGAGCCGGTCCGGATTGGCTTTTGCGTAGGCAATCAACTGCTGCACGTTCTGCGCGGCCACATTGGGGTGCACCAGCAGCACCACCGGGGCGATCGCGACCACCGAGGCCGGCACGAACGCGTCCGGATCGTAGGGTAGCTTGGCATACAGGAGTTTGTTGGTGACGAACGTCCCGGTGGGCGAAAACAGCAGCGTGTGGCCGTCGGGCGCGGCCTTGGCTACTGCCTCGGCACCGACGCTACCGGCGGCGCCGGCGCGGTTTTCGACAATGACTGGCTGACCCCATTTTCCCTGCAGCTTTTCAGCGACCAGGCGCGCCAGGGTGTCGGTAAGCGATCCAGCCGGGTAGGGCACGACCACTCTGACCAGCCTGCCGGGGTAGTCCTGGGCATTGACTGGCAGCGCGAATGCCAGCGCCGCGGCGGTCAAAAGGGCAGGCAGTATTCGATCCATCGGGATGTTTTTCATGGCCGGTATTCTCCTCGTGCTTTCAGTTGTTTTCGCATCCTGTTTCAATCGATCTTACGCCAGATTCCAATTCGGCTTGGGCGCGGCGTGAGCGCGTATGACCGGAGTTGACCGATCACAGGCGTAAAATAAGTCTGGAGCACAACCGCTTGGGGGAGGCAGCATGGGAATGATTCGCCTGGGCGAAAAATCGCCCTTGACCGTGGCGCCGGAAGATAGCGTCGTCCAAGCGGCGCGCGCAATGACCGAACGCCGCGTCGGTGCCGCGACCGTTCTGGATGGGACCCGGGTCGTCGGCGTGGTCACGGAGCGTGACGTGCTGCAGAAAGTCGTTGCCGCCGGCGGCGACCCTGAGAGCATGCGCGTGCGCGACATCATGT
>MEQV01000022.1:9388-12783 GCA_001770355.1 Betaproteobacteria bacterium RIFCSPLOWO2_02_FULL_62_17
CCACGGCCATCGCGATAATGCGCAAGCATCACATCCGCCATCTGGTGGTCCTCGACGAGCACGAGGCGCTGGTGGGCATGATTGCGCTGCGCTACCTGCTTTATGACGTCATGGACGACATGGAACGCACGCTCGGCGACCTCACGGGCTACATCATGACCGACGGCCCCGGCGGCTAGTCACTGATGTGGGAACGTCTCAAGTCCTGGGCGCGCGGGCTGGCGGACGACGGGCTGACACTGTGGTTCTGCTGCCGGCACCCGGGCATGCCGCTGCTGCCGAAACTGTTCGCGCTGCTGGTGGTAGGCTACTTTCTGAGCCCGATCGATCTGATTCCTGACTTTATCCCGGTGTTGGGCTACATCGACGAACTCATCCTGCTGCCGGTCTGCATTTACTTAATTCTCAAAATGGTACCCGAGCCGGT
The DNA here is from genome assembly GCA_001770355.1 of Betaproteobacteria bacterium RIFCSPLOWO2_02_FULL_62_17. Lineage (GTDB taxonomy): Bacteria > Pseudomonadota > Gammaproteobacteria > Burkholderiales > SG8-39 > 2-02-FULL-62-17. The sequence goes on from MEQV01000022.1 coordinate 9,816, forward strand.
ACTCATCGAATGCCGTGCCGAGGCTGCAGCCTGGATCGCCCAGCACAAGCCGACGCCGCGGAGCATCGCCGCCGCTGTGGTGATCATGTTGCTGTGGATGGCGTTTTTCTGGGTGATTTGGAAATACTGGGGCGATGACCTGATCCAGTGGTTCAGCGCATCCTGAGGGCGTGCCGAATCTAATCTGATGTCGGCTGATACCCTGGTCGCTCAATTAATCACGATGCCGGCCTTGGCCACCACCTGCCGCCAGCGCTCGATGTCCTTGCGGATGAAGGCGCTGAATTCCTCCGGCGCGCTGCCAACCGGCGTTGCGCTGAGCTCCTGCATGCGCTTCGCGACATCCGGCTCCTGCAGGGCACGGCGTGTCTCGACCGCGAAGCGACGCGGAATGTCGGCCGGCACGCCGGCAGGCATGAACAGGCCCACGAAGGAGTTGGCCTCGTAGCCGGGGAGCACCTCGGCGATCGCTGGCAGGTTGGGCGCCCCGGGCGCGCGCTCCAGGCCGGTCACGCCGAGCGCGCGAATCCTGCCTTGCTGCACCAGCGGCCAGGCCGAGGCAATGTTGTCGAAATACACCTCGATGCGGCCGGCCATGAGTTCGGTCAACGCCTGTCCCGAACCCTTGAACGGCACGTGCGTCATGCGCGTGCCGGTCATCATCATGAACAGTTCGGCACTCAGGTGCGGCGTGCCGCCCGCTCCGGAACTGGCGAAGTTGTACTTGCCCGGATTCGCTTTCAACAGTTCGATTATCTGCTGGATCGAGTTCGCCGGGACCGAAGTGCTGATGACAAGGATATTGGGAAATGTGGAAACCAGCGTCACGGCGGTGAAGTCCGTGATCGGGTTGTAGGGCGTTTTGGGATTCACCGCCGGGCCGGCCGTGTGGGTGGTGCCACCGCCCATCACCAGCGTGTAGCCGTCAGCCGGCGAACGCGCGACATACTCCGAGCCGATCGTTCCACCCGCTCCGGCGCGATTCTCCACCAGCACCGGCTGCCGCCAGGCGTCGGAGAGTTTCTGCGCCAGCAACCGACCGATGATATCGGTGGCGCCACCGGCGGCGAAAGGAATCACGATCCGTACCGGCTTGGCGGGATAGTTGGCCGCGGGCGACTGTGCGTTCGCGCCCAGGGTTGAAACCCCCAACAAGAGTAATGCGACGCGGGCAATCCATTCTGAGACCTGCTTCATTTTTCCTCCCCTGCCTTCAATCTGGCCACACTTCACTGCGCCGTCACGCAATGTCTGAGCTTCAGACCTCTACACGGGCTCCGTGCCGGCCCATTCTCCGACGTCGACGATCATGCCTTCGGGACCTTCGAACTTCATTTCGTAATGCACGGGACCGAGCCGGATGGTGTTTTTCTCTTTCGCGCCGGCGGCAATGACCTTGCGCTTGGCGTCTTCGTTGTCGGGCGCGGTAAAACCGATGTGCTCGATGCCCCTGAGCGCCGTCGATCCGGAGCGGTTGAGCGGCAGCAGCGAGACGTTGATGGTTCCGTCGGTCAGGTCAATAACCCCAGCACCGCGCCGTTGCGCAATGGACATGTCGAAACCCTCGATGAGGAACTTTGCCATGGCCTCCGCGTCATCTACGCGGTAGGCAATGTGTCGGATCTTGGCCATGGTGCTTGCTCCTTTCCGGCAATGGGCTATGCACTTTACCTGCCTCACGGCGACCGGGCCAGCGCTTTTTAGTCAATAACCAAGTGCTTCAGCGCCTGCGCGAGACCTGAAACGTATATATTTATCAGTGCATACCATTTTGGGGCAGGCAAGCCATGAAACTGGCAAAAGTGTTCAAACAGGGCGCCAGTCAGGCTGTTCGGCTTCCCAAAGAATTTCGCGTTGAGGAAGATGCCATGTTCATCAGAAAGTCCGGCGACGCCATCATTCTCACCCCGCGAAAATCGGCCAAGTGGCAGAACGTCAAGGCCGCCATCGCGATGTTCAGGGGTGGCATCGAACGCCGGCAACCTGCAGATTTCGCCTCCAGGGACCGACCCACCAGATTCAGTAAAAACTAAGATAATTTATTTCAATATTAGTATTTAAATCTAATTATTATGCACGCCAATACTTAAGATAGATTATGAAATTTGTTGAATTTACTGTATTTCTAGCTTGTTGCCTTAGCCGTCGGCGGTGGCTAGTTGAGGAGGCCGGACGTATGATGACACTCCTGAACACAATGAGCCGCGTCAATGCAATCCATCGTGAGAATAATTGAGGCGTTGCTGTTCGCGTCCCTTCTCGCGCCTACCTTTGCGCATGCCAGAAGTTCCAGCAGCGGGAGCCATAGGAACAGCCGTCCCGGCAACCACAGCAGCGGCAGCCATTCCAAAGCCCCAAGCATTCCCCACAGCAGCAATCACTCAAAGGCTATAGGTGTTCCTCGCGACTCACGCGGCCACATTGCCCGAAGCGCACACACGAAAAACGAATTCAAGAAATCACATCCCTGCCCCTCGACCGGCAAGAGTTCGGGCGCTTGTCCGGGATACGTGGTGGATCATGTCGCGCCATTAAAACGCGGGGGTGCTGATAGTCCGGGTAACATGCGGTGGCAGACGAAGGAAGCGGCGAGGATCAAGGATAGAACGGAGTAGCGGCTACCGAGGCGATGCGCCAGGGAAAGACAGTTTCAACACGACATACTGTAGGCCCGCTGGTCCAAGATTCGAGCCCTGGTCGGGGACGCAAAAGTAACTTCTGCAATCGGCCATTATGAGAACCTCCCAGTTATGAAAACCTCCGGGTCCAGCAGCCGCGATTTTCAGTCGTGGCGCGGTCAGTCGATAGCATTGAAAAGTACACATAATTTCCGTGCTTTTGGGTACGTTGGCGTTTCCATTGACACGTCAAAGATTCCGCGTCGCCGCTCGTCAACTGGACGTGGTTGCTCGCCGAGCCCAAATCCCTGGTGCAATTATCGAGCCTCTAACGGCGCTGAAATTATGAA
>MEQV01000022.1:12793-16201 GCA_001770355.1 Betaproteobacteria bacterium RIFCSPLOWO2_02_FULL_62_17
CCGTTATGAAAACGTTTTCATAACGGCCATGAGCCGACCCTCACGGTTACATCTGAAATCGCTCCGAAGCGGTCGTTCGCGGGCTGCCGCAGCTTATTCAATTACTCGATCGGCAGGTCGGCCGGTTTTGCACCCTTGAGGATCTTGTCCACGTAGGTGGTAACGCGGCGAATACGCTGATTGCGATGGGTGATAACTGTTTCAGATATCTGCAATCGATTGGAACCGTATTTTTGGGAAGGGGCTGCAATACACGAACTTGTAAGTTAATTTGATTTACGTTTTGCCCGCGTCTTGCCCCGTCCACCATATTTGGGCTTTTGAAGATACGGTCCCTTTTCCCCTTCTGCTGCAACTTTAGGTTCAGGTAACCTAGTCGGTAGTTGTGCAGTCCGATCTTGATGGCGGATTAGGAATTTATATTCGTACATTTTTTTACCGAAAAACAGCTGAACTCGGTATGTCCCAAATGAATGAACCGGAAATGGTATCGCTGGCACGATAAGATTTCCTGTCCTGTCGGGCTGAAGGTTGACTTTTATATTCTCACTAATAGCCAATTGGCTTCCGTCGGGCGCCAATATTTTCATATTCAGGTCAAACTCGCCGCTGCCTCCTTTCATCAAAGCGAGTACTGTCAATCCATGCTGAAGCGCTACTCCGCCGACGCCGGGAGGCAATTGAGAGGGAAGGACACCTTGCATTACCACCTCATCGCCGGAATATAGACCGGCGAGCGATAACTTACCTCCTACCTCTTCCCGTACGGATTCGGCTAGCAAAAAACGCACTTCTTTGGGTAGGCGCGTGACCATCTATGCCACCCTTCGCAGCTGCGGTTTGAGGCTAGGGAGTTGCTGACTAGTCGATGGCGAGGTCGAAGAAAGCAAGCCACTATATCCGGATGATGCATTTTCATTCGAAGTCGGGGTATAGAAATTACTACTTCCCGCAGATGTGCCAATCGACGTGCCCTCGGCGGTCATACCCGATACGAAATGCGGCGTTCCAAAATAAATCAGTGGTCCTGAACTACTGCGAGCCGTCCCGTTTGCAACGCCCTCGGCTATGGAATTTCGCACGAATTCGTTCAGAGAAATGTCTAACAGAGCCGCAGTGCGGACCGCTTGACCGTGCAGTACTGCGCCTATTCGGATATTAAAGGATCCGCTATATGTCTTTTGCGGTTCCTTTCCTTCTTCCTCGCAGAATGCCAGATAATTATCAACTGACGCCTGAAACGCTTGTTCAAACTCTTTGTAGGTATCGCCTTCGTACATGATCAAATCATCTATGTACAGGATCTGACCCGCAAAGCATTCGTCCTCTTGGCTCACCTCGGCCGAGCCAAAGTATCCTTTATATGAAAAGGTCTCTTTCTGGTTGCTCATAAGATGATTAGCGGGGTTTCAAGTTCAGGTGATCAATAATTCTGCGTATATAGAATCGGCCGACATGTTTCCGCGGACGGTGCGGACGCACCAACCCGCTGATAATCTGTTTGGTCGGGTCGTCATTAATAAAATTTCGATGGGAAGATCCCTTTCCTGCCTTTTCTCTGTAGCCGTAATGCGAAAGAAAAGTCACAAGTTCATCCCAATCGAGATCTGCTGGGACGGTAAGGATTCTGTCTAAAAGCTTCTGATCTTTGGACATTATGGGTCCAGGCGCCAGAATCTGCAACTACTGAGTAGTTGCAAATCCAATCTCATCACCCGTATGTGATTTGCACTTTTTCAAGGTAACACATAGCCTAATTAATAGTCAGAATCCCGCCTCTGACAGGCGAGTACTTCTATGCGGACCTTCTTCGCAACGATTGGTTGGCTACAGGGGGGCAGGTCAAAGTGGCATGAGCGGCAGTCGATCTTAGGGCTGCAGCGGCTGGTTACCTTAAACGTTGAGCGGCCGCTATTCAAAGCCGGTCACTTCCGCTTCGGGTCGTATCCAGCCCTTCAGGCTAAAGAAATAACCTCACACCAGTGCCCAGTTTTGGTTGGGTTGGGGAGCCGCGTGGTGGCAAATTTAGACCCGCATCGTCTTTTCGTATTGCCCTATTGAATTTGTTGAATTTTCAATCGGACGCTGCCGATTTCGACTGATACCCCGGCCGTCGATCCACCAGCCGCCGCGCCTTGCCTTCGCGCCCGCCGGTGTTGGCGAGTTCCGCAAGGCTACCCTGCTCGACAAGTATGACGCCCACGGAAACTCCAAGATCTTCGCGCAAACGCCTTTCCAGCCATTCCTTCAGCCCGTCGCTGGTCGCCGCCTCGCGCTTGACCTCGATGCGCACTTCCATTTCGTCGCGCGCCGCACCGCTTCCTTCGCTCCGCGTAACAACACACACCCACTCCCCGGTAGTCCGCTCGTCGCTCTTGATCGCCGGCAGGCAGGCCATCGGATAGACGTTGACCCCGCGCAGTTTCACCATGGCGTCGCTGCGCCCCAGGAAGTGGTCCATGCGGCGGAAGTGGCTGCCGCAGCCGCAGGCTTTGGTCAAAGAATCCGGCAGAAGTCGTCCGAGGTCGCGCAGGTTATAGCGAATGATCGGCGGCACATTGCGGAAAAACACCGTCACCACCATGTTGCCGCGCTCACCCGGTTCCACCGGCTCGCCGGTCTCGATATCGACGATTTCGAGATACAGCGTGTCTTCCATGATATGCATGCCCGATTGCTCGCGGCAGTCGAAGCCGCAGGTGCCCATCTCGTGGGTGCCGTAGGTGTCGTAGATCGGGCAGCCCCAGGTATCGTTGAGCTCGCGGCGCAGCGTGCCCTCGAGGTCCGGCCCCAGATAACTGCGGATGAATTTGGTTTTCAGTTCACGCACATCGCGCTTGAGCTCTTCGCGGCAGACTTCGGCAAGCCGCGTGAGGTATTCCGGGAAACTGGTCCAGAGGTTGGTGCCGTAGCGGAATGCCACCTCCAATTGCTGCCGGCTCGCGGTGACGATGCCGCTTCCGGTGGTGAGCGGCATGATGCCAAGGAAATCGTGGCAAGCCTTGTAGGTCTGCCAGGGCGCGTTGGCCAGTGAACAGGTCATGGGAATCTGCATGACGTCGCCGGGCCGTCCGCCCTGAATGTATATGGCGCGTGCACTGCTGAGCGCCTGCGTTTCCCACGCGAGCGGATCGGCGAGCGTGCCGCGCGGCGTACCAGTGGTGCCGCCGCTGGTCTGCAGCTTGAACGGCACTGCGGCGAGCTTGCCGGCATCGACACCGTGGAAACCGCCATAGGGCGGGTCGGACTCAATGCTCAGCTTGATGTCGTCGGAATTGAAGCTGGGAAGGCGGGAGATGTCGGCGATGCCGCGGATGTCGCCGGGTTCGAGGCCCTTATCACGCCAGCGCCTGGAAAAAAAAGGATTCGCCCATCCGGCGGCAACCGATTGCAGGAATCGCTGGTTTT
>MEQV01000023.1:0-695 GCA_001770355.1 Betaproteobacteria bacterium RIFCSPLOWO2_02_FULL_62_17
AAGTCGAAGCTGTACTTGGGCCAGGGACCGCCGGGAAGTCGAAGCTGTACTTGGGCCAGGGACCGCCGGGCCTCGCGCTCTGGCCAAATATGTATTCGGTGCCGGTTGCGGTGTAGCGCAGCGACGTCAGGCCGTCGGCGCCGATGGCGCCCGATGCCCGTTCGAGCACGCCGGCGGCGTCCAGTGTTTGGTCAAACATGATTCACCTGCTCTCCTATTCGGGCTTTATATTTGCGGCCTTCGCAGCGACGCCGAAACGCGCAAAGTCTTCGCGCATGAATTTTCCGAAATCCTCACTGGAAAGAAACGCCGGCTCCGCGCCGGACTTCTGGATCATTTCCCGGACCGCGGGTAATTTTGTAATCGAGGCGAGCTTTTCGCTGAACTTTGCCGTGATTGCTGCAGGCGTTCCTTTGGGCATCATCATCCCGTTCCAGCCCATGCTTCGGTAACTCGACAGGCCCGCCTCGGCAATCGTCGGCACGTCGGGCAACTGGGACGCGCGGTTGTCGCCGCCCACTCCCAGCGGCTTGAGCCGCCCGCTCTTGATCTGCCCCATGACGGCGGTAAGCGGTGCGACATAATATTGGGTCTCGCCCGCCACCAGCGCGGTGATCGCCGACCCGCCGCCCTTGTAGGGTATGAAAACCGACTGGACGTCTGCCATGGTATTGAACAAGGCGCCGGCCAGATGG
>MEQV01000023.1:743-995 GCA_001770355.1 Betaproteobacteria bacterium RIFCSPLOWO2_02_FULL_62_17
GACTTCACCAGATCGATCAATTCTTTCATGTTTGACACTGCGAGTCCGACGGGCACGACCAGGACGTTTTGCGAGACCGAATATCTGCCGATCGGTACGAAATCCCGGAACAGGTCCCAGTTCAGGTTTTTGTTTGCGTACGGAATGATCAGCATCGGGCTACCCACGCTGAGCAGCGTATAACCATTGGCCGCCGCCGCCGCGGCGACGCCCATGCCCAAAGCACCGGCCGCGCCGGGCCGATTCTCGATC
>MEQV01000023.1:1091-5158 GCA_001770355.1 Betaproteobacteria bacterium RIFCSPLOWO2_02_FULL_62_17
ACGGGCTTGACCGGATAGTCAGGCGCTGCTTGGGCCCGCGCCGGCCCCGCGGCAAACACTGCCGCCATGGCTAATGTGCATGCGCATGTTGCAATGAAATGTTGCATACCTGCCTCCTTCCTGAACAAGACTTGATGCCGCCGGTTCCTGCGCGGGGATTACTGATGACGGTCTTTCTGATGAAAACCCTTCGCGCAGAAATAGGGTTATGAAAACAAATGCAGACTGCGGAAAGCGAATAAGCTGCGGGACCGCATTCCACGGCCCGACGTGACGGGAGCAAGCGTGTGATGGTGTCCGGGGCCTCGCACAGCGATGACCATCTTCGGCTGCTCCTCCCCAGGATCCGTCCGGATTTATCCACGATCAAACGAAATTCACTTTAGGCGGAATAGTTCCCGCCCATTTGATCCTGATCAAATCCGGCGCACGCCGATAAGGCTTACTTGACCGCGGCCGCGTTCTTGCAGAGTGTTTGCGATCGGCAAGATTCTGCCGTTCCGTTTTCGAATGCTCAAATTCCGGTTGAGAAACCGGGCGTGACTGTATTTGCCCGGGAACGCGATACGCAGGGAGAACCCGTCGTGCCCGAGACCAATAAGCAGAAAGTCAATCGATGACCCGAGTGACCATAGACGTTGGCGGGACGTTCACGGACTGTCTCGTCCTCGACGCCAAGGGCGAGATCCACGCCTTCAAATCGCAGACGACGCCGGAGGACCCCACTGTCGGTTTTACCAACGTTCTGGACAAGGCCGCGGCGTTCTTCGGCATGAAGCTGCCGCAATTCCTGTCCGATCCCGGAATGCTGATCGCGCACGGCACCACGCTATCCACCAATGCGCTGCTGACGGGAAAAATTGCCAAGGTAGGGCTGCTTGCCACCGAAGGATTCCGCGACACCTTGCAGGTGCGTCGCGGCTACAAGAACGTCAACACTACCCGGTTCAATCTGTTCGTGCCGCCTTACCGCCCGCTGGTGCCGCGTTACCTGCGGTTCGGCATTCGCGAACGTACGCTTTACACCGGCGAGGTCGAGACGCCGTTGCACGAAGAGGATGTCCACGCTGCCATCGCGCGGCTAAAGGAGCAGAAGGTCGATGCGGTGGCGGTCTGCTTCCTCCACTCCTACGTCAATTCCCAGAACGAGCGCAAGGCCGCCGAAATCTGCCGCCGCGAGATGCCGGGCGCCTATATCACCGCTTCGCACGAAGTGCTGCCGGTTTTCAGGGAGTTCGAGCGCTTCAGCACCACCGTGGTCAGTGCCGCGGTCGGTCCCATTACGGAGAACTACCTCAAGACGCTAAGGAACAAGCTGGGCGATCTCAGCTTCAAGGGGACGCTCTACATGGTGCAGGGCGGCGGTATGGTTCAGTCGGTCGAGGAGTCCGCGCGCCGGGCGGTTTCGCTGATCTGCTCCGGTCCCGCGGCAGCGCCCTCCGGCGCCATCCGGCTCGGACAGTCCATCGACAGCGACAACCTGTTCTCGGTTGACATGGGCGGCACCAGCTACGACGTGTGCCTGATCCGCAACGGCGTCATTCCCACCACCGACATGAACTGGGTGGGCGAGGAACTGGTGGCGATGAAACTGGTGGATGTTCCCAGCGTCGGCGCAGGCGGGGGAAGCATCGCCTGGATCAACTCCCTCGGGCTCATGCAAGTGGGCCCGCAAAGCTCAGGGGCGGACCCCGGACCCGCCTGTTACGCGAAGGGAGGGAAGGAACCGACGACCACGGACGCGGACTTGGTCCTGGGATTGGTGCCGGCGGATTATTTCCTTGGCGGAGAAATCGCATTGCGGGAGGACCTCGCCCGCGAGGCAGTGCGCAAGGTCGCCGAGCCGCTCGGCCTGGACATACCCCAGGCAGCCTTTACCATCTTCACCACGGTCAACTCCGTGATGGCGGACAAGATGACGGAAATATCCACCAAGCACGGCTACGACATACGCGACTTCGCCCTGGTGGTCGGCGGGGGCGCCGGGCCGGTGCACGGGGCACATGTTGCCGAGCAGCTGGGAATTCCCAAAGTGATCATCCCGCGCTTCGCCGCAACCTACAGCGCATTCGGGATGCTCAACATGGAAGTGGGCCGGGACTTTGCGCGTTCCATCATCTCGCGGCGCAGCCTGATCGATCTGGAGCGGGTCAATCGGCTGTTGGCCGAGATGGAGGCAGAGGCGCAGCAGGTGCTCGGGGCGCTTGGCATCAAGCCCGAGGACATCGTGCTCAGGCGATCGCTGGAAATGCGCTACATGGGACAGTTCCACGAGGTCATGGTTACCGAGGTGCCCCTGGGGCGGATTGGACCGCAGGAACTCGAAGGCATCGTGCAGGCGTTTCACCGCTTCCACAAAGACCTGTTTACCTTCGATATGCCCGGACGCGAGGTGGAGTTCCTGAACGCCTGCGTGAAGGCCGCGGCGCGCCGTGAACCGCTGCAACTCGCGGAAATCCCGCCGGCCAGCGGGAACGTCGAGACTTGCGTGAAGCGCCGGCGCCCGGTGCTTTGGGTACTCGCGAAGGGCTACCAGGACACGCCTGTCTACGACGGCGAACGCCTGGGCGCGGGGCACAGGATTTCCGGCCCGGCGATCATCGAGGAGCGGGCGACGACCGTCGTCGTTCCCGGCAGCTATGAATGCGTTGTCGACAGTGTCAAGAACTACATCCTCACCCGGAGGTAATGCAATGACCCCAACCCGTGTGGATCCCCTCACCCTTTCCACGGTATGGCACTCCTTCCAGAATATCTGCAAGGAAATGCGGCATGTGCTCGACCGTACCTGCCAGAATTATCTGATCGCCCAGCTGCATGACCTGTCGGTCGGGATCTGGGATGCGAAGGGGCGCACCGTATCGATTCCGATCGGCCTGTCGGTCCAGTACATGGGGGGCAAGCTCTCCGTGGAGTACGTGCTGGAAAAGTTCAAAGGGAACCTCAATCCGGGCGATGTGATCCTGGTCAACGATCCCTATCACGGCTATTGCTGCCACCTGCCGGACTGGGGGTTTTACCGCCCGATTTTCTATAAAGGGGAACTCTTGTTCTGGACGCTGTGCCGCGCGCACCAGATGGACACCGGCGGCGCCTACCCGGGAGGCTATTTCCCCAATGGTTTCGACATCCACGCCGAGGGCCTTGCGATCCCGGGAATCAAGGTGATGGAAGGCGACAAGGAGCGCGAAGATGTCATGGAGCTGATCCTGAACAACGTGCGCTGGCCGCAGGGAACGCGGATCGACAATTACGCCCAGATCGCGGCGGTGCGCCTATCCGAGCAGAGGATCGTGGCGCTGCTGGACAAGTACGGCAAGGAGACGGTGCTCGCGTGCATGGACGAAATGATGGACCGCACCGAGCGGGCGGTGCGCGCCACCATCGCCAAGATTCCCGACGGCACTTACTACGGCGAGGCGGCCACGGACGACGACGGCACCGAGCTCGACGTTCCGGTATGGGTGCGCGTCGAAGTCACGGTAAAAGGCGACACGCTGCATTTCGATTTCGGGAAGAGCGACAAGCAGCGCAAGGGTTTCGTCAACAGCATCTACAACTCCACCTATGCCAACGCGCTTTTTGGCACCTTCATGTTCATGGACCCCGACCTGGGCGAATATCACAACGAGGGCAGCCTGCGGCCGATCACGGTCGAGGCGCCTCCCGGGCTGGTGGTCAGCGCCCAGTATCCGGCCACGGTGGGCGCCTCTCCGGTGAGCGTCGGCAGCCAGACCCTTCAGGCGGTGATGAGCGCCATGTCCAAGGCGATGCCCGAGCGCGCCATCACATCGTGGGGGATGCGCAACGGCCACTATATTTTTGGAACCGACCCGCGCTCGAAGGAGCGCTATGTGACCACCACCTTCGACATGGACGGAGGCACCGGCGCGGTAGCGGGATTCGACGGTCACGAAGGGCCCTGCGGCATGGGCTCGCTCGGAACCGTCAACAAGGGCAACGTGGAAGAACTGGAGATGCGCTTCCCGTGGAAGTACAAGCGCTGGGAGTTTGTTGCCGACAGCGCCGGTTCCGGCAAGTGGCGCGGCGGCTCCGGGATGCGCTGG
>MEQV01000023.1:5192-11228 GCA_001770355.1 Betaproteobacteria bacterium RIFCSPLOWO2_02_FULL_62_17
CCACCGGCAGTTCCGACGGCGAGATCGTGCGCGGTCCGGGCGCCCTGGGCGGAGAGCCGACCCGGAACAACCGCGGCTTCCTGATCCGCGATGGCGAAGAAAGCATCGTGCGCGGCCACCGGCTTTATCAGCTCAAAACCGGCGACACCATCCTCAAGCTTACCGGCGGAGGGGCCGGTGTCGGCAATCCGGCCGAACGCGATCCCGAGGACGTGCTCTGGGACGTGGTGAACGAGTACATCAGCGTGGAAAAAGCGCGCGAGATTTACCGGGTGGCGATCGATCCGCTCGAGCGCCGGATTCTGGCGGAGGAAACGCGCAAGCTGCGTTCTGAAACCGGCAAGCCGCTGGAACGAACCGCATGAAATCCAGGAGGAGGAATACCATGGACCGAGGCTCAGTACGCGCGCTTGCATTGGCGGCGCTCGCCGTATTCATCGCCGGTGCCGCCCAGGCGCAGTCCGGCGCGGCATTTCCGGGCAAGCCCCTTCGCATCGTGGTGCCGTTCGCGCCGGGCGGACCGATCGATGTGGTCGCGCGCCTGATATCACCGAAATTGGGCGAGCGCCTGTCGCAGCCGGTGATCGTCGACAATCGTGTCGGCGCAGGAGGCAACATCGGAACCGATGCGGTGATCAAGGCTGCCCCTGACGGGCATACCCTGCTCTACGCCGTGCCCTTTCTCGTCACCAACCCGTATTTCCTGCAAGGCAGCCCCGATCCGCGGGAACTCGCGCCGGTGATCCAGATGGCGAGCAACACCATGTTGCTGCTGGCCGGCAGCGCGTTTGCAGCGAAGACCGTGGCGGAGGTCATTGCGCAAATCCGCGCCAACCCCGGCAAGGTGAGCTGCGGCGCTTCGGGGGCGCTGCCCACCGTGGGCTGCGAGCTGCTGCGTTCCAACGCCCGCACCGACATGATCATGGTCATGTACAAGGGCAACGCGCCGGCGCTGAACGCGCTGATGAGCGGCGAGATCAGCCTGCTGTTCGACTCGGCCAATACCGCGGCCCCGCAGGTGAAAAACGGGCGTATCCGCGCGCTCGCGTCGCTCAATTTCAAGCGCGGCGGCGCGCAATTCCCCGATTTGCCCACTGTGGCCGAGACTATCCCGGGATTCGAGTTTCTCGCCTGGCACGGCTTGCTCGCGCCCAAGGCGACGCCCCGCGACATCGTGCAGCGGCTGAATCGCGACATCGCGGGCGTGCTGGCGCTGCCAGAGATCCGCCAGCGGCTCACCGATACCGGTTTCGAGCTCGTGGCGAGCACCCCCGAGGCCTTCGACGAACGCGTCAGGAGCGACCTGGAACTCTACGGAAGAGTCGCCAAGGATGCGGGCATCAAACCGCAGTAGAGCGAAACCGGGGACGTACCACGGTTTCCCTGAAACCGTGGTACGTCCCCGGTTTCGTCCCCGGATTAGCTAGACGGCGCAGGCCACTGCGCCCTCATAGTTGCACTCGCCGGCCTTCTCGGGCGGGAAGATATTGCGTTGCTCGACCCACTTGTGGGTGCTTTCGTACAACTCGCGCGTGTAGGGTTCGAACACGATCCTCTCGCCGGGGCCGAAGCGGCGCACGTCGACCAGTTTCGCGTGGCGCTCGGGCAGTTCGTTCAGATAGAAATGCGTGTAGGACTGGTGCATGTGATCGATGTCGGACTGCGCCCGGCGCAGCGCGCGATAGTACTTCTTCACCGCGTTGAGATCGACCCCCGGCGGAATCAACGCGGCGATCATGAAGGTGGCATCGAGGATTTTTCGAAATCCCAGTTGTTCCATGATGTAGTACTGCATGCCGAACACGGTCGCGGCCGGCGCCAGGCCGTTGAGCAGCTGATCGACACGGTCGGAAGGTCCGCCGCCAAATTTGAGTTTGATGCGGTCGGCGGGCATGAAAGGTTCGAGCGCCTGGATGGTCGTGTAATGGCTGCCTGACTGGTAACCGACGTGGACGTTCACGCCGGCCAGGTCCTCGGGTCTGCGCACCGGCGAATTTTCCGGGACGAAAATCCCGCAGGGTGAAACCGAGTAGGCCTCGCCCCAGAGCTGGCCATGGCTCGCTGATGCCGCCATGTTGACGGTCCAGTGGCAGGCGCAACTGATCGATGCGTCGCGGCCTTGTTCGTAGGACTGAAAGGCGCCGTGCAGATTGTCCGGCACGGTACCGGCTTTGATGCCCTTGGTCTTGTCTTCGGCCTTCTTGGTCAGGAGCTGGTGTTGCGTCAATTCGTAATCCAGCCCCTCGAGACGGAAATAGCCCTTCTCATCGGCGATCCATTCCTGCAGCCTGCCATGCGTGTTGACGACGAATTTGCCCATGATTGTTTCCCCAGTCATTGCGTTTGGCACATGCGTCAGCGCTTCACGGCACCCGCTACTGGCGCGTCGCTGACCAGCTTGCGGGAACATTGCCATTGACGCTGCCCGATATCGTATCCCCACTGATACGACCGCTGTACTCTACACCTCCCACTGAAAATACGACTTGTTCGCCGTTTACGCGTCCGTTTTCGATGCTTCCGGCGACGCCGCCCTGGGTCAGCGTGCCGGTGATCTGTTGCGCCTTTTGTTCCAGGGTGAGATCGCCCTGCGCCAGGCGCCAGTTGCCCGCCGCTTTTGCGGGGACGATATACAGGATCACGCTGCACCAGGCGCCGCAGTCGCCCTGGGCGGACTCGCTGTGTGCCGCTTCCCATCCGTCGAGGCCAAAGGTATTGACCACAATGCGCGTGCCGGGGCGCAGGTCCAGAAACTTCTGATTGAGCTTGCGCAGATTGTCGGGGAGCAGGAACAGCGCCATCACCGTGGCTTGTGAAATGTCGGCGGCGAACATGTCCCCTTGCACGAATTTCGCCTTGTCGGCGACTCCTTCCTTGGCCGCGGCGCGTTCCGAAAGCGCCACCATTTCCGGATTGAACTCTACGCCCAGAGCGCGCGCGCCGCGCTTGGCGGCGGCAATGATATTGCGTCCATCACCCGAGCCCAGATCCATGACGAAATCCTGGGGCGTCACCATCGCGACATCCAGCATTTTGCTGACCGTGGTGGCCGGCGTGGGTACCCACACCACGTCCTTGCCGGGTTGCCCGGAGTAGGGTTCGAAAGGTTTCTCCTGCGCCGCCGCCATGGCTGCGCAAGCGGCTAGGGAGATTGCGAACAACCATTGGCGCGCGCTTCGGATGGGGTTCATGCCGGGTTTCCTCGTTGGTCAAAAGTGCGAAAGATACGATGCCGGGGCGCCATCGCGCAACCGGATGGCGGGCATTGGGCGGGCATGGCAAGCGATATCCGCCCGACGGGTCGAACCAGCCTAGCGCCCCCGCCAGACCGGCGCGCGCTTTTCCAGAAATGCGCGCGTGCCTTCCTTCTGGTCTTCCGAGGCATAGGTATCCGGTCCGGTATCCAGCCGGATGGCGGAATCAAGCTGCATCCCATGGGTCTTGCGGAAGGTGAGCTTCATGCGCTGCAGCGATAGCGGCGCGGAGGAGACCACTTCGGCGGCAAGTTCCATCGCGGTGTCCATGAGCCTGGCACGCGGCACGATGCGATTGACCAGCCCGTAACGCGCGGCCTCTTCGACGGGAATGCGCCTTGCGGTATAAAGCCACTCCATGGCGATGGCCGGCGGAATCATCTGCGGCAATACCACCGAGGCAAAATGCGCGCCGCGACCGCGCTTGGCCTCCGGCAGACCGAAGAAAACATCGTCCGCCGCCACGCGTAAATCGCAGGCGAGGGCGATTTCGAAGCCGCCGGCCAGGGCGGGACCGTTGACGATGGCAAGCGAAGGCTTTTTCGCGTCGATCAGGACTTCAGTCATGACGCGGCGGGGCGAATGCAGCGGGCCGCGCACCACTTTTCCGGACTCGGCGCGCTGATGGGCTTCGCGCAGATCGGCGCCTGAACAGAACGCCTTGTCCCCCTCGCCGGTGATGGCGATCATGAAAACATCCGGGTTCTCGTCGGCATCAAGAACGGCTTCGACAATGGCCAGGCTCAATTCGCCGCTGAGCGCATTGCGCGCTTCCGGGCGGTTGAGCGTGAGCAGGCAGATGTGATTCTCTATCCTGATTTTCAGGACGTCGTTGGTTGCCATGGGATGGGGTGTTTCCGGGAAAGACTTGGGCAATGATAGAGTGCTTCCAGGGGCGAGGCAATGACGCCGCGTATTGGGTGCAAGGCCGGCGAGGCGCGGGGCAATAGCATCGCCATGATCACCATGGGAGGGAAGCAATGAATCGCACTTTGAAGACAGGTCTGCTGAGTGTCGCGCTGGCGCTGGGACAGGCGGCGTTCGCTCAAGGGTATCCTTCAAAGCCGGTGCGCATTGTGGTGCCGCTCGCCGCCGGTGGCGGCGTCGACAATGTCGCGCGTGCTTTCGCGCAGAAATTTTCCGAAGCCTGGAAGCAGCCGGTGATCGTCGAGAATCGCCCCGGCGCGGGCAATATCATCGGCGCGGACCATGTCGCCAAGTCAGCGCCCGACGGCTACACGCTGCTGGCATCGTCGTCGAGTCTGGCCGGCAACGCGGTGTTGTTTCGCAAGCTGCCCTTTGACGCGGTCCGGGATTTCGCGCCTGTCACCCAGTTCATCGCGACGCAGCTGTTTCTCGCCATGAACCCCAAGGTGCCGGCCAACAATGTTCGCGAGCTGATTGCCTACGCGCGCGCGCAGCCCGGCAAACTCAACTACGGTTCCACCGGCATCGGCAGCGGCGCCCATCTTATTACCGAGATGCTGAAGATTGAAACCGGCATTGACGTGGTGCACGTGCCCTACAAGGGCGATGCGCCGCTGATGCCCGCGCTGCTGAATGGTGATATCCAGTTTTCGTTCCTCACCGCGAGCGCGGTGCTGCCCAATGCCAGGGCCAATCGGCTGCGCGCGCTGGCGGTCACCGGCCGCTCGCGGGTCGGCGCCGCGCCCGATCTGCCCACCATGATGGAGGCAGGGGTGCCGGGATTCGAGTTCGAAAGCTGGATCGGGCTGTTCGCGCCCGCGGGAACGCCGCCGGAGATTCTCGCCGCGATCAGCGCCGAGACCGCGCGCGCCCTGCGGCAGCCGGACATCATCGCGCGCCTGCCGGGCTGGGGGGGGGATGCGGTCGGCTCAAGCCCGGAGGTGTTTGCCGCGCGCTTCCGGGGCGATATCGCCAAGCTGGGCAAGGTGGTCAGCGAGGCGCGCATTCCGCTGGTGGACTGAGGGGCGCGCGCCGCGTCGCAGCGCCGCTCTCAGCCCAATGGACCGAGAAAGGTTTCCCCGCAGTAACTGTCGCTGGCCGGATCGAGCGTGTCGGGCCAATGATCGTTGTCGATCTTCCTGCGCTGCGACGCCGGGCGGGGTTTGCCATCCCAGCCAATCTGTTCCATGTAGTCGTAGAGCTGCATGGCATGGCCTTCGGGGTCTATCGCCAGCACCGAATGGCCCAAGCCCGGACACTGCTCCGAGGCCAGGGTCTTGAGCGTTACCCCTTTGCCCCGCAGAAATTCCCGCGCGGCGCGCAATTGCTCGTAGCTGCCCAATTGCAAGCCAAATGCCATCAGCGTCGTGTGCTCGCTCAATCCCAGTTCGCGGCGCAGAGCGCGCGGATACAGCGCCAGTGAATGGTGTTCGGTGTTGGCGCGAAGAAACACGCAATGGTGTCCCTTCCAGTCGATTTTCTCGGTCACGGTCAGGCCCAGCATGCCGCAGTAGAACGCCAGCTCTTTTTCGATATCGTCGTAGAAAAGTCTGACCGGTCCCATGCGTTCGATCTTGAAGGGCCGCGGCAGCAGCACGCCACCGACATCGTAATTCTCCGGCTGCGCATCCACATGCCGGCAGCCGCTGCGGATGTCGATACCGTTATCCATCGCGGCCTGCACTTCCGCGAATTCGGAACGATGCGGCAGATCGGGCGGCGCCATGTAATGCTTGGTGTGCATGGATCCGGGCTTGGACAGACCATCCCAGCCCACCTGCTCGATACCGTAATACAACTCATTGATGTGATATCCCGGACCGATCGGATAGGTGTGCCAGTTGGAGCCGGGATT
>MEQV01000023.1:11240-16321 GCA_001770355.1 Betaproteobacteria bacterium RIFCSPLOWO2_02_FULL_62_17
GCGGTTGATCTGCAGTTTCATTTCGGACAGCCAGCGATTGCCCTCGACCACTTCACGCAGGGTGCCGACCTGCCAGGTAATCTGGTTGATGGTGACATCCTTCGGCCAATTTTCGCGGCCGGGCCGCGCGTTCACCACCCGCTTCGGAAACAGCACGAAAGAATGATGGTCGGTGCCGTGGCGCATGAAGTAGCCCAGTCCCGAACCCACCTTCTCCACCGCCGTATGCTCGTCCCGGTTGAAATTGATGGGGTCGGAGATCGCGAAGCCGAGCAGGTCGCAATAAAATTTCGTGGCCTTGGGTACGTCGAGGACATTGACGCCGAAATGGCCCAGGCGCCGGATCTTGAAGGGTCGCTCCAGATGAACACCGCCAACGTTGAATCCGGCTTGGATGCGTGGATCGTTCATGCTGTTTGCTCCTCGAGCAGTTTGCCAGTTGATGGTGCCGTCATGCCACGGTTACCTGCCGCTTTTTATTTTACTTTCTGAGCTTGCCCCACAGTTCGTCGAGGCGTGCATAGCGGCCGCAGCCCGCGGTATAGAGCTTGTAGCGCAGCGGATTTTTGCGGTGGTAATCCTGGTGGTATTCCTCCGCCGGCCAGAACTCACCCGCGGGAACGATCGGCGTGACGATGGGTTCCCGAAACGGTTTGGTCTTCTGGTATTGGGCCTTTGAGGCCTCGGCGAGTTTCCTTTGCGCCTCATCGTGCCAGAAGATTGACGCCCGGTACTGCGAGCCGACATCGCAGAACTGGCGATTACTTACCGTCGGATCGTGATTCAGCCAGAACTGTTCCAGCAAGCGCTCGTAGCTCACGCGTTTTGGGTCGTAGACCACCTGCACCGCTTCGGTGTGTCCGGTGCTTCCCGAGGAGACCTCTTCATAGGTGGGGTTCTTTTTCCGCCCGCCGATGTAGCCCGAGGTGGTCGAGATGACACCGGGCAGCTTGTCGAAGGCCTCTTCGGTGCACCAGAAACAGCCCGCGGCAAAGGTGGCCTTGGCCAATCCGGACTGGGCCTGGGACCAGGCCGGCGCGCATTGCAGCAGCATCACAATTGCAAGGACTGGCAGCGACTTGAAGCGCATCATGGAGTCTCCCGGGTTGATCTGGCCATTGGTCGCGATCTGGGAGGATACATTACAACACGGTGGGCGGCGCTTGCCGCCAGAGGCGGTAACATAGCAGGCAGGCGCACGCTTGGGCCATGCTGCTTCAGTCAACTCTCTTCGATGAATTCATTCCCGGAGTTTGTATTTCGTGTCCTATATCTTTGCCGTTGACATTGGCGGAACCTTTACCGATCTGGTCGCCTGCGACCTGGATACCGGCGCGGTCGCCTATTCCAAGAGCCCGACGACCTACGGTAACTTCGGTGACGGGATTTTCGATTGCATCCGCAAGGCGGCGGTGGAGCCGCGCGACGCGTTGTTCGTCAAACACGGCACCACGCTGGTCATCAATTCGCTGTTGCAACGTGCGGGCGCGAAGACGGCGCTGGTAACTACCCGTGGTTTTCGCGATGTGCTCGAGATCGGACGCGGCAATCGTACCCAGCCTTTCAATCTGCGTTTTCGCCGCGACCAGGCCTTGATCCCGCGCGAGCGCCGCTTCGAAATCGGCGAGCGCATGGGCGCGGATGGCACGGTGCGAATGCCGCTGGCCGATGAGGACCTGGTGCGTCTGGCCGAACGATTGCGCGAGGAGAAGGTCGATGCGCTGGCGATCTCCTTTCTGAATGCCTATGCCAATTCAGAACATGAGGACAAGGCCGCGGCAAGAATGCAGGAGCTGCTTCCGGGCGTGTTCATTTCCACGGGTTCGTCACTGTCGCGTGAATGGCACGAGTTCGAGCGCACCGCCACGGCCGCGGCCAACGCCTACGTCGGCCCGCAAACCAGCGAATACATCGGCGAATTCGACAATCATCTGCGCAAGAGCGGATTTTCGGGGTCGCTGTTGATGATGGGCTCCCATGGCGGCGTGCTCTCCACCGAACGCGTGCGCCGCGAGCCGATCGCGCTGGTGGAATCCGGGCCGGTGGGCGGCTGCATCGGCGCCGCCGCTTACGCGGACACGCTGGAACTCGGGAATGTGATTGCTTTTGACATGGGCGGGACCACCGCCAAGTGCGCGCTCGTGGAAGGCGGGCGCTTCGCGGTGGAATCCACCTATCACGTGGGCGGATTCGATACCGGCTTTCCGATACGCGGCAACGTGATCGACATCGTCGAGGTGGGCGCCGGCGGCGGATCGGTCGCCTGGCTCGATGAACAGCACCGCCTGCGGGTCGGACCGCGCAGCGCGGGCTCGACGCCTGGCCCCGCCTGCTACGGCCGTGACGGCACGGAGCCCACCGTCACCGACGCGAATCTGGTGCTTGGCCGGCTCCATCCGAAACGTTTTCTCGGTGGCGAGATGCTGCTCGATACCGACAAGGCGGCCGCCGCGATTCGCAAGCATGTCGCCGAACCGCTGGGTTATGCTGGCGAGGCTGGGGTCGTTCGCGCTGCGCAGGGCATCCTGACCATCGCCGATCTCACCATGGCCGACGCGATCAAGAGAATCTCCATCACGCGGGGCCGCGACCCGCGCGATTTCGCCCTGTTCTGTTACGGTGGCGGCGGACCCCTGCACGGCGTGCAACTGGCCCGCGAACTGCACATTCCGCAGGTGATCGTGCCGCCGGAGCCGGGCAATTTCTCCGCGGTGGGCATGTTGCTTGCGGATGCGCGACTGGACACGGCGCGAACCTATCTCAGCGATTTCGACGACGCGGCCATGGCCGAAGCGCTGCGCCGGTTCGCGGTCCTTGAGGACGAGTCGCGCGTCGCGCTGGAAAAAGAATTTGGGCCGCGACCGGTTATTTTCGGGCGGCAGGCGGAGATGCGCTACAAGGGCCAGAAACACTCGCTCAAGGTGGACTTTCCCCAGGCCGATGATAGGGCGGCGCTGCACGCAATATTCAATCGCGAGTATCAGCGCCGCTATGGCCATTCCAACGCCAAGGCCAGGCTGGAATTTGTCGCGCTGCACTCCATTGCGATGCTGGAGATTCGACGGCCCGAGCTGGCGCGCCTGGCAGGCAAGCCAAAGGGCAGCGGCAGCCCGGCTGCGCGCAGCCGCCCGGTGCATTTTGCCGATGAGGGTGAGCACCTTGCGACGCGCATCTATGATCGCTATGCCTTGCGGGCCGGCTTTAGCGCCGCAGGTCCCGCGATCATCGAGGAGTATGGATCGAGCACGCTGGTTGGTCCGCGCGACCGTTTTGCAATCGGCACACTGGGGGAGATTCGAATTGAGTGTGGAAATCACTGAGGCTCGTGGCGGCATTCCGCTTTCCCTGCCTGCATCGAAGGGTAAGGCCGCATCCATTGATCCGGTGACCGTGGAGGTTATCCGGCGACGCTTGACGGCCATCGCCGACCAGGTGGATCTGAATATCACGCGCACGGCGTTCAGCCCGCTTGTTTACGAATACAAGGACTACGCCGTGGGCATCGTCGATGCCGAGGGCAAGCTGCTGTGCCAATGCACCAGCGGATTGCCGCTATTTGTCGCCGATGTGCTCGGCGCGGCGGTGCGCGACGGGCTTGAAATCTACGGCCGCGACGGATTTCACCAAGGCGACATCATCATCAGCAACCACGGCGGGACCATCGGCCAGCACCTGAACAATGTCGCCATGTATACGCCGGTGTTCAATCCCGAGGGCGAACTCGCGGCATTCATGCTGGTGGTCATGCACTGGCTGGATGTCGGAGGGCGGGTGGTGGGCAGCATCACCAAGTACGCCTCTGACATCTTTCAGGAAGGCATCCAGTTCCGCACTGTGAAACTCTACTCCCGCGGCGAGCCGGTGGAGGATATGTTTCGCATGATCCGGCACAACACGCGCTTTCCCGAGGAAGTCGGCGGGGACATAGCCTCGCAGGTCGGCGGCTGCCTCATGGGCCGCGACGAACTCGCGCAACTGATCGGGCGCTACGGCAGCGCGGTGTTCCGCGGCGCGGTCGAGATCATGTGGCGGCAGTCGGAGGCCGAGGCGCGCGCGGTCATTCGCGATATTCCCGATGGCAGCTACGAAGCGAGCGCGTTTCTCGACGATGACGGCATTCATGAGGGGCAGACCATTCCGCTCACCGTCAAGGTCGTGGTCGCGGGCGACGCAATGATCGTGGATCTGTCGGGCGTGGCCGACGAGACCACCACCACCATCAATTCCACCCGCAGCGGCGGCGGCGAGACGGTTGCGCGGCTGGCATTCCGCTATCTGGTGATGCCGCGGGGTCAGGCGAGCGAGGGCACCTTCCGGCCGCTGACGCTGGTGTTGCCCGAGGGCAAGATCGTCAGCGCCAGCGCCAATTCCGCGAAGGGGCATTACAACGCGCCGCTGCCCACGCTGGTCGATCTGGTGATCCGCGCGATGAGCGAAGCGATTCCTGATCGCGTCGCCGCCGGGCACTACGGAACTTTTTCCACGGTGCGTTTTGTGGGCAAGCGGCCCGATAACGGGGCATTGTTTCAATGCAGCGACAGCGGTTTCGGCGGCTGGGGCGCGCTGTGCGATGAAGACGGCCCGGGACCCTTCCGGACCAACTGCCACGGCGACACGCGCCTGATCCCGGTGGAAGTTCAGGAAGCCACCTACCCCATCATCATCGATAAGTTTGAGCTTCGCACCGATTCCGGCGGCGCGGGGCAGTTCCGCGGCGGCCTGGGCCTTGCGCGGGACTACCAGGTGCTCGCCGATTGCACCTTGTTCACGGTCTTCGACCGCACCAAGTGCCCGCCGTGGGGCTTGGAGGGTGGCGGGCCCGCGTTGCCCGGCAGCGTGGTGATCGAGGCCGTTGACGGAACTTTGCGGCCCTCGTTCAAGGACGCGATGGCGGTAACAAAAGGTGAACGCGTTCGCGTCACCACCGGTGGCGGGGGTGGCTACGGCAAGCCGGCGTTACGTCCGGCCGAGCAGGTGCGCGATGACGTGCTGCGGGGTTACGTCTCGCGCGAGGCCGCGCTATCGGATTATGGGGTGCAGTTGGATGACAAACTCAACGTCGTCTGCCGCCGCACTCCCGC
>MEQV01000024.1:0-95 GCA_001770355.1 Betaproteobacteria bacterium RIFCSPLOWO2_02_FULL_62_17
TGACCCTGCGGCTTCGTTTGCAGGCGCGGCTGCCAACAAACCCCACCGCATGATCTATCTCCGCAAAAAGGGCACTGCCACCGCAGTGCCCCTTG
>MEQV01000024.1:337-12747 GCA_001770355.1 Betaproteobacteria bacterium RIFCSPLOWO2_02_FULL_62_17
TTCGCGTCCACCGCATGGCAACCGAGGCAGCCGTTGCTCTTGGCCAGGGCCTCCGAGGCGTTCGCCGCGCCGGCGGTAAACATTCCAACTGCGACAATTGCTGCGATCGTGATCGATTTCATTTGCGTTCCTTTCGTGAAATGACTTGGCCAAAAAAGCGTTTGGCTAAGCGTACCGAATCAGACCGAGGCGCACCTTGAGCTAAATCAAGGAAGGAATGTTCAATTTAAGGTTGGTCAGAACTACCATTGGGGCTAGCTGCAAACGTCGTTACGCTGAGTCCGGCAAGACGGGTTAATTAAAGCAGCAATTCGAAGCGGCCTTCGCCACGCTCTATCGCGATCAAACGCAGCAGCGGCGCGAGTTGCTCCAGCTGCTGCGGCGGAACACGAGCATTACCCCGGAACACGGGGTTGCTCCCGCTCGCCCACGAACCCTGGCCTTCGAGCTGCAGCGGCCCCTGCAGCGTGCGCAGCGACGCCCGCACCGCAGCGCCGTCGCCCTCGAAGCGCAGTTCATAGTCACCCAAAGGCGAGACGCGCGTAAACGCCGATCCGGCACCGCGCCATTGCAGCGTGGCGTTTCCCTGGACCGAGCCGCGCCCGAACGTAAGCCGCGCAATGTGCAGCAGCATGTCACCGGTAAGCCCAAGCGGAGCGAGCTTGGGCACGCCCAAGCCGAGCGCCGCGGCCGGAAGGTTGATGTCGGCGTCGGCCACTTCGACCTGCGACAGGGAAACCGTCACCGGAAAACTCTGCGCTGCATGATCCAGCGCAACTTCGAATAAAATCTTTCCACGCAATAAATATGTGGGCCGAACATGCCAGACGATTTTCTTTGCGATTCCGCTGCGGCGGTTCGCATCGCGAATCTCGATCTGTCCCGCTCCCGACCATAGCGTGCCGCTGGCTTCGGCGAGGCGCAGCCCGCCCGCGCTCACTTGCTGCAAATACGAGTCGATCAAGGTCGCCGGCGCGGCGGCAATAAGTCCGAGCGCAAAGGCAAGAAAGCCGAAACCAATCAGCCGCCAACGACTCACTGCGGCTTGGCGCGGGTGAAGGTGGCTGTCACGCTCACCAGACCCGGCGTGGTCAGGGCTTCGATGCGGCCGGTTTCAAGGCGGATATGCTGCGCCTGCAAGGTTCCAACCCAGCCGAGCCAATCCGCGAATGCGACGGAACCGAATACCACCTGCACCTGGTCCGCATCCCGGGCATCGATGCGCACCAACGCGCGCGCGAGTCCGGCTGCGGTGGCCTGCGCCTGCACCTGCGTGCGCAGATCGGTCTGAGGCGTGGGCGCGGCAGGCGCAGCGCGCACGCGCGCGAGCTCGTTTGCATCCACCTCCAGACGCTGCGCCTGCGCACGCAGGACGGACACGGAAGAACCCAGCTGCTGACGCGCCCGATACGCCGACTGCACCAGCAACAGGTACAGCGCGATGCCCACGACCACCGCCAATATTCCGATAATCACCCGATCCCGCGGCGAGCGCGATTCCCACAGCTTGCGCATCCGAGCCATCATGATGAACGTACCGTGATGACGATGGTTCCGCCGCCGGCGCGGGCGGTGGCGGGGGCGGCGTCGGCCCCCATGTCGACCTGCAATCCGGACTGGCGCAGGCTTGCTACGATACGTTGTATGCCGGCGCCATCGATGCTGGCGAGTTCGAGCGTCATGCGTCCGCTCTCGTAGGACGCGATGCGCAGTCCGCCCGCCGGCACCTGCTTCAGTGCGGGCGCCACATTCATTATCATCGGCAGGAAGTCGCCGCTATCCGGCTGGCTGACGGCGTGGCGCGCCTCGGTCAGTTTGCGCCGCATCTGCAACGCCGGGTCCGCTACGGCGACCGCGTCTGGAAATGCGGCACGGAAACGCGATTCCATCCGCGCACGCAGGCTGCTCTGTTCACTGGCGAGCCGCGTCCAGTCGACAACCAGCGCCAGCGCATGCACCGTCAGGGCGGCGCCCACGATCCAGGCAGCTGGCCGCATGCGTCTCGCGGTACCGGGGGCCAGCCGCCAGCGTGCGCGCTCCTGCGCGAGGCTGATACCGGCCTCGGGCGGCGCGCTGCGCCAGTCCCACGGTTCGGCATGGCGCAGCGCCACACCGAGCGCGCGTTGCCACGACTCGATTTCAGGCAATGAGTCGGGCGCAGTCTCGTGCACGGCGATCGACGCCGGGGCCGCGCCGCGCGTTTTTGCCTCGTCGAGCATCAGCCGCAACGACAGCGGCGGAGAACTCCGGTCGCCGCAATCGGTCGCCGCGCCTTCGAATTCTGCCTTACGCACGAATCCCTCGCGGCCGTCCCAGGCGAGGCTCCATTCGCTCGCGATCCACGGCAACATCAGGGTTTCGCAATGCACTTCGTAGCCGCGGATGCCGACAGCGTCGAGCGCGTCGTGCCAGGCCTTGAGTCCACGCCGGTCTGCGACGGCGAGCACATCGGTATCGCCGGCGGAGCCGAGCCAACTCACCTGGTTGGCATCGGGGTCGCCCAAGGTTTCGTCTTCCACGGCATAGGCAAGCACCGACCCCGCATGACGCCTGGCCGCTTGCGGCAGGCGCGCACGGGTGATCAGCACTTCTGCCGCGGGAAGCACTAGTTGCACGCGCGCGGCGAGCTGCGGCAACTGCGCCAGCGGGCCATCTCCTAAGACGGGTTCGCGGCCGTCGCCGACCAGCGCCCATTTACACCGTTGTGGCGTGTCGCGCAAAGAACAATAGATTCGAAGCAGGCTCATAGCGTAGTCCTGATTAAGGTGTTCATAGATACTTGCGCCATACGATATCAGGCCAGCCGGAGCCCGCGCGCACGAGCAGCGCCTTGCCGCGCGCCTGCGCACCGCCGATGGTGACGCGCAGTGTCGCCATAAAGTAATCGCTGCTCACGCCAATGCCGCCCGCGCCCGCCTCAGCTCCCCGCGGAAGCAGCTTGAGAAAGTCGTCACTGCTGCGAAAATAGGTCCGATTGCGCTGCGCCACCAACAATTGGGCTCCCCCAAGGTCCAGCCCGTCGACCACTGCCGCAATAACTTCCGCCGGTGCGGTATTCACATTGACTGCGGTGTAGCGGGGCAGCGCCGATACGTAAGGACGCAGGCGCGCGCGCACATTGTCGTTGAAGCCGCTCACCAGCGCGAGTTCGGCCACATCGATCAGCGGCCGGTTAGCGCTAAGGTAAGGCGGATCCAACGAAAGATAGTATTCGTCCTCCGCCCCATCCTGCGGCTGCGGCAGGTTGTCCGCGTCGATCCAGTCTGCGAGCGCCTCGGCTAGTTCACCAGGCAAGCCCAAAGTGGTCAGCAGATTGTGAAAATGCGCCAGCTGAGCGAGGTTGATCTTGCCCCCAATTACCAGGTTGTTCAAATTGAATGCGCCCTGTTGATCCTCGATCTGGCCCACGAGTTCACCGTTCTCGACCGGCATTGGCGGCAACCTCAACGCCCATGGTTCGCCCAGATGATCGACGTTGCTCAAGCGCCGGTCATCGGCGAGGACCGCGCGCGCCCAATCCGCTCCGGCCAGCAGCACCGCCCGCGCCTGGATGTGGTCGGTGGTCAACTCGACCTGACGTGACCAAGTGCTCTGCGAAACCATGATCGACGCCGCAGCCATTGCAGCAAGCGCGACCACGCCCATGGCGAACACGATGGCGACGCCGCGCTGGCGCGTTCTCATGACTGCAGCACGAATACGCGCACGATTTCCTCGTTCGAGGCGAGCACGATGCGCAGGCGCACAGCGCGTGGAATCTGCAGGTCGGTGGGCGAGTTGGGCCAGGCGTCGACCCAGGCAAGAGCAGGATTGAGATACTGCAACTCGAAAGTTTTCACGCCGGCCAAAACGGGGTAGCGCGCGGGGAGTGTATTGGGCGCTACATCCAGCCCCGGCCACAACCACAACTCGATCTCTTGTTTTTCGTTCAGCCGGTAGCCAATCCGCCGCGCCGTGTCTACGCCCTCGGTCGAGGCGAAGCGGCTGAATTCGAGGTTCACCGCTGCCGTCACGGCCGGCGCGCCGCGCCATGCCGGCGCGAGGCCATCCGGGGTGCGCACAGCGCGCGGCGCTGCGAGTTCGACATCGCGCTCGAAGCGCGTGAAGAAAGCCGCCACGCGCCGCCATTTGTCGGTTTCCTGCTTGACGTGCTCACGTGCGTCGAGCACTGCACCTAGTCCGCGATAGGACATCAGCGCGAGCAGCGACAGCACCAGTATCGCGGTCATGAGCTCGATCAGCGTGAAGCCGCGGTGGAGCTTCATCTGCCCGACCCCGGCGAATTAACGATGAATCCGGCGAGGTGCGCCAGGGAATGCGTCTCTTCGGCAGTCGCGAAAACCCGCACATCGACACGGCGGAAGGCCGGGTGCGGCGTGGCTATGATTTCCTCGCGCCAGGCGAAGTCCAAGCCGCCTTCGCGTGAAGTACCCCGCTGTATGCCCAGCGGCAGCCAGTCCGCGCGGGCGCGATGTTCCGCCAGAAGATTTTCCGCAACCCAGCCCGCAAGCAACCGCGAGCGAAGTTCGTCTGCATTGTTAGTGCCCTGTCCGGCCGCGCGCAGCGCCGACAGCAGCGCGATTGAGACGATGGCCAGTGCGACCAGCACTTCGACCAGGGTGAATCCATTGCGCCTAGCGCAATGCCACTTCGCCATTGGCGATTCCTTCGCCCAGCAACACGCGCACTTCACCGACAGGAGACCCCGTGACTGCGTAATGCGCGGCGCCTAGCGACATGCCGATCGCGAATGCCAGCGACGCGCCCTGGGAGGTGAACTCCAGGCGCATCGCGCCCCGCGGCCGCATGTTTTCAACACGGAATCTGGAAACCACCATGCCCTGCGGCAGGGTTCGCGCGCGCAGCAGTTCGCTATCACGGATTTCGGACCAGCTGGCGTCGTCGCCGGCGCGCCAGAAGCGGTAGCCTGATTCGTCGGCGGTCCAGGCGATGGACTTTCCGGTGAGCCGCGCTTCCATGGCGGCGAAGTCCAGAAGCTGCGACAGGCGCTCGGCCTCCAGTTGCAGCACGGCGCGATCGTCCGGCCGCGTAATGGTGCTGACCAGTCCGATAAAAAGCCCCATGATCATCAACACCACGAGCATCTCGACGAGCGTAAAGCCCCGTCGGCGTCCCGAGATAGTCATACTTTTCATTGCAGCTGCGCTAGAGATTCCAGGAACCGATGTCAGCGTCGTTGCCCTCGCCGCCGGGCGCCCCGTCGGCCCCGTAGCTGAAAAGGTCGACTTCGCCGCGCACTCCGGGATACAGGTACCCGTAGGGATTGCCCCAAGGGTCTTTGGGCAGCCGCTCGATGTAACCGCCCGGCTTCCAGTTGAGCGGAATCGGCGAGGTCGTCGGCTTGGCGAGCAGCGCCTGCAATCCCTGTTCGGTGCTAGGGTAGCGTTGATTGTCCAGCCGGTAGAGCTTGAGCGCCTGCATCAGGCTCGCGATGTCCTGTTTTGCAGCGATCACCCTCGCCTCGTCCGGGCGACTGATAATCTTGGGCACAACCAGGGCGGCGAGTATGCCCAGAATCACGACGACCACCATGATTTCGAGCAAAGTAAAGCCACGTTGCCCGCGAATCCCGATCAGCATCGCTAAATGATCCATGTCAATAATTGCCGCTTTCGCGTCTCGAAAGCGGTACCAGCCATTCTATAATGCCCCACCGCACGCACAACTGGCCGGCTCGATTATTAGGGTTTCCATTATATAATGCCAACCGGTATATCCGGCCGATTAGCTCTGCCCGGCCTAAACGTTTTCCAACGCGCGAATAACGATAGACTCAGAATGCAGTCGATTTCGTTTGGACGATCCGGTCTTGCGCAAACGGTTCTCGTATTCTTGCTGACGCTCACCGCAGTTGCACTGTTTGGAGCGGTGCTCGCCTACTGGACCTGGGCGTGGCTTGCGCCGCGTGCCGAGCCGCGCATAGAGCCAACAGCGGCGCAAAGCGGCGGCGCGGCCTCCGCCCGCGCCATCTTCGGCAGCGTGCCGAGCAATCAGACGGCGGCAGCTCCTACCGGAATTGCGATCAGACTGCTCGGCGTCGTGGCCGCCTCGGGCGGCCGGCGCGGTTACGCGGTGGTGCAAATAGAAGCCAAGCAGATTCTGGCCTTGCAAGAGGGCGAGAACCTCGCCCCCGGCATCCGGCTGGCCGAAGTCCGTCCCGATCACGTAATCCTGGAGCGCAATGGAGTGAGGGAAAAACTCGCGTTGCCGGAGAAGCGCGTTACCGCGGCACCTGCCGCTCAAACGGTTAACAAATGACGTCCCGCCGAGGGTGCGTCCGAGGGTAGACCTATGAAGCACCTCTGGTTGGGAATTGGATTTGTGTGGATGGCGGCGCTCACCTGCGCCGGACAGGCGTGGTCTGCCGCCCCGGCCCCCACCGAGCGCACCGACGCCGTAACGCGCACTGGCAGCCCCGATCTGGTCACGCTCAACTTCGTTAATGCCGACATCGAAGGCGTCGTGAAGGCGGTGAGCGAAATTACCGGCAGAAATTTCGTGATCGATCCACGCGTCAAGGGCACGGTTAATATCGTCTCGGCCAAGCCTATGTCGCGGGCGCTTATCTACCAGGTGTTTCTGTCTGCGATGCGGCTGCAAGGGTATGCCGCGATCGAGGAGCGCGGCATGGTGATCATCCTCCCCGAAGCCGAGGCCAAAATGCACCGCAGCCCCATGTTGGGACCGCAGGAGCAGTCGCGCGCCGCGGGACAGACGATCCAGACGCAGGTGTTCACGCTGAAGCACGAATCGGCGGCGCAGTTGGTGGCGGTATTGCGCCCGCTGATTTCCCCCAACAACAGCATTACCGCCTACCCGGGCAATAACACGCTGGTAATTACGGACTACGCGAGCAACTTGCAGCGCATCGCGCAAATCATCGAATCGGTCGACCGCCCTACCGATTCGGATTCGCTGGTGATCGCGCTGAAGTATGCCTCGGCGCTCGACGTGGCGCAGACTATCAGCCGCCTTGTCGCTGAGCCGGCACAGGCGGCGGACCCTACCGGCCGTATTACGATTGCCGCGGACGCACGCTCGAACAGCATTCTCGCTCGCGCCGGTGATCCGTCGCGTTTGCGGCGGGTGCGCGAATTGGCGGCGATGCTCGATACCCCCACCAGTGCCGGCGGCAATATTCATGTGATCTACCTGAAGAATGCCCAGGCGGTAAAACTGGCGGAAGTCCTGCGCGCGATCTACAGCGGCGAAGCCGGGAGCTCGCCGGCAACGACTCAGCCGGCAGCGCCACTGGGGCAGGCGCCGGCGCCGGTGCAGAGCGGCGCGTCCAGGCCCGGCATTATCCAGGCGGATGCGGCCACCAATGCGATCATCATCACCGCTCCCGACGCGATCTACAACAATCTGCGCGCCGCGGTGGAAAAACTCGACGTGCGCCGTGCGCAGGTTTATGTCGAAGCGCTGATTGCCGAGGTCACCGCCGACAAGGCGGCGGAGTTCGGCATCCAGTGGCAGAACCTTACAGGGCTGGGCCAGACCAGCGCGCAGGGATTTGGCGGCACCAATTTCGGCAACGCCTCGCAGAACATAACCTCGATTTCCCAGAATCCGGGCGCAGCCGGACACGGCCTGAATATCGGCACGGTAAAGGGCACGATCACGCTGCCGGGTGTCGCGGGCGTGCAGATTCTCAACATCGGCCTGCTGGTGCGCGCGCTTCAGGCCGACAGCAACGCGAACATCCTGTCGACCCCGACGCTATTGACCCTCGACAACGAGGAAGCAAAGATCGTGATCGGCCAGAATGTCCCGTTCATCACCGGCAGCTACGCGGTTTCGGCGGCGGCGACAACGCCGACGCCATTTCAGACGATCGAACGCAAAGACGTCGGTCTGACGCTGCGGATCAAGCCGCAGATCTCCGAAGGCGGCGCGGTCCGGCTGCAGATTTTTCAGGAAGTGTCCAATGTGACCGACAGCACCAACGTCTCCGGCCTGATCACCAATAAGCGCTCGGTTGAGTCGACTGTGCTGGTCGATGACGGCCAGATCGTCGTGATCGGCGGCCTGATTCAGGATACGTTCAAGGACGGCGTGGAAAAAATTCCCGGACTCGGCGATCTGCCGTTGATCGGCGGCCTGTTCAAATACAATACGCGCTCACGCAGCAAGACCAACCTGATGGTGTTCCTGCGGCCGACGCTGCTGCGCGGCGCCGAGCGCGCCGATTCGCTCTCCAGCGACCGTTACGACTATATCCTCGGCGAGCAGCTCAGGGCCCAGCCCGTGCCCAGCGTGCTTCCCGATTTCGGATCGCCCAGTCTGCCGCCACGCCAGAGCACGCCTGCGGCGGGAGCGGAGAAACCCGCCGCATCGCAATGATCAAACCGGCCGTTCCCTACGCCTTCGCCAAGGCCAAGGGCGTAGTCGTCACCGATTTGGCCGATGGCCTGGCGCAGGTCGCGGTGCGCAGCGGCGCGAGCGCTGACGCGCTTGCCGAAGTGCGCCGCGCGCTCGGCGTGTCGCTGCACGCGAGACGCATCGGCGCTGACGAGTTCGACGAGCTCATTTCGACCCTCTACAACGCCGCCGACGCCGGCGCGGCCGCGCTTGCCGATGACCTCGCGCAGGACTTCGATCTGTCGCGGCTGTTGCAGGACATTCCTAGAGTTGAGGATCTGCTCGAAAGCCAGAACGACGCGCCGCTGATTCGATTGATCAATGCGCTGTTCACGCAGGCGCTGCGCGACGGCGCCTCCGACATCCACATTGAACCGTTCGAAATACGCTCGGTGGTGCGGCTGCGCATCGACGGCACGCTGTGCGACCTGATCGAGCCGGCGCGCGCGCTGCACGGCGCGATCGTCTCGCGCATCAAGATCATGGCGCAACTCGATATCGCCGAGAAACGCCTGCCGCAGGATGGCCGGATCACGCTGCGGATCGCGGGTAAACCGATCGATGTCCGGGTGTCGACGATCCCCACCGGGCACGGCGAGCGCGTGGTGCTGCGCCTGCTAGACAAGCAGGCGGGGCGGCTGGACCTGTCGCGGCTGGGGATGGACGACGCGACGCTCGCGTACATGGACAAACTCATCCGCGAGCCGCACGGCATTGTCCTCGTCACCGGTCCGACCGGGTCAGGAAAGACCACGACGCTGTACGCGTCGCTCTCGAGGCTGGATCCGAAAGCGCTCAACATCATGACCGTGGAGGATCCGATCGAGTATGACCTCGACGGCATCAGTCAGACGCAGATCAACACCCGCATTGAAATGAGTTTCGCGCGCGCGCTGCGCACCATTTTGCGGCAGGACCCGGACGTTGTCATGATTGGCGAAATCCGCGATCTGGAGACGGCGCAAATCGCGGTGCAGGCGAGCCTGACCGGCCATCTGGTGTTCGCCACGCTGCACACCAACGATGCTGTGAGCGCCGTCACCCGGCTGGTCGACATGGGCGTGGAACCTTTTCTGCTTGCCACCAGCCTGATCGGCGTGGTGGCGCAGCGGCTGGTGCGCCGGCTTTGCCTGGATTGCCGCAAGCCGTTTGCCGCCGATGCGGCGCAGTTGAAAGCGCTGGGATTCGTGCCTGTGGCAGGAACCTATTACACCGCGCATGGCTGCCCCGCCTGCAAACACACCGGTTATCGCGGCCGCACCGGCATCTACGAATTGCTGACTGTTGATGACGCACTGCGCCGGCTGGTGCACGACCGGGCTTCCGAGCAGGTTCTTCGCGACCATGCCGTGGCGCACGGCATGCGTTCGTTACGCGACGATGGCATGCGCTGGGCCGCCCAGGGCGCTATCAGCCTCGAAGAGGTGGTGCGCGTGACGCGCGAATAGCGCCATGGAAGCATTCCGCTACGAGGCCCTGGATGCCGCCGGGCGCACAGTCTCAGGAGTGGTGCAAGCCGACACGGCGCGCCAGGCGCGCACCCAATTGCGCGCGCAGGGACTGCTGCCTTCCGTGGTCGATCCGGTGCGCGCGCTCGAGCATGCCCGCCGGCCGTGGGCGCGCGGCATCTCGTCGGACGAGTTGAGCCTCGTAACCAGGCAGATGGCGACTTTGCTCGCCTCCGGACTGACCATGGAGCAATCGCTGAGCGCATTGATCGAGGAGGCCTCCGCACCGATGACGCGGGAGGTGCTGGGCGGCGTCAGATCCGAAATTACCGGTGGGCTTTCCCTGGCCGGTGCGTTGGGCAGCTACGACAGGAGCTTCCCCGATTTTTACCGCGCGCTGGTGCACGGCGGCGAGGAGTCGGGCGCGCTGCCTACCGTATTGCAGCATCTTGCCGATTATCTCGACGCGCGCCAGGCGCTAAAGCAGAAAACCAGCCTTGCGCTGCTCTACCCGGCCCTGGTTACGCTGGTCGCGGTCAGCATCGTTACCGGACTGTTGGTGTTCGTGGTGCCGCAGATCGTGCAGGTCTTTCAGCAGTCACGGCAAAGCCTGCCGCTGCTCACGCGCATGCTCATCGGGGTTTCCGACTTTTTGCGCGTGGCCTGGCCGTATCTGGCGGTGGCGGTCATTGGCGCCGTGGCCGCCGCGCGTCTGGCGCTTCGCAGTGATGCGCCGCGGCGCAGTTGGCACGGTTTTCTGCTGCGCACCCCCTGGCTGGGGCCGTTGATTCGCGGCGTCAATACTTCGCGTTTCGCCAGTACTCTCGCCATTCTGGTCGGCGGCGGCGTGCCGCTGCTCTCGGCGCTCAATTCTGGCGCGCGCGTGATTACCAACATGGTGATGCGCGAGGCCATCGAAAGCGCGGCCGAGCGGGTGCGCGAAGGCGAGAGCCTGGCGCGCGCGCTGGGGGCCATGCACGTGTTTCCACCGCTCACCATCCATCTGGTGGCGAGCGGGGAACTCAGCGGCAAACTCGAACAGATGCTGCAGCGCGCCGCGCAGCTCGAGACGCGGGCGCTGGAACGGCGCCTGGCGGTTTTTCTCACGCTGATCGAACCGGTGATGATCCTGGTGATGGGCGGGGTCGTGTTGATGATCGTGCTCGCCATCCTGTTGCCGATCATCGAGATCAATCAGTTGGTACGCTGACGGCAGTGCGAGGAAAAACGCAGAAGATCGGAACGCTCAAATCCATTGATAAGGAAAAATGAAATGCCAAGACCGCCGCTAAGATCGCTCGTCCTCATTTGCGCCGCAGTATCTGGCGCCGCCGTTCAAGCCGCGGCGACGGCGGCGGATTTTTCGCCGCAGGTCTGGCTCAATCCCGGCATCTATTCGTTCCACTTCGATCGCGACTCGGGCCATCGTGCAAACAATATCGGCATTGGCGCCGAGGTTCTTGTCACCGATGATCACGCATTAATGGCCGGTTCCTTCATCAACAGCGATCGCCAAAGAAGCCTCTATGGACTCTATGAGTGGCGTCCGCTGCATTGGCAGATATCGGGCGTCAAGTTGAGCGCGGGCATTGCCGCGGGGGCGTTTGATGGCTATCCGAAATATCACAACGGCGGATGGTTTGCCGCTGCGTTGCCGCTGCTGGCGGTGGAGGGAGCGCGCGTCGGGGTCAATCTCGCGCTGATTCCCAATATCCCCAATCGTCTCAGCGGGGCCCTGGCGATCCAGGTAAAACTGCGGGTATGGTAGCGGCCGATGATTCCCCGGCCCCGCCGAGGCGATGCTGGCCGCAGACTGACGGCTGCCCCTCTAAAATTTATATCTCAATGCCACCCGTATGACATGCACGTTGTAGTGGGGTGGCTGTTCGCCAAATGTCAGCACCGCAGGATTGGATGTGGCCGTTGCCAGCGTGCCGGGCGCGACACCGTCGAGCATCCAATTCCTGGTGTCATATTGTTCGTACCAGTAACTCGCCAGCAGTGACAGGTTGTCCTTCAGGCGGTAGTTTGCATAGAGCTTGAGGCTGTCAAGCGACGTGCGCATCTCGGGAAACAGGGAATTCGACGTTCCGTCCTTGACCGTGATGCTGCTGCGTGAGCGGGACAAGGTGTAATCGGCGCCGAGGTCGAGTTTGTCCTTGATCGCCACATGTTTCACGCCGATGCCGAGGGTATCGATCGTGTCTTTGTTTTCCCCTGACCAGTTCGGCGTCGAGAAGGTCTGGCTCCCGCTCTGCTTGGACTCGATCTCCTGGCGGTTCGCGAACAAGTGCAGCGTGGTCTGCTCCGTGACCACCCAGGAGACATCGGCATTCAGGCCCTGGTCGCGGCCGCTGGTCAAGCCGATGCTCGTGTCCGAATAATTGTCCTTGGACGATTCCGCGCCGAACCCGACATTGATGGTATCCGTGGCCGCGATGTCGATGCGCAATGCGGCGCCATCCCGATCGCGATTGGCCATGTGGTACTTCCTCAGCAGCGGATTCTCGGCCGGCACGATCCCAGGAACCGGCTGGTACGCCGAACCCCTGCGCTCGCCGTGCGCGAGCTTCAGTGTCA
>MEQV01000024.1:12774-12929 GCA_001770355.1 Betaproteobacteria bacterium RIFCSPLOWO2_02_FULL_62_17
CAATCTTTCCCCAGAACGTATCCTCGTTGCTCGTGGTGACCTCCTGAAAGGTGCGCGAGCGCCGCTCTTGGTCATAGCCGACCGATGCCCTGGTTTGCGGCGTGAACCGGTAATCGCCGCTAAGCTTCAACTTGTCCTGCTTGAAGCTGTAGGGC
>MEQV01000024.1:13004-13791 GCA_001770355.1 Betaproteobacteria bacterium RIFCSPLOWO2_02_FULL_62_17
GCATTGTGCGTGTAGGCGGCATTCAGCCGCAGCCGGTCGGTGATCGCGGAGCTGAGTTTCAGGGCCACGTCAAGTGTGGCGGCGTGTCCGTGCAGTGAAAGGCCCGACGCCGGAGCGGTCATGGAGGGCGGAAGGAAGTTATCGTTTTGCGTCATGCGGCCCCAGGCGATTTCGGCACTCGCGCGTGTCCGATCGTTGAACTGGTATCCCAGCGACGCCCGCACTTGATGAAACTGGTTATCAGGCGGCAGCGCAAGCCGGCCATCCGTACCGCCCAAGAAAGGCGCCATCGTAAACGGGTTTTTCCAGGTCAAAGAATCGTTGCCGTTGCGAAAGGTCGACCCGTAATAGGCCAACTTCGCCTGCAGACGATTGCCCGTGTAAGAGGTTGAAGCGTCTATCTGATCGGTAACCGTATCCACTGGCTCGACCAGTTGGGCGGCATTGAGAGAGAAGAACGCACCGGCAGTGCGTTTCGTGCCTTCTTTCGTCTCGCGGCGAAAATTGACGGCGTACTCCCAGTTTTCCGCCGCAATCCATGACGCTCCCGCACCCAGCCGTTTCCTTTGCGTACCCAGGTCCACCCGTTGCAGAGTGCCTGCCACCGGAAGGGGAGCAGCCGCTGGATAGCCTGCCGGCAAGGTCAGCGACGCGCCACCGTTCCCGACAAAGGGCGTTTGCGCGCTGTCCGAGATGAAGTGCGGCAACTCGTTATACTTGAGTATCAGCTTGTACTTGCCCTGTCTCCCGCCTTCGGCATCGAGCGAGCGCGATTTCAACCCGAGAT
>MEQV01000025.1:0-10968 GCA_001770355.1 Betaproteobacteria bacterium RIFCSPLOWO2_02_FULL_62_17
CGATCACCGCCGGGACGAACGAGGCCGAGGCGCAGGATCGCGCGCAAGACGCCCTGTTGGCGGCTTCTTTCCGGCTATTTTTACGATGGGCGGCGGTTGCCCGTGCCGAGCAAGGCGAAGCGCGGCCAGCCTGTCGTCGTCCTGCCGGCACGCGCGGCGATCCAGCCGGCGATTCATGAAGCGATGTGCGAACAGGGCGTGACTCAGGCGCAGTTAGGTGAAACGCTCGGCATCGATGGGCGTCAGGTGCGCCGAATTCTCAACCTTGACCATGAATCGAAACTATTTCAGCTCGAGGCAGCGCTGGCGGCACCGGGGTTGCGGGCATCTGTGAGCGTGACGAAGGTTTCGCCGATTGCCGCAAGCATGGCTGCCTAAAGAAGCCAACCGGAAGACGGCGCTGGTCGGCAATACGCAGCCAGAAGCAAGCGCAGCCGCAGCGGAAAAAGCACGCGTGCGCCGCTACACCGTATTCGTGGGCGCCGGTTTGGCCTGCGGCAGAGGGTCGCCGGGCCTGGTGGCATCTGTAGCCGGGCTCGGTACTGGTTGCAGGGCGCCCCTCCCATGGCGGCACGTTGTCTGGACTCATGGGAGGCGACGAAGAAGACATTCCTTGAATTCATCTTGCAGCCAGTTGTATCAACTGTTGATATAATACGCCATGCGTGAAGATCCCGGGATCGAAATCCTGATTGACCTCCACGGTCAGATTATCGATCAGGGCGAAGGCTATTGGGTCAAGATCGAAGCCTGGAGAGTTGATTCGACTGCGGAAATACCTCACGGGATTCGCTACGCATTGACGCTACATGAGCCTTACGGGAAAAGAATCCTTGGGTACGACAATTCACACTCGGTAAAGCCGAAAAAGTTCAAGTATGGCGGACGGAAGCTTACTTTTGATCATAAACATCGACATGTCAGCGACAAAGGCGTTCCATACGAATTTCGAAATGCACAGCAACTTCTGGTGGATTTCTTCGATGAAGTCGATCGAGTGCTGAAGGAGGTAAAGCAGAAATGAAAGCCATCGTGATCGGCATCATGCCGCAGAACAAGATTCGGGAGCGAATCTTGTCGATCGCTCGCGGAGAGCACAAGCCGAAGCCAACTGAACCGAAGATCTGGTTTACGTCGATGCGTTCGCTTGCCGAAGTCTTGAGCGACGAGAATCGTGCCTTGCTGAAGATTATAAATGATACCAAGCCGCAGTCTATTTCTTCATTGGCCGAGGCTACCGGCCGCAAGCCGGGCAACCTTTCTCGGACGCTCAATACCATGTCAAATTATGGCATCATCGAGATGAAACGGGAGCGGAATCATGTGCGCCCGATAGCGAAGGCCACCGAGTTTCGGATCGTGGCGTAGTGTGCAAAGGTAGCGAAGTTAGCTCTCGCCAAACCATTCACTATTACCTGAATGACCGAAACTGGGTGGGAACCCGTCGATCGATAGCCTGATTTAGCATATCTGGGAATGGCAGCAGCTGGATGTCCGCGAACGGCAGCTTGTTGCTTGGAAGCGGTCGATCAGTAGCCCCTTTGCTCCGCTCCATCAATGACTCCTCCTGGCCGTACCTTAGAGCGCGGTTTTTGCCGTCAGAAATGCGCTGCTAAGGCCAAAAAACTTGGGTGTCTTTGACGCATAGCGCTGGCAAGTCAATTCGTTGTGCTGGTCCGACCCGAATCTCGCCGGCCAGCGCCATCGCCGTATCGAGGATGGCAGCGACCACGCGCATGGCAGTAGGCGACCCGAATTGTGCGTAAAACGCGTCGATTAGGAGCAGATCGCGCCGCGAGCGCGCAGACCAGTCAAGCGGCCTGCTTGCGTTTTCGCGAGGTGAATCAATCCGGCCGCGAAGTCCGAACGGCTTGCCAGCGCGCCGCAATACGGTGCTTGAACCCCGCCGAAAACTTCGCGCTATGCACATTATGTTAATGTCGCTCCGTTACGCACCCCCAGTGGGGGCGATCGGAGCGAGTTTAGTGGTAAAAGCCGTCAGGCTGCTCAAACTCGGCGCGGCCGACTACATCACCAAGCCTTTTGAAATCGAATCGCTGCTGGAAAAAACCCGCAGCCTGACAGCTGCCGCGGCGGCCGAATGTCAGGGCGCGCAATTCGGCGTCTCTCCGGCGATGCGGCGACTGGAGGCGGCGCTGGTCAAGCTCGGACCGGCGGGCAGCAATGTGCTCATCACCGGCGAGCAGGGGGTCGGAAAGGAAAGCCTCGCGGTCGCATTGCATCGGCGCAGGTACGCCGACAGTTCGCGACCGTTTATCGCACTCAACTGCGGCGCCATTGCCGAAAGCGCGCTGGCGGCGGAGCTGTTCGGACAGGAGAAACCGGGTGCAGGCGGCACCGCCCGCGTGCGCAAAGGCGCGTTCGAATTGGCGCACGGCGGAACCTTGTTCCTGGACGAAGTCGGCGACGTGCCGCATTCGCTGCAAGGCAGTTTGCTGCGCGTGATTCAGGAGCGCAGGGTAATACGTTTGGGCGGCGAAATGCGCGTACCCGTCGATCTGCGCATCGTCTGCGCCGCCGAGCGGGATCTCAGGCAAAGGGTGGAGCGGGGGGAGTTTCGCGAAGATCTCTACTACTATATCAATGTGGTTGCGCTGCATGTTCCGCCTCTGCGCGAACGCAAGGAAGATATCCTGTGGCTGGCGCAACGCTTTCTCGAACAGGAGGCCGCGGGACGGCGTGGCGAGACGAAGCTGCTATCGGCGCGCGCCGAGCGCTTGATGCTGGAATACCCCTGGCCGGGCAATGTGCGCGAACTGCGAAGCGCGATCGAGCGCGCCTGTTTGCTCGGTCCGGACGGCGCGCTGCAGCCGGAAGCCCTGTTCGAAGAGCTGCCCCCGGCGTTCGACAGCAAAAGCGAAACCCTGGACGAACATCTCAGGATATTCGAGCGCCAATACATCACGCGCGTGCTGGCAATGCACGAAGGCCACGGGCGCATTACCCGTACCGCGGCGACCTTGGGTATCAGCCGGAAGAATCTTTGGGAACGGATGAGGCGGCTCGGAATTGCCGCGAGCGGCGATGCTTAGTGCGGCAACCGGCTACCGTTAGAGTCCGCGCCGCGAAGCAGCTTCAATCCTCGCCGCGAAATCTCGCCGGCCATCTATCCAGGCGCAGTAGTGTTACTCGGCGGTAACGCAT
This sequence comes from Betaproteobacteria bacterium RIFCSPLOWO2_02_FULL_62_17, assembly GCA_001770355.1. Taxonomy (GTDB): domain Bacteria; phylum Pseudomonadota; class Gammaproteobacteria; order Burkholderiales; family SG8-39; genus 2-02-FULL-62-17. The sequence goes on from MEQV01000025.1 coordinate 3,166, forward strand.
GCGCATCCTGCTGCGGGCTCTTGCCGCGCCTATTGATGCAGATCAAACCAGTCGCACGCGTCGGATTCTAGCCTGACACCCGTTATATCTGCGGCAAGGCGTTTTGATCTGCGCAAATGTGGTCGGGTCGGCGCGGGCTTGGACGGGATCCGTCCTCAATCGCACAATTTGACAGCGGGGGATTGCATGGAACTGAGCAGAAGGGGTTTTTTGAAGAGCATGGGCGCGGCCGGCGGGGTGGCCGCCTCAGGGGTGAGTCTGGACGTGATCGCCAAGGCCGCCGCCAAGGCAAAGACGTCGAATAAGGATGGGGGACGCGCGCGTGAGGTCCGCCATCTCAAGTCCGGTTGTGCGATCTGCCCGAATTTCTGCGGCATCGATGCGACCGTCGTCAACGGCATCGTGCGCACCATCTATCCGGACGCTGCGCGTGCGGAGTTCTACAACCACGGCATCTGCCCGAAGGGCGCTTCAGGGATGTACAACGTGTACGATCCCTACCGCCTGAAGAAGCCGCTGAAGCGAACCAATCCGAAGAAGGGCCGCAACGAGGATCCGGGGTGGATCGAGATCAGCTGGGAAGAGGCGTTCAACGAGATCGCGGTGCGGATGGCGCGGATACACGCGTATAACCCGTCGAAGCTCATCTGGCAGCACGGCCAGGGCAAGTACCTGATAGGCGAGAATTTCTGCAAGGCGTTCACCAAGGCGTTCGGAACCCCGAACATGTCGCATCGCACGACCGCCTGCGAGGCAGCCCGGCACGTAGCCGACGAGCTGACTTTCGCCAACCACGGCATTCTGCCGGATCTCAAGCACTCCAAGCTTCTGCTCAATTTCGGCGCCAACTATCACGAGGGCGAACAGGCGTCGCGCTGGCTCGACTGGCAAACTGTGATGAGCCGCGAGCAAAACGCGATGAAAGTGGTCGTGGTCGAGCCCCGGCTGTCGGGCTGCGCCGCGAAAGCCGACGAATGGGTGCCGGTGCGGCCCGGCAAGGATCCGGTGATGCTGCTCGCGATGGCAAAGGTACTCATAGACGATGGGACCATCGACGAACCGTTCCTCGTCGAATACACCAATGCGCCGCAGCTGGTCGACGCGAGCGGCGCAATCGCCAAGGACAAGGATGGCAAGACGCCGCTGGTCTGGGACACAGTGACGGGGGCGGCCAAGCCTTACGTTGCCGGGGTCAAGCCCGCGCTCAAAGGCAGCTATACGGTGGAAGGCAAGCCGATGCGTACAGCGTTCCAGGTGCTTGCCGACAGCGTCAAGGACATCACGCCGCAGCAAGCGGAAGAGGTGGCAGGTGTGCCGGCTGCCACCGTGGTTCGCCTTGCGCGCCTTTTCGCCAAGGAGGCGCGGATCGGCGAAACCATCGTGATCGACGGGAAGAAGCTGCGCTACCGCCCGGCGGCGCTCTATACGTTCCGGGGACTTTCCGCCAAGGAGCACGGCGTGCAAGGCTGGCGTGCAGGATTGGTCCTGAATATGCTCGTCGGATCGCCCGATGCGGTGGGCGGGCTCATACTCAGTAAAGCCAACAAAACGCCGAAGTACTTCGACGTCAGCGTATGCGAATACCCGCCGAAACGCGCAGACCTGGCGCAAAGCGTCTTCTACCCGTATTCGAATCACCACATCGCGCAGACCTCCAACCTGACGGTTCAGGATCCGAAGGCATGGGGGCTGGCCTATCAGCCGGAGATGCAGATCTTCTACGGTACGAACCGGCCGGTTTCGATCCCGAATTCCAGCCTGCAATTCGACGGCCTCGCCAAGACGTACAACGTGGTCATCGATGTGCTGGTGACCGAACTGGCGATGTACGCGGACATCGTGCTGCCGGACAAGACCTACCTCGAGTCGTGGCATTTCGCGCCGACGCGCAGTACGCCGGAAGCGGGCCACAGCGCGATTCGCCAGCCGATGACCAACCCCTTCAATCTCGAGCATGATGCCTTCAGCATCATGTGGGAGTTGATGAAGCGGCTGAATCTGCGCGACAAGTTCGCCGAAGAGTGCAACAAGGCGTGGGGGCTGAAGGAGGTCAAATTCAAGCCCGGCCGCGATTACACGACGCGCGAGGGCGTGGAGGTCATCTGGTCCGACAAGACCAGGAAGGATTTTTCGGTCGCGCTCGAGCAGGGCTTCGTCGGCAAGAAGAAGAGCGTCAAGAGCAAGTATCTCGACGGGGTGGAGTCCGCGTTCAAGGGACCGGGCAAGCCCAAGATGAAGTTATACGCCGACCAGCTCATCGACACCTACTACAAGGTCGAGGAGATAGCGAAGAAGAACGGCCTCACCAAGGTGGACCTGGTGCGATACAAGGAGGCCTACGCGCCGCTGCCCACGGTCGCGCACGCATACCCGACGCCGCACCGCGAGGCGAAGGACTACCCGTTCTACGTCATAACGCATAAGCGGATGTACCGGAATCAGGCGGGCTTCACCGCGAACAACGCGCTGCTGAACCAGGCCATCGGGGCGGACGCGGCCACCAATTACGTGCAGCTGAACGTTGCCACTGCGGCTCAGTTGGGCGTCAAGTCCGGCGACATCGTCACGATCGAAACCCGCGTCGGCAAAATCAACGGCACGGCCGAAGCGGTGCAGGGCATCCGGCCGGACACGATAGCGGTGTCGTACCACTACGGCCGCTGGGGCGCCGGGTATTCGCCGGATGCGAAGAAGGGGATCGCGATCAACGAGGTGCTGGAATATCACCCGGACCTGATCTCCGGGCACAACTCGTTCAACGACACCAAGTGCAAGCTGTACAAGGCGTAAAGGGAGCCCGCAACCATGACCAAGTTCGTAAGACTGATAGACCAAAAACGCTGCATGGGCTGCCGCGCCTGCGCTGCCGCCTGCGCCGCCGAAAATTACTTCACTCCGGAAGCTCCCTGGAACTCGATGCTCGAGTACGAGGTCGGCGACTACCCGAAGGTGAAGAAGATCTACAACACCATGAACTGCATGCACTGCGAAAAGCCGTCGTGCAAGGCCGCCTGCGATTCCGTAGGCGCCAAGGCGATTTCCAAGAACCAGTTCGGCGTGGTGCTGATCGATTACAACAAATGCATAGGCTGCGGCTATTGCGCCGCGGTATGCCCTTATGGCGTACCGCACCTGAACACGGCAGTGAAGGCGCTTTACCCCGGCAAAGGCAAGAATGGTGCAGAAACCATCGCCAACGCGGACCGGCATCCGACCCATCGCAAGAAGGCGAAGACCGCCGAGAAGTGCACCTTCTGCACGCACAAGCTCGAACAGGCCGTAGCCGACGGCAAGACCGACCGAATCGGCAAGGACCAGGCATACACGCCGAGCTGCGATTTGGTTTGTCCGACGCAGGCGCGGCTATTCGGCGACATCGACGATCCGAATTCGGAAGTCTCCAAGCGAATCCAAGCGACCAACGCCACGCAGTTGCGCAAGCAGTTCGGCACCGATCCGCAGGTCTACTATGTGCTCGAGGAAGGAGCGAAATCATGAAGCAATTCCTTGGATTCTTGGTCTTGGGATTCGCCCTTGCTGCGATGCCGGCCATCAGCGCCGCCCAGGACGCGGCAAAAGCGACGGTAAAGCAAAAGTCTATGGCACAGACCGGGCGGTTCCATCAACTCCACACGAAGAAACTGGCGATGGGCTGCGCCGCCTGCCACAAATCTGATCCGGGCGAAGTCCTGTTGCAGGTGCCGCGAGCCAAGATGGTCGATCGGCAGATTTGCCTAGATTGCCATAAGGACGGCAGCCAACCAGCTTGGTACGGCGTCGTAGCGCGCTGATGCCCGCAGTGCTGGCCGAAGCGGCTGCGCGCCGCAGCCAGACTTACTGGCTGCTGGCGCGGCTGGTTCTGGAGAAGCCGAGCGCGGCACTATTGGCCGAATTGAACTCGACGCTGATCCTTCCCGCAGAGCCCGCAGCGAGGGGCGACGAACCGCTTGCCGATGAAGTGGGCCGGCTGGCTGTCGCCGTCCACGCTGCGCTCGCCGACCCCAAGGCGCCGGGTGCGCTTAGCGTGGACCATACGCGGCTGTTCGCGGGGATTAGCAAGGGGCGCGGCGCGGCGGCACCGTTCGAATCGGTCGCGCTGGAGTCGCGCCTGATGGGCGACGCGACGTTTGCCGTCGAGGCGGCCTATCACGATGCGGGGTTCGAAGCGCCGGCGCCCGAGGCGGGGCCGCCCGATCATCTTGGTACGGAGTTGCGTTTTCTTGCGCTCGCCTGCCATCAGGAGATGGAGGCATGGCAGGCGGGAGATACCGCGGCAGCCGCAGGCTGGGTGGAGCGCGAGCGGAGCTTTCTGGATGAGCATCTGCTCGCCTGGGTGCCTCGATATTGCGAGCGCCTCGTGCAGATTGCCGAGACGCCGTTTTATCGCGCGGCCGCGTCCTTGATCGGCCAGGCCTGCCTGGTGGACCGCGAGGACGTTACGCTGCTCCTTGATCGGTCATCGAGCTGACCCGCACGCAGAACCGCCAATCGAGACCATGCCTGCGTCCCCCTGCCTCGCCGCGCTCACCGCGCTCGCCCCCAACGCAAGCGTCGCGCCCGACATGGTCGCATTCGATTCGCGCGGCGTGGTGCTGGTCGTCGGCGATGGGCCGGATATCGCGGCGGCAGTGGGCGCGCTCGCCGGACCGATGAAAGTAGTGGCATTTGCGCCGAACTTCACCGAGTTCGAAGCCGGACGCGCAAACGTCACTGCCGTGGGCGGGCGCGTAGTTTCGCTAAGCGGCGTGCTCGGCGCTTTTCGCGCGCAGGCTGCGACCCCCGGGGGTGGCTCGGCCGATATCGGAAAATTCAGTCCCAATTCGGACGGCTGCTTTGATCTGGTGCTGGATCTTTCCGGCAGGCCGCTGCAGCTTGGCAGCGTCGCTCCGATCGGCTATTTCGCGCCGCGCGGCGACCACACGGCGCTGGCTGAAGCGATCGCGGCGCTCCGCCGCCTCGTCGGGCGCATTGTCAAACCCCGGTACGCCGATTACGAGGCGGCCTTGTGCACGCACGGCGCGAAAGGGCTGCGCGGCTGTGTGCAATGTTTGGACGCTTGCCCAGCGGGGGCGATTCGCTCCGCCGGCGACTTGGTGGAACTCGACACCAGGTTGTGCCAAGGCTGCGCGGGTTGCGCGTTAGCGTGCCCAACCGGGGCAATATCCTTCAACCGGCCGTCGCGCGCGATGCTGCGGGCATCGCTGCGGCGGTTGACCGATTCAGCCGCGAGCGTGAGCAATGCCGCGCCGGTGATCGTCGCTCATGCCCCGGCCGCTGGCGCTGCAATCGACGCGTTGCATCTGCCTGCACGGGCGCGGACCTTGCAGGTCGACGCGCTTGCCGCGCTCGACGGGGAACTCTGGTTCGAGGCGCTCGCGTTGGGCGCGGCAGGCGTAGTGATGGTCTGCAGCGCAGGCGCGACGATGGAACAGCGCAGGCTGTTCGATCGCATGATTGCCGAGGCGCGCGTGCTGCTCGGCGCCATCGGTGTTTCCCCGGCGCGCCTGGCTCTGGCCGAAACGGATGCGCTCGCCGCTACCATCGACGCGGTGCCGCAGCAGGCATGCGGCTTGAATGGTGCGGGCAAACCAGCGGCGGCTACGGCCGACGTCGCCAAACGGCCTTCGCTGCTTGCTGCGCTGGAAACGCTGCAGTTGGGCTCGGACCGCGCGCCTGCACCGATTGCTCTGGCGCCGGGAATGCCGTTTGGCGAAGTCGCTGTTGATCGCGCGAAGTGCACGCTTTGTTTCTCCTGCGCTTATCTGTGCCCGGCAGCGGCTTTGGTCGCAGAACCTGAACCGGTGCCTAAACTGCGCTTTGCCGAAGCAAGGTGCGTTCAGTGCGGCTTGTGCGACATTGGATGCCCTGAACATGCGATTACGCTGCATCCGCGTTTTCTACCCGATGCGGCCGCCCGCAACGAGGCGCGCGTGTTGCATGAAGACGGGTTGTTTTGCTGTACCGAATGCGGTACGCCGTTTATCAGCACACGACTGCTCGCATCCAGCGTGGAGCGTATCAAGGGGTACATGGCGCTCGACGACGAGGGCGTGGAGCGTCTGAAGATGTGCCCGGCCTGCCGCCAACGCACGATGATGCTCGAGTGAGCAAAGGGGGTACCCCGGATGGCGACTGATCGCCCCTGCGCACAGCTTGCCGACCGGTTCGGCCGCCAAGTTGACTATCTGCGACTTTCCGTAACCGATCGCTGTGACCTGCGCTGCAGCTATTGCATGCCCAAAGGCTATTGCGGTTTCAAGGAGCCGGCGGATTGGCTCAGTTTCGACGAGATTGAGCGACTGATCAGGGTGTTCGGAAAATTGGGTGTGCGCCGGGTGCGCATTACCGGCGGCGAGCCCCTGCTGCGTCGAAATCTCCCGCAGCTGGTCGCACGGCTGCGCAGCGTGGCGGGCATCGAAGAAGTCTCCTTAAGCAGAATGGCACTTACTTAAGCCTCAACGGCATTGGCGTATGAGGCGAAGGGGTTGAAAGGAAAGAGAAAGGCTGGCTGGAATTGGTAGGATGTTGTCGCCAAACAAACCATCCACTTTTTCCGAGGCCAGCCTTGACAGATCATAGCGCCCAGATTGAATCGCAGCAACATCGAAAGAGAATTGGCCGGCGCGTTCGAGAGATCGAAGCGGTGGATTTTTTCAATGTACTCACTGGCCCTGAGCTGTTGGAGAAGACCGAAGCGTATCTGCCGGAGTACCACCGCGAGCGGCTGTATCCGCCGACGGTAACCTTGTCCATGTTCATGATGCAAGCCCTGAACGAGGACGGCTCGTGCCAGAAAGCGGTCAATGGCTGGGCGGCGCGGCGTGCGGCGGAAGGGTTGAGCGCAAACAGCGTGCGCACCGGGGCGTACTGCAAAGCCCGGCAGCGCCTGCCCGTTGAGATGGCGATGGCGCTCATGCGAGAGACAGGCCAACTGCTGAGCGCCCGGGCGCAGGCTGGCTGGCGCTGGCGGGGACGGGCGGTAAAGCTGGTGGACGGGACCGGGATATCGATGCCCGATACAGAGGAGAACCAGGCGTGCTATCCACAACCGAGCAGCCAGGCCGAAGGGGTGGGCTTTCCGCTCGCACGGATTGTTGCAGTGATTTGTTTGTCCACCGGAGCGGTCATGGAGGCCGCGATGGGTCCGTATTCGGGCAAGGGCAACAGCGAGCTGGGACTGCTGCGCAGCCTCGGTGCGGCATTTTCTGCTGGGGATGTGATGCTCGCCGATGCCCTGTATTGCAATTACTTCCTGATCGCGACGATGCAGGCGGCCAGCGTAGAGGTTCTGTTCGAACAGAATGGCGCACGCATCACCGATTTTCGGCGCGGCCAACAATTGGGCAAACGCGATCATCTGGTGCACTGGCCCAAGCCGAAGAGCCGCCCGCAATGGATGACGCAGGAGCAGTACGAGAGCTTCCCCGATGAGATCACCGTGCGCGAAGTCAAGGTCGACGGCCAAATCCTGGTCACCACGATGCTCAATCACCGCAAGGTTCGAAAGGCCGAATTGTCCAAGCTGTACGGGCTGCGCTGGAACGTGGAACTCGACCTGCGCAACATCAAAACCACTTTGGGTATGGACGTGCTCAGTTGTCAGACTCCGCAGATGAACGAGAAAGAGATGTGGGTTCATCTGCTGGCCTACAACCTGATCCGCCTGCTCATGGCGCAGGCAGCCCTCGATGCCGGTGTCCACCCGCGCAAGCTCAGCTTCAAACACACCGTGCAGATGTGGATGGAGTGGACTTCGCAACGGCTCCCTAACCATCCGGCACTGCACAACCCCACACTGTTCAG
>MEQV01000025.1:11022-11218 GCA_001770355.1 Betaproteobacteria bacterium RIFCSPLOWO2_02_FULL_62_17
GCGAAAACGAAGACCCAAACCCTACTCGTGGTTGAAAGTACCTCGCGCTGAAGCCCGCCGGCAGATAGCCATCCATGGTCACGCGTAGAAACTTAAGTAAGTGCCATTCTCCTTAACCTCGAAAATGTCCACGGCTAAATCGCGCCGGCGGCTCGCAGCCGCGCCACATCTTCGTCGTTCATGTGAAGCATGTTTC
>MEQV01000026.1:0-2959 GCA_001770355.1 Betaproteobacteria bacterium RIFCSPLOWO2_02_FULL_62_17
GTAGCGCTCGCAAAGCGCGTCCAGCGAGTTGCGCTTGCCCGGATGCAGTTCGCGCGCGAACTTGAGCGTGTCGAATATGCCGGCGCAATGTTCGGCGAACGGCGGCATTTTCAGCCTGCCCAGCTCCGCATTGAGAAACTCCACGTCGAAGGCGGCATTCTGGATGATGACTTCCGCGCCGTCGAGATAGGCAAGGAGCTCCTGCGTGATCTCGTGAAACTTCGGTTTGTCGGCAAGAAATTCACTGGTGATGCCATGCACCTTGAGCGCGCCCTCCTCGCTGTCGCGCTCCGGATTCACATAGCGATGAAAATAATTGTCGGTGACGCGCCGATCGAGAATCTCGACACAGCCGATTTCCAGAACGCGATCGCCGAGGCGCGCGTTAAGACCCGTGGTTTCGGTATCGAGGACGACCTGACGGCTCATGCGCTGAATTTCATGCGATGGGTATCATGCGGAAAGGCCATCCACGCCGCGATTGGCCAGCACGTCCGCGCGCTCGTTGCCATCATGGCCGGCATGCCCTTTCACCCAGTGCCAGCGCATCGCGTGTCCCGCGGCGAGCGCATCCAGTTGCTGCCAGAGATCGACGTTCTTGACCGGCTTCTTGTCCGCGGTGCGCCAGCCGCGGCGCTTCCATGCGGGCAGCCATTCGCTGATGCCCTTTTGCACATATTGGGAGTCGGTATAGACATTGATCTCGCAAGGCTCTTTTAACGCTTCCAGCGCGCGGATCACGGCGGTCAATTCCATGCGGTTGTTGGTGGTCGCGCGCTCGCCGCCGAAAATTTCCTTCTCGTGATCGCCGAAACTGAGGATCGCCCCCCAGCCGCCGGGGCCGGGGTTGCCGCGGCACGCGCCGTCGGCATGAATGACCACCCGCTTGGTGCCGGCCATCCCTTTAGCCTTCATGGTTACGTTTCTCAGCCTTCATGGTTACGTTTCTCAGCTTTCAAGGTGCGGCTCGTTGCTGTTGCGCGCGGCCAGTCCGCGGCTTGCGTTGCCGCGCTGCGCCACCGGCGCGAGCGCCTTGGCCGAAGTGCGCCGCTCGCGCCAGGGCGGCATCACCAGGCGCATGCCCACGGTGCGCTTGATGGCGCGTATCACATAGGCGCCGCCGGCGATGGGCCACCAGCGATCGCCCGCTTTTTCCATGAATTTCCAGCGCTCCAGCCATTTCGCGCTCCTGAACGGCGGCGCGTAGCAGCCGAACTTGCCGCCGTTCTGCTCGAAACTGAGCAGCGACAGCCAGTCGCGCAGGCGCGACAGACCAATCAGCCTGCCCTTCCAGGGGTAGTCGCCGCGGGCGTATCCGAGCGCATGTTTTGCCCCCCACAAGGACATGGGATTGAAGCCGGATATCACAATGGACCCCTCGGGCATCAGCACGCGATCCGCCTCGCGCAGGATGCGGTGCGCTTGTTCGCTGAACTCAAGCACGTGAGGCAGCACCACCAGATCCACGCTATTGGTGGCAACCGGCAGTTCCCAAGCCTCGGCGCGCACCGCGACGCCGGCATCGACGCCGATTATGGTCTTGTGCGGAATGCGATTCTCGCGCAGGAAGTCATATTCCGGCAGTCCGATCTGCAAGGCGTGATAGCCGAATATGTCATCCACGGCGTTGTCGAACTGGGCCAATTCCCAGTCCAGTACGTACCTGCCCTGCTCGCTTTCAAGCCATTGTGCCAACATTGCCGTCCCCGCTCCGAATCAATACACTGCAAGCATCATAGACATCCGGAAAAGCCCCATGCCCGAGGCCCCCGACTATCAGATCGTTCCCGTGCCCGCGTTCAAGGACAATTACCTTTGGGTGCTCCGCAAAGGAGCCGCCGCGGCGGTGGTTGACCCCGGTGACGCCGCTCCCGTGCTCGCTTACCTCGACCGGGAACAGCTGCGCCTCACGGCGATACTGCTCACCCATCACCACGCCGACCATATCGGCGGCGTGCCGCAATTGCTGAAACGATTCAAAGTTCCCGTGCACGGACCGCGCGATGAACGCATCGACTGCATAACCCACCATGTCGTTGAAGGCGACCGCGTCGAACTGGCGCAGATCGGCGCGACGTTCCAGGTCATCGAAGTTCCCGGCCATACGCGCGCGCACATCGCCTATTATGGGGAAAAAGTGCTGTTCTGTGGCGATACGCTGTTCGCCTGCGGCTGCGCACGCATGTTCGAGGGCACGCCCCCGCAGATGCATGCCTCCCTGCAAAAACTCGCCGCGTTGCCGTCCGACACCCGGTTTTATTGCGCGCATGAATACACCATGGCCAATATCGCTTTTGCGAAAGCGGTCGAACCCGGCAACCAGGCACTGGCCGAACGCGCGCTGAGCGACGCCGCACTGCGCGAGAAAAACCTTCCCACCGTGCCCGCGACCATCGGCAGGGAAATTGCCACCAATCCATTCCTGCGTTGCGCGCAACCCGAAGTCATCGCCGCCGCCGCCGCGCGCCTGGGCCGAACCCCCGCGAACCCCGCCGAAACCTTTGCCGCGATCCGGGATTGGAAAAATAACTTCTAATCCCTGCCCGGGGCGATGAGCGAATACAAATAAATGTTGCGGTGCATTGCCGTGCCCTGACCAGGGGCCCGCGCCGCGAACGACGCCTTGGCCTGCCCGGACAGGCTTTGTCGTTCCGGAAAACATCGACGCCGACTATCGAATACGGCATAATTTTCCGGATCGACCGACCGTCCCGGCAATTCTGCAGAGTTACCGTAGCCGCGGAGGACGGCGCCTCTCAAATAAGGTGTGACAGTGACGTCCCTCGCGTGTCCGATCGAGTCCTGTTTCCGCAATGACGCGCCCTAGCAAGCCCGGTACGGCATTGGGTAATGGACGGAGCGTCCGAACGCGGGCAGTCCGCGCCGCAGCCACGCCGCCAAGCATGCCGAGCCGGCTCCAGATCGAAGAACGTTATGCGGCGCTGTTTTCCCTTGCGCC
>MEQV01000026.1:3033-7843 GCA_001770355.1 Betaproteobacteria bacterium RIFCSPLOWO2_02_FULL_62_17
ACGGGCGCGACGAGCTGATCGGCCGCAGGCTGCGCGACTTTTCACATCCAGACGACAACGAGCGCACCGACGCCGTGGTGGCGGAGCTGATCGGCAGCGAAGCGCGCATGAGCAGCATCGAAAAGCGCTTCCTGCGGCGTGATGGCAGCGTCGTCTGGACCAAGCTCACCATGACCGTCGTGCGTCAAGGCAGCGGACCGCCAACCCATCGCATCGTCGTTATCGAGGATATCAGTGCCCATAAGAAGGTCGAAGAGCAACTGGCGAGGCTGTCTGCACTGCACCTGGCCACCAACCAGGTCAATGAAGCGATCCTGCGCGCCGCCTCGCCCGCGGAACTGCTGCGCACGGCCTGCGAGATTCTCGTCAAACAGGGCAATTTCGACGTTGCCTCCGTGCGCATGGCCAATATTGAAAAGGGCGTGCTCGAACTGATTGCAACGGCGGGCAAGCGGGCACAATGGGTGAGCGCCAGAGACGCGAGCACCGGTCCGGTACCCACCGATGGACCGCATCTGAGCGCGAGGGTTTACCGCAGCGGCAAGCCTTGCGTGGTCGACGACCTCGAAAATGATCCCAGCTTTGTTTCGCGCACGAACCACACGGGGATGGCCGGCTATGCTTCATCGGCCAGCTTTCCGCTGATACGCTCGGGGGACACGATCGGCGTGCTGCTGGTGGCCTCGCTCAGCAAGAACACCTTCGATAAAGACCTGACCGTTCTTTTCGAGCAGGTCGCGGACAATCTTTCCTTCGCGCTGGAGAAATTCGAGCAGGAAGCCGAGCGTGCCCGGACAGAGCGGGCGCTACGCGAAAGCGAAGCGCGCTTTCGCAGCATGGTGGAACTCTCCAACGATATCTACTGGGAGCAGGATGCCGAGTACCGTTTCGTCAATACTTCGGACATCGACCAGGCCGCGGGCATGATCCGCCCGTCGGTCACCGGGAAGCGCCGCTGGGAACTGACCAATGTCGTGGCCCTTTCCTGCAGCTGGGAGGAACACCGCGCCACGCTTGCGGCGCGCAAGCCGTTTCGCAACTTCGAGTTCCGCCACCAGTGGCCGGACGGAACGGTGCGCTACATCTCCGCCAACGGCGAGCCGGTGTTCGATGCCGAGGGCCGGTTCGCGGGCTACCGGGGGACGGCACGCAATATCACCGCCGAGAAACGCGGTCAGGAGGCATTGCTGCGCTTTCGCACGGCGCTCGACCAGAGTTCCGATTTCGTCATACTCAGCGAAGCCGTTTCGGCGCGTATTCTGGACATCAACGACGCGGTGTGCGTGGCACTCGGTTACGCACGCGACGAATTGCTGGGCAAGGCGTTGTCTGTGGTGATTTCCGGCCGGTCTCTGGAAACCATAGTCGAGCGCAGACGCGAGTCGAGCATCGTCGTACCGGGCCAGCACGACCAGATTCGCAGTACCTGGCGGCGCAAGGACGGCAGCACCGTGGAGGTCGAAGTGCAGCGCCAGTGCGTCGCCTCGCCCGACGGGCCCATCGTGGTCTCCATCTCGCGCGACCTGACCAGCCGCCTTGCCGCGGAGCGCACCATACAGCGTCATGCGCTGCGCCAGGAATGCACCGCGCGTTTCGGGCGGCTTGCGCTCGGTGAAAAAGATGTCGCCGAGCTGGCGCGGAGCGCGGTGCAGGCGGTCGAGACAGGGCTCGGCGTGAGCGATGTGGCGCTGCTGGAGATCAGCGAGGCGCGACAGTTGTTGGTGCGCGCGGCAAGCGAGGGCATGCCGGTGCGTCCCGGCACGCAGGTTGACGCCGCACCTGCGCTGGTCGAGTGCATCGAAGCGCTGCGAGCCACGGCCATTCATCAGGGCGAGGGATTCAGACAATTCGCGGGCTGGATTCCCGAATCCGGCGCGGGTGAATTTCGCAGCGTGCTTGCCTGCCCGGTCGGGGTGGGCGAGGCGAGGCGGCTGGTGCTCGCGGTGCTCGCGAGGGAGGAGGCCGCGTTTGCCGCGGACGACACCGGCTTTGTCGAAGCGATCGCGAGCCTGCTTTCCACCGCCCTGCAGCGCCACGACTCGGAAATGCGCCTGGCACGCCTCGCGCAATTCGACAGCCTCACCGGCCTTGCCAACCGTTCGCTGCTGAGTGACCGGCTTACGCAGGCCATTGCCCAGGCAAATCGCCAGCGCTGGTCGGGCGCGGTGCTGTTCGTCGATCTGGACCGCTTCAAGCAGGTGAACGACACCCTCGGGCATGCGCGCGGCGACCAGTTGCTCGCGGAAACGGCGCGGCGCCTGGAGGACAGCGTGCGCGACGTCGATTCCGTGGCACGCATCAGCGGCGACGAGTTCGCGATCGTGCTTGCAAACCTGACCCGCGTCGAAGATGCCGGGGTCGTTGCCCAGAAGGTGCTGGACGCGCTTGCCCGGCCATTCCAGCTCGGCGACCGGGAGGCGGCGGTGTCGGCGAGCATCGGCATTGCCATTTTCCCCGAGAACGGACAGGACGCCGATACGCTGCTCACCCTCGCGGATTCCGCCATGTATCAGGCCAAGGAGTCCGGGCGCAATGCCTACTGTTTTTTCAGCTTCGATATGAGCCGGCAGTCATAACGGCGCCCGGAACTCCGGCTCGGAACGCGGCTATCGCAATGCTTATGCCGGAAGGATATTCTGGATGGGTAAGACGGGGGTATCCCCTGAAAAAAGCGGCGCCCCGGGCATGGTGTTACAAGGCGTGTTGCTGGGTCTCGCGCTCGCGGCACCCGCATGGGCATGGGCGCATGCGTCGCTGGTGAAGTCCGCGCCCGCGCACCGCGCGGTGCTCCACCGCGCGCCCGCCAAGGTCCAGCTCTGGTTCAATGAGCGCCTGGAGCCGCGTTATTCATCTTTCTCGCTGCTCGATGCCGGCGCAAAGCCGGTGGCTATCGGCAAGGTGGCAGTCGCCAGCGATAATCCGAAGAGTCTCACCGCAACCATCAATGCCTTGCCGCCCGGCCGCTACGCGGTGAGATTCCGCGTGCTGTCCACCGACGGACACATGGTGCAAAACCAGTTCACCTTCACCGTCAGGCACTGAACGGCTTTGAATTCGTTCATAAGCGAACTGGCGGCCGCCGTCCGCTTTGTTCACCTCGCCGCGGCAGTGCTGCTGGCGGGCAGCTTTGCGTTCGTTGCGCTGATCGCGCGCCCTGCCCTGGGGAGACCGGCCGCCGTTTCGGATTCCCTGGAAGCCTCCTGCCTGGCGCGACACCTGAAGTTGGGGCGCTGGAGCCTCGCTGCCGTATTCGCCTCTGCCCTGGCGGCCCTTTGGGTCCAAGCCATTATCGTGAGTGGTCAAGCAACGGACACGGGCACCGCGGGTGGCGAAGCATTCGGGCTGCAGGAGGTCATTCCGCTGCTGACGCAAACGCTGTACGGCGAGGTCTGGCTGCTGCGTTTCGCGCTGGCGCTTTGCGTCGCTGCGTTTCTGTTCCCCGCGGGCAAAGGGCGCGCGGATTCCCCTGCGGTATTCATGTTCGGCCTTGCCCTCAGCGCATGCTTGCTCGCGTCGATAGCCCTGGCCGGGCACTCTGCCTCAGGCGAAGTCTTGGAATTCGCGCTGCAGGTTTTCACCGATGTGCTGCATTTGCTGGCTGCCGGCGCCTGGCTGGGCGGACTGGTTCCATTGTTTCTGCTGCTTCGGCATTGCGATCGCGCCGGCGCTCGCGGCGTGCATGAGGCCGCGCATGCGCTGATCCGCGGCGTGACCCGGCGCTACTCGCGCATGGCCATCGTCTGCGTTTCGATGTTGCTGGCAACCGGCGGCATTAACGCATGGGCGCTGGTCGGGGGAGTGACGCAACTCTTCGGGACGCCCTATGGCCGGCTGCTGCTGTTGAAACTCGCATTGCTGCTGCCTTTGCTTGGCCTTGCCGCCGTGAACCTGTTTAAGATCAACCCGGGTATCACTGCCGATCCGGCGGTCCGGCCCGGCGCGTTGCCGGATCTGTCGCAGAAGCTCGCCCGCAATGCGATCATCGAAGCCGGCCTGGGTGCCGTGGTCTTGTTGATCGCTGCAATTCTCGGCACGACGCCCCCCGCGCGGCACCTGCAGCCGGATTGGCCATTTGCGTTTCGCTGGGACTGGAGCATCCTCGACGCCGCGCCCGAAGCGCGCGCGCAATTCGGCATGGGCTTCGCCTGGAGCGTGCTGGGGCTGTTCGTGCTGCAGTTTGCGTTTCTCAGCCGGCATTGGCGAAAGGGGACAATCACTGTCGGCACCGCCCTCCTCATCTACGGCGTCACCGTCATGGTCACGCCGGTGACCATCGACGCTTATCCGACCAGCTATCGCCGGCCCGAGGTCCCCTACCAGGCGATTTCCGTGGCGAATGGAAAGCAGCTTTACGCCAGGCACTGCATCGCATGCCATGGCGCAAGCGGCTATGGCGACGACCCGGCCGCGGAATTTCTGCGCCCGCGACCCGCGGACCTGGCCGCAAGGCATGCCTATGCCCATAGCGCGGGCGATTTATTCTGGTGGTTGAGCAACGGCATTCGTGATACTGCGATGCCGGGTTTCAGCGCCAGCCTCGCCGAAGACGAGCGCTGGGACCTGATCAATTTCCTGCGCGCGCTCGCCGGCGCCAGGAAAGCACGCAAGCTGGCGCCGGTGATCGAAGACCAGCCGTGGTTAGTTGCACCGGATTTCGTCTACGCAAGCTCAAGCGGGCCACCCAGGACGCTGAAGGATCATCGAGGTGAAAAACTGGTGCTGCTGGTTCTGGCGGACTCGCGCGACGCGGCGACGCGGCTGCAGCAACTTGCGCAGGCGGCCGCGCCACTGAATACCGCGGGCGTTGAAA
>MEQV01000026.1:7863-14359 GCA_001770355.1 Betaproteobacteria bacterium RIFCSPLOWO2_02_FULL_62_17
TCGCGACCCGGGAACCGCGGCGCTCCGGCACCGCTCCCCCTGGTCACCGAAGGCAACGGTGAAATCCATGAAACCTATGCGCTGTTTGCGGGGAGCGTTTCCGACGCGACAGCGGGCGCGGCAGCGGCGCACGTGGAATATCTCATCGACAAACGAGGCTACATCCGCGCGCGCTGGCTGCCGGCCGAGGGCGAGGCGTGGCGCGATCCTGCCGCCATCCTGAGGCAGGCAGAACTCCTGCTCAAGGAAACGCCGCGCGCACCAGCCCCTGAAGAACACTTGCATGAGTGACCGCTGTTCGGGGCGATGGCGCTTCAGCGCCGTGCCTGCGTCATTGCCGCCATCGGGGTAGCGGCGCGGCCTCGACCTGGACGCCGCCGCCGGCCCCCAGGCGCACGACGTTGACCGATTTTGCGAGATCCGGCGAACCCGAATAATGCGCGCAAACCGCGGCGCCGCCGACGCGCGCGGCCAGGTTCCAGTGTCCCAGCGCGATGTAATCGGCTTGCGTGGCGGCCAGTTCCGCGTCACCGATCAGCCAGGAAGGTCGCGATGCCACGCTGCGGTCCGGTTGCGGATGGTAGTGGCCGTGTCCCATGGCGATGTGCCAGCGGCGGCTGCGGCTGCGCACCTGTTCGAAGGGAATCATGTCGCTGTAGTCGCGATGCGCGCGTCCCCATATTTCCAGATCCAGGTGCTCGAATACGACGGCTTCGTCGTGGGTCAGGCCAAGGATGTGCAGGAAGTCTATGCCCGCGGCCTGCATACGCCGGTAGAGCGTTTCGGGCACCAGCGGGTCATGATTGCCCGGCAGGATGACCACCGGCGCATGGGCGCCGGCCAGCATGGCGGCGACACGGTCGACAAATTCCGGCGGCTGCCGATTCGATTCGAAGGTGTCCCCTGCCAACAGCACCAGGTCGGCCGCCGCCGCGCGCGCGGCATCGAGCACGAGGGCAAGATTTCGCGTGCTGTCGCCCTGCCCGCGCTCGGCGGCATTGTGGTCAAGGTGCACATCGGAACTGTGCACCAGGACGATGTCACGGCCGTTAACTGGAGAACGCAGGGTGTTTATGCCGAGCCCCAGATTTTTTGCGCCAGCGCCACCAGATGCACCAGTTTGCTCTGCTGCTCCGCGACCGAAAAGCGCGCGCTCAGGTTGCTCGATGAAAATCCGCATTGCGGGCTGAGGCACAGGCGCTCCATGTCGACGAACTTTGCCGCCGCATCCACCTTGCGGCGCACTTCATCAAACGGCTCCAGCGCCGGCAACTTGGTGCTGAGGATGCCCAGAACGGCGACGCGGTCCTTGGGCAGAAACCGCAGCGGCTCGAACCCGCCGGCGCGTTGCGTGTCGTATTCGAGGAAATAGGCATCCGCCTGCACCTTGTTGAACAGGCGCTCCGCAATCGGGTCGTAGCCGCCGCTTGCCTGGCCGTGGCCCGAGTTGCCGCGGCAAAGATGCACGCCGAGCAGCATGTTCTTGGGGCGCTCGCGCACGGCCTGGTTGTGCAGTTCGAAATACTCGTCGATCAGCTTGTCCGGGTCTTCGCCGCGCGCGCGCACAATGTCCTTGTTGCGCGGATCACAAAGAACCGCGCTCGGCACATCGTCGATCTGCAGATAGGTGCAGCCCTGCGCGGCGAGATCGGCGATCTCCTGGCGGTAGATGGCCGCGATATCGGCAAAGTAGGCCTTGCGGTCGCCCTTGTAGGGGGACTTGTCGAGCATCTTGTCGCCGCGGAAGAAGTGATTCACCGAAGGCGCGGGCAGGGTTGCCTTGACCGCTTTTTGCGTCAATGCTTTCACGAATTCGAATCCGGGCGCCATCATTTCGCGGCGCCGCAGTTTGCCGGTGACATCGGGCACCGCATTGCCGCGGCGTTTCTCACCCGAGAAATCGGTGAAGATGAAGTCGCTGTCGTTATTCTTCTTGCCAAAGCCGTCGGTGGAATCGAACAGCAGGTCGCGCCAGGAGTATTTGCGGAACTCCCCGTCGGTGATCACCTGGATGCCGGTGCGCTCCTGCATCGCCACGCTGTCGCGGATGCACGCGTCCTCGATTTTGCGCAGTTCCTCGCGCGCGAGCTTCCCCTCCTCCCACTGCTTGCGCGCGGCGATCAGGTGCGCCGGGCGCGGCAGGCTGCCCAGGTGTTCGGCACGGAAGGGGGGATTGAGTCTTGCCGGCATGTCGTGCTCCGTATCAGTTTCTGTGCGGCGCGAAGCCGGATGCTACGTGGCTTCGCGCCGCGATTCAATGGGCAGGGTGTGCGTCGTGGCGGCGAATTTCATGCGGCGCTTGCGTTTACGGCATGATTGGGCTTTCTTCGGACCTGAGGCCAAAACATGCATATCAACGGCGGATGCCATTGCGGCAAGATCACCTACGAAGCGGAAATCGATCCCGAAGCGGTCAACATCTGCCATTGCACCGATTGCCAGACGCTCTCGGGCACGGCATTCCGCACCGTGGTGTCGGCGAAGAAGGAAAACTTCAAACTGCTCAGCGGCGAACCCAGGGTTTATATCAAGACCGCCGAAAGCGGCAATAAGCGCGCGCAGGCCTTCTGCCCGGATTGCGGCACGCCGCTGTGGGCCACCGCGCCGACCGACCCGCAGGTGTTTGGACTTCGCGTCGGCGCCATTGGCCAGCGCAACGAGCTCAAGCCCAGGCGCCAGGTGTGGGCACGCTCGGCGCAGGGCTGGTTGAGCGAATTGGGGTCAATGATGCGGGTGGAGAAACAGCCGCAGAATTGACGGCGGACGGATTGTAAGACAATATACTGTCCGAGACCGGGGATGCGCGGCCGGCCATGGCCGCGCAACGACGAGGCAGCATCCGTCCAATTTATTTTTTGAGTTTCTGTGAGGGAAAATCAATGACAAACGCAATCCACGCGGCAGAAATCTATGTCCGATCGATTCGTACCGGGGAGCATTCCCCGGCCATCGCGCTTGCCGCGGTGCTGGCGCAGGATGTGGCGCTTGAGACCAATGGCCCCATGGCCGGCAGCCAGAAGGAGACCGTTTCGGGTTATGCCAATGTGCTCAAGCGCGCCAGCGGCAAGTGGGCGGTAACCGAGGCGCTCTACAACGCGCGCTGGACCGAGCCGCGCATGGAAGGCGCCGCGGTGAAAGTGGCTGCCACTTTCGAATTCATAGGCGGCGTGTCGCCCGCCGCGCTGAGTCTGACTTTTTCAGTCAACGGTGAAGGCAAGATCACGCGCATTGAGCAGGTCTACACCCCGAAGCAGGCGCAGGCGACGGACAGGATTCCCGCGAGCGCGAAGGTGCTCATCAACAATGCACGCACCAACAACACGCCTTTCTGCGTCGCGCATGCCGATGAGAACGGCGTGCCGGTGCTGACTTTCCGGGGCAGCGTCCAGGTATTGAACGACCAGAGCTTATGTGCCTGGATCAGGCAGGCGTCCGGCGGATTGATGAAGGCGATTCAGAAGAATCCGGCGATATCGCTCGCTTATCGCGACGGCAGCAAGGCGATGCTGCTGATCCAGGGGCGCGCGCGCGTGGCCGAGAACGACGAATTGCGCAACCGCGTCTGGGAGTTGACCCCGGAGGTGGAACAGAACCACGATCCCGCGCGCAAGGGGGCGGCCATGATTATCGACGTCGATCGCATCCAGGGATCCTCCACGGGCGGCGAGCCGGTACGGATGGCGCGTGCAAAGTAGCAAGGTGAAGCCAGGCCCGCAATGCGGGCCAACCGGGGCGTGGCGGAATGATTGAACAAACCGTCGATCTGCCGCGCCTGGGAAAATCGATGGAAATATTCGTCGCGCATCCGGATGAGGGCGGGTGCGCTATGCCGAGCAGGATGACGCCCGCCCCGGAAAATCCTTTGCCGACATCGCGCCCGAACGCCAGTCGGCGTTGCAGTCGGCCATGGATGGATTGAGCGATGCGATGGTGGTGGAGGACAGCGTGGTGCACAAGCAGGCGCAGCACGCCTATGCGATTCCCGACCGGGATGTGTTTGACAAGCACGCGGCCAATCGCGATTGGGAGCACGTTTTCGCCATGCTGCGGCGGCAGGTGCCTTGTCAAGCGTCCATCGCAGCGGCAGTTTCGACGCAGACATGACAAGCGGCAGCGGGTTTTCATTTTTGCCGGCATTCATTATTCCTAAGTGGGCGCTGGACGCATTGCCCGAAGTGACACGACCGGCCGCAGTTTTATCGAGGAGCGAAAAATGAATTTGAACAAACTGGCTTTTGTCGTTTTGGCGGTCGCACTGGTTCTGGTCGCGCGCGCCGCCAGTGCACAGGCCCCGTACCCGGTGAAACCGGTTCGCGTAATCGTCGCATTTGCCGCGGGAGGCTTCGCCGATCGCACCGCGCGCCTGATCGGGCAGAAACTCGGCGAACGGCTGGGGCAGCCATTCGTCCTGGACAACCGCGGCGGCGCGGGAGGCAATATCGCCGCAAGGAACGTCGCGGAAGCGAGCCCCGACGGTTATACGCTGCTGGTCCATACCGCCGCGGTTTCCATCAACGTGAGTCTGTACAAGGATGCTGGTTTCGACCTGGAAAAAGACCTGGTACCGGTCGCGATGACGGGGTCGGCGCCCGGCCTGTTCACGGTGAGCGCTGCGCATCCCGCCAATTCACTGCGCGATCTGATCGCAGCGTCAAAGGCGTCGGGAAAACCCCTGGCCTTTGCCACCGCGGGTGTCGGAACCTCCTCCCATCTCGCCGCTGAGTATCTGTTCAAGACCCTGGCCGGCATTGCAGCGAATCACATTCCTTTCAAGGGCGGCGCGCCGGCCACCACTGCCGTGCTCGGCGGCCAGGTCGAATTGCTGAGTGCGTCCCTGGGCGGCGCGCTGCCCTTCGTTAAACAGGGAAAAATGAAAGCGCTGGCAGTCTCGAGCCTCACGCGTATCGACGACCTGCCCAATGTGCCGACGGTGAGCGAATCGGGCTTTCCGGGGTTTGAAGAGCGCTCCTGGGTGGCGTTTTTCGCGCCGGCAAAAACTCCGGCAGCGATCGTGAGCCGGCTCAACCAGGAGATCAACCGGATTCTGGCGATCCCCGAAGTCAGGGCGACCTTGATCAGCCAGGGAACCGAGGTCACCCCGCTTTCGCAGCAGGCCTTCGCCGAGAAAGTGGCCAGCGAAATCGCGATGTGGCGGAAAATCGTTAATGTGACAGGCGCCCAAGCGGAGTAGCGGCAAGCGGCGCGGCCTCAGAGAGGTCAGGCCGGCTGCCGCCTTCGCAATCGGCGCCATTGCGTGTTTTTATCCGCCCGCAATGCGCGAAGATAATTGTAAGACAATCTATTGACAGCGCTGTTTCGCTGCGCAATGATGTGCGCCTGTGACTGTGCGCCGGAAAAAGAAACCCCGATGAATTCAGACAAACCGTTGATCACCGTCAGAGATATCGCATGGGGCCGATTGCAGGCCCCCGACCTGGATGCGATGGAGCAATTTCTCGTCGAGTTCGGCATGGTCAGGACTGCGCGCACGGCAACGGCGCTTTACATGCGCGGCACGGACCCCGCGCACCACATACACGTAACCGAAAAGGGCGAACCCGGATTCATCAGCGTCGCCTACCACGCGGCGAATGAAAATGATTTGCTGCGTGTCGCGGCAATTCCCGGCGCAATGGGCATCGAGAACATCGACGAACCCGGCGGCGGCAAGCGCGTGCGCATCAAGGAACCGGTCAATGGCCTGATGATCGAGGTGGTGCACGGTGTCGAAGTGACTGCCGCCCTCGAAGTCAGGCCCCGGCCGCTGAACTGGAAACCCGAGGCATTGAAGACTTTGGGACAACCGGAACGGCTGCAGTTCGGGCCTTCGCGCGTCAAACGACTGTCGCACAGCGTGTTCGCCACGCCGCGCCTGAAAGAGTCACTGCGCTGGTTCCGCGAAACGCTCGGGTTCATTCTCACCGACGAGTTCTACCAAGGCAGCATCGACAACGTTGTCGGCTCGTTCAACCGGCTGAACCGCGGTGATGACGAAGTCGATCATCACGTGGTCAATTGCTATGAAAGTCCGCATACCGGAATGCAGCACCTGTCCTACGTGGTGCAGGACGTCGAGGACCTGTTTGTCGGACACAACCACCTCAAGCGCATCAACCGCTATGAGCACATGCGCGGGGTCGGTTATCACCCGCCGGGCGGGCAGATTTTCGATTACTGGCTCAACCCCTGGGGACAGATGCACGAGCATTACTTTCCGACACAGCAATTCACGGCATCGAGCCCTGCGAATATTTTTTCTGCGCCTGACGCACATGACCCGACTTCAGTTTTTGCCAACACCGTGGCGAGGCCGGTTCCCTGGAATGGTGGCGGCTCCGGGGCTGTCTCGAAGGCCGCGGCGCTGCTTGCGAAGTAACCAGGTTGAACCAGCGGGCATGGCTTCAACACCGAATCGATGTTCGGCGCAGTCCGATCGTTACCAACAATTCTGAGAGGAGAAACGCAAACGCCCCAAATTGAGTTCACTAGGTTTCGC
>MEQV01000026.1:14428-15499 GCA_001770355.1 Betaproteobacteria bacterium RIFCSPLOWO2_02_FULL_62_17
GTGATCGGCCCAGGGCTGTCGGAACGTCTCGGCCAGCCGGTGGTGGTGCTCAATCGCCCGGGCGGCGCGGCAACCATCGGCATGGCAGTGGTGGCGAAGTCGGCGCCGGATGGCTATACCTTCGGCGCCGCCAGTCTTGCCTTTGCCGCGAATCCGCTGTTCATGGCCGGCAAGATGCCCTTCGATACGGAAAAAGACCTGGTTCCGGTGACGCAGGTGGCAAAATCGGCGCTGGCATTTCTGGTCAATGCCCAGGTGCCGGCCAGGTCGGTCAAGGAGTTCATCGAACTGGCGAAATCCAAGCCTGGCGTGCTGAACTACGGATCTGTGGGGATTGCCAGTTCCGGACACCTGGCCACTGCCCTGTTCGCGTCGCTGAGCGGCGTCAAGATGACGCATGTGCCCTATACCACCGGCCCGCTGCCAGCCTTGGTGGCAAACCAGATTCAGTTGCAGCTCGGGCCCATTCCGTCATCGATGCCCTTCATCAAAGCGGGCAAGTTGTTTGCGCTGGGTGTGACTTCGCTGACACCCGACCCATCACTTCCCGGAGTCCCTACGGTCGCGGAAAGCGTTCCCGGCTTCGAGGTATCGGAATGGCCGGGAATCGTCGCTCCCGCGGGAACGCCCGGTTCAATCATCAGCCGCGTTCAGCAGGAGGTGGTCAATGTGCTTGCGGCGCCCGATGTGAGAAAGCGCCTCGCCGATCTGGGCTCGGAACCCGTGGGCAGCACGCCGGAGAAATTCGGCAAGCACATCAGGAAAGAACTCGGCATCTGGGCAAAAGTGGCGGCAGAAGTTCTCGCCAATCCGGCCAATCGCTAGGCCTTGCTGCACGCGGGATAGCGGTCCCTTCATGCCATCGGTCGGTGTCATCAAGCCCAGCAACCGGCCGGGAAAAGCCGAAGAACTGGTGGCGATGCTGCCCTCCAGCGTCACCCTCGAGCATGCCGCCCTGGGTATAGCGACGGGTTCCCCGCAGGAGCTGCGCGAGGCTATCGGTAAGTACGATCAGAAGATCGCCGAAATGGCGGCACTCGGCGTGGACCTGGTGCACGCAGCGGGCATTCC
>MEQV01000026.1:15535-16576 GCA_001770355.1 Betaproteobacteria bacterium RIFCSPLOWO2_02_FULL_62_17
GGTGCGAGGTTGGGAGCGCAAGTTCGGCAAGCCGGTATTCACCAACGGACAGAGCCAGGTGAACGCGCTGCGGGCACTGGGGGCAAAGCGCATTGTCGGCGCCAGTTATTTTCCCGGCGCAATCAACAAGACCTTCGGCGCCTATATGACCCAGGCGGGCTTCGATGTTCTCACCATGGAAGGGATGGAGGTCGAGTTTCAGCAGGTGCCCAAGGTCGCGCCTGAAGTTGTCCGCGCCTTCATCCGCTCGCTTTTCGCCCGGTACAAGGATGTGGACGCGATCTATCTGCTGGGCCCCGCGTGGCGCACCCTGGAGATCCTGGAGTCCATGGAAGAAGAATTCGGCGTGCCGATTGTTCACCATATACCGGCGCAAAGCTGGGAGATTCAAAATCGGTTTGGTTTAACCCAGAATTTTTCCGGCTATGGAAGACTTATTGGCCAAATGCCGTCCGGCATCAGATCGCTGTGAGCAAGGCAGGTGGAAGCGTCGGGCTGATCAAGCCCACCGACCGGCCCGGCAGCCGCAGCGCCGACAATCTGATAAAGCTGCTGCCGCCGAGCGTCGAGCTGATCCAGTCGAGCCTCAACATCACCACCGGGATCTTGCAGGAACTCGAACAGGCGTTGAAGGATTACGAGGGCAAGGTCGCCGAGATGGCCGAGCGCGGCGTCGATCTCATTCATCCCGCGGGAGTGCCGCCGCTGTTGCTGGGTTACCAGGGTGAACGCGATCTGGTCGCCAGATGGGAGCGACGCTACAAGAAACCGGTATTCACCAACGGCATGAGCCAGGTGCATGCGCTGAAGGTGTTTGGGGCGAAGCGCATAGTCGGCGCGAGCTATTTCAAGGGTGGCGTCAATCGATCATTTGGCGACTATCTTTCGCAGGCCGGATTCGAAGTGCTGGCGATGGAGGGCATGGACGTCGATTTCCAGAAAGTGCTCAGCCTCGATCCGGCGGAAATTCTCCAGTTCATCGAGCGCCTGTACCTGCGGTTTGAGAAAGTCGATGCGATCTACCTGCTGGGCTCGGCGTGG
>MEQV01000027.1 GCA_001770355.1 Betaproteobacteria bacterium RIFCSPLOWO2_02_FULL_62_17
CAAAAAGCGTGATCACGACACCATCGATTACCGTGACCATGCTCAGAGATGCCGATGTGATGCAACAGCAGGGCATAGCCGTCAGGGGCGGCCTTGGCCGCGCGCGCCACGCCGATATTGCCGCCGGCGCCGCCGATATTCTCGATGAGCACCTTCTGCTGCAAGGGTTTGCCCATCGCCTGGGCGAGAAAGCGCGCGAGGACGTCGCCGGGGCCGCCGGCTTCCAGGGGCAGGATCATGTTGATTGGTTTTATTGGAAAGTTTTGTGCGCATACGTTATGCGCGAAGGCGAGCGTGGCGCCGAGCAACAGGTTGATGACGATTCGAATCATGGGCTGTCTATCGCGTGATTAATACTGAGCGTATATCTTCTTCTCATACACCGTCGTAATTTGTGTGCCATCCCATACGTAGCAAAAATGCGGGCCTTGGATGCAATTCGTCAGGACGGGTGGCCGAAAAACGCCGACGCATTCTCCACCTGCGTGCCTTACGCTGTCATAGGCGATGCCGTACGAATTTATCGTCTTAAGTTCGCGACCGATTGCTTGGCCGGCAGTGTAACTACTCGAGTCATAAATATCGATAAGGTTCGTGCGGCCACGGATGTCGTGGATATCTCCGTCAAGGTCCGTAAGATAGGTGCGCATGTCCATCTCTATCGCGGCTTCCTTTGTTCTCGCTAGAAATCGCCCTCTCTGATAGCGGGCCTCCGCAATTGCGGTATCCAAAGTACGTCCGGCGTAAAACACACCGAAGGTTCCATCACTGAATCTGCTGCCTTCGGGATTTAGATGTGTAAATGCAGACATGATCGGTGTGGTGCCCGGGCCTGAAACACGGTCCACCGGCGGAACAATCGAAATGTCTCCTGCCTCTTGTCTTAGCCGCGGGTTGGTTAGATTCTCTACCGCAAAAACAGCTTCGAGATCATCAGGGTGCGCGACCCGTTCGTAGACGCTGATTGGTGGGAAATGACTGGGAACAAGCCGAAAACACGGTTTCCAGACTATCTTCGAAACAGCGGGAATCACGCCCATCCACCGCGTTGCGCGTCCAAGTACTGCCGCACGATGTAAAGATCGCCGATATGGCCTGAAAGCATTCTATCAAGAGCACTGCGTCCGCCAAAGAGCGGTGCGGCGTTCGGCTTCCTGATCCAGGCATCTGCTGCCTCAGGTTTTGGTAGCAACACCTGAAGTGCTGAGTAAATCCCGAAAATATATGAAAGTCGTTCCAGTGTGTCCTGAGATAGCGTCACGTTGTCGCCATGCTTCCAGCGATAAAAGCTGGATTTCGGAGGATTGCCTAGAAGCTTTATCTGCTCCTTATTACTCAGTCCCCAAAGATTTACTATTCGAAACAACGTGCGTAACGCTGGCACAGAAACATTGCTATTACTAATAGGAGTTGTTACTTGTAGATTCGCAGTTTCCATATGCCTAACTCCAAATAAAGACTTATTTATTACTTTAGTCCATAACTGGAGTAATTTCTACCTAAATAGGCTAAATTAAGTATAAATACTGGGTGCGGAACTATTGGGTGGTCACGCATGACCGCAACCCATGTCAGCGAAGATCCGCCGCCTCCCCGCTCAACACCGCGCCCTGGGCCAGCATCGCTTCGATCTCTGCGGCGCTGTAACCTGCCTCCGCCAGCACTTCGCGCGTGTGCTCGCCCAGACCCGGCGCGACGCGCCGCAGGCCCATGTTGTAGAGGCTGCTCTTGAAGGGCATCTTGGGTACGCCGGCGGTGCGGCCGCCAGGAAAGGTGGTCGGTATCAGCTGGCCCGTGGCGAGCAAGTGGGGATCATCGAACAGCTGATCGGGACGGTTCACCGGGGAGTAGGGGATGTTCGCGCCTTCGAGTTTCGCGATCAGCGCTTGCGCGGTGTATTTGGCGGTCTCGGCGTTCACGCGCGGCAGCAGCCAGTCGCGCGCGTTGGCGCGCTTGGGGTTGGTATTGAGCCGCTCATCGGCATGCAAGTCCGGAAGATCAAATTCCCTGCAAAAGCGCTCCCAATGCGTATTCGAGGTGACCGCGATGAATACCTGCCGATTGTCGCTGGTGGGAAACAGGTGAAAGATGCCCCAGCCCATGCGCACGCCCTGGCCCTCCGTGGCCATGGGCTTGGCGGGTTCGCCGCTCTGGCCTGCGCGCGCGAGCCATTGGCCAACGAGGAACACGGTGGTCTCGAAAAGGCCTGAGGTGATTTTCTGGCCAACGCCGGTGAACTCGCGCATGTAGAGGGCCGCAAGAATTCCTATGATCCCGTAGGTGGCCGCGCCGATGTCGATGATCGAAGCGCCGGCGCGCAAGGGACGACCGGGCGGTCCTGTCATGAATGCGAGCCCCCCCATCATTTGAGCGACTTCGTCCAGCGCCAGCCGATTTTCATACGGTCCCGGAAGAAAGCCCTTGACCGCAAGATACAAGAGGCGCGGATTGACCTTGGCGAGATCTTCGTAACCCAGACCCAGGCGCTCCAGCGCGCCGGGCGAGTAGTTGTCGAGACAAATGTCGGCCGTGCTCACCAGCTTCAGCAGGGCCTCCTTGCCCTTGGACGATTTCAGATCGATGGCGAGGCTGCGTTTGTTGCGGTTGTAGTGAAAAAATCCCGAACTGCCCGCGCCTGGCATGGAGCGCGCCTGGTCGCCGCCATCCGGACGTTCGATTTTGATGACATCGGCGCCCAAATCCGCGAGGATCAGCGACGCGGCGGGGCCGGCGACGATGTGGCCGAGTTCCAATACCTTCAGATTTTGCAGCGGGAGCATGCCCGGCTGCGCGCCGGCCTTCGGATTCATTTGAACCTTGGGTAAGTTTGAGAACGGCGAGTTGGAGCACAACGGGCTTGATATGCGCGCGACTACGCGTGCGCACGCTGCGACGCCATTTCCTTGCGCAAGGCCGCAGTCGCCGCCTGATCGATGGACTCGTCCGGATTGAGCACTACTCCGTAGTGCTTGCGCGCCGACTCTGCCGATACCAGGCCTTCGATCACGTCCCATTGCACACGCTCGGTGTCGCGCGCGAGCGGGTCGCCCCAGCCGCCGCCGCTGCCGGCGTGAATCATCACCTCGGAATCGTTGGGCACGAGATGGCGGCTGAGATCGACGCTGACGAATTTGTCGTCGCCCGGTTTCTTGAGCATCTTGGTGCCCGCTTCTCCGGCCAGGCCGCCATCGAGGCCCCACGGGGGGCAGTTCTGGCGGCGCGGGCGCTCCATGTTCCAGCGGCCTTCGCTGAGATTGCGGATGTGCATGGTGCTGCCCAGGCCGCCGCGGAATTTTCCGGGGCCACCGGAGTCTTTGCGCAGACCGCGGGTATGAATCAGCACCGGACTCTTCATTTCCAGTTCCTCGATGGAGGAATTGCGCACGTCGCCCTGGCAGACGGTGACCGCGGCGGACTCGCCATCCTCGGTGGGGCGGCCGCCCCAGCCGCCGCCGCCCGAGGCGCTGATGACAAAGCGCCGTTTAGACTTCGGATTGACGCCGAAGAATACGCCGTTGTTGCCCATCAGTCCAAAGTGCGCGGCGGGCACGCGCTCGGGGATCGCCTTGGCGAGCGCGGCGACAATCGTATCCACCACCATCGGCAGCACGATGCTCCAGTGCGCCATCGGTGCAGGATAGCGCGCCATCATCATGTTGCCCTCGGGGATGATGCATTTCAACGCACGGAACGAGCCCTCGTTCACCGGCTCGTGGGGCGCGGTGAGCGCCTTGTAGGCGATGCGCGGCGCGGCCAGCGTGCGCGAATTCATCGCCGAGCGCCGCTCGCCCGAGCTTTGCGAGTGATCGATGATCATCGAGCCGCCCTTGATGGTGACTTTGGCGTGAAAGCGCACCGGCTCGCCCTTGAGCACGCCGTCGTCATCGAGCACCGATTCGGCCTCGTAGACGCCATCCGGGAAAGTGGACACCACGTTGCGGCATTTCTGCTCGGTCTCATCGAATATCTGCTGTATCGCGGCAAGCACCGTGTCGCGGCTGTACTTGTCGAACAGTTCATCGAGGCGCCGCAGCGCCAGGCGGCAGGCCGCCATCTGCGATTTCATGTCGCCCAGCGAGCTCTCCGGGTAACGGATGTTGTCGCTGATGACGCGATACAGCGTTTCATCCACCTCGCCGCCGCGGTAGATCTTCAACTGGTCGAGTTGCAGTCCTTCGAGCCATGGATCGGCCACGGTGAGCCCTGCGCCAAAGCCGGTGCTGCTGCCGCCCACGTCGATCCAGTGCGCGCGCACGATGGCGAACATCAGCAGCTCGCCCTTGTAGAAATAGGGCATGTGGATGCATACGTTGTTCAGGTGCTGCCCCGCCACCCGCTGGTGGTTGCTGATGAGCACATCGCCGGGCTGAAAGCCTTCCTTCTCGTAATGCTGCATGGCGTCGGTGATCATCACGCCCAGATCGGCGATGAAATGCGACACCCCGCCGACATTCTGCGACACCAGATCGCCGTTGGGCAGGACCAGCGCGGTGCAGAAGTCGCGCACCTCGTAGATGATCATGTTGTAGGAGGTGCGCTGCAGGTCGACCGCCATTTCGTTGGAGATGGCGGGCAGGGCATTGCGGATCACCTCGAGGGTGACCGGGTCGAGATGAGATTCCTTGACGCGCGCGTCCATGCGGTTTCCTTCAAAGACTGATCAGAGTCGTTTTTCTATTCCGCGCTTTTTATTCCGGCTTTATGCCCGCGGCCTTGGCCACCTTGGCATAGATGGCGAACTCGGATTTCATCACGGCCGCGAACTCTTCGGGCGTGCCGCCGATGATCTGCACCGATTGTGCCTCGAACTTGCCGCGGATATCGGGATGGTTCAGCGCACGGCCGATTTCCGCGTTCAGGCGCGCGACGATAGGCGCAGGCAGCCCGGCCGGGCCGAAGAAGCCGAACCAGTCGATGGTCGAGAAGAAACCCGGCAACAGTTCGTCCAGCGTCGGCACATTGGGATAATTGGCTACGCGCCTGGGCATGGTGAGCGCCAGCAGCTTCACGCGGCCGGAGGCGATGTACTGCTGCACCGAGGCCGGCGTGGAGAAAGTCAGTTGCACCGTGTTGTTGACCACGCCGGTGACCACTTCGTTGGATCCGGGGTAGGGCACGTGAATCACGTCGATGCCCGCGACCATCTTCAGGAATTCGCCGCGCAGATGATGCGATGAACCGATACCGTTGCTGCCGTAGGCGAGCTTGCCTGGGTTCTTTTTCGCGTAATCGAGGAACTCGCGCACCGAACTGACCGGCACCGACGCGTTGGTGACGAACCCTGTGACCGGGCTCACCCCGTTGATGATGGGCGTGAAATCCCTGAACGAATCGTAGGGCATGTTCTTGACGATGAAGGGGGCGACCACGTGCGTGGTCGCGGTACCCAGCAGCAGCGTGTAGCCATCGGGCGCGGCCTTGGCAACGGCATCGGCGGCGATGCGTCCGCCGGCGCCGACGCGGTTCTCCACCACGATCGGCTGGCCCAGTGCGGGGGAGGCCTTTTCTCCCACCAGGCGCGGCACGAGGTCCGGGAGCGAGCCTGCCGTGAAAGGCACAATGATGCGTATCGGTTTGGTGGGGTAGGCCTGAGCCATGGCAGCCAGTGGGGTTGCCAGGCAGGCACCCAGGCACAGCAGGCGCAATATGTATCGTTTCATCGGTTTTCTCCCTCCGGAAAGTCGAACGCGCACCCGATTAGAAACGTTTATGCCGCGACAATCAAGCTGCCTTATCGGCAAAAAACCGGGGTCAGGCCGGAACCTTGGTATCATTTGCACTATCCAAGCTGGAATTTCCGGAACAGAACACCATGCCTACTTATGAATATGAATGCGGCAACTGCGGCGGTTTTACCGCAATCCGGCCGATGCTGGAGTTTCGCAATCCACAGCCCTGCCCGAAGTGCGCGACGCCCTCGCCGCGGGTGACGCTTTCCGTGCCCGCCCTGCACGGCATGTTCACCAGCCCCAGCGCCGCCAGCACCGGTAACAGCCTGCAAAGCTGCTGCGGTGGTAATTGTTCCTGTCGGTAGCTAATCAGGCGGCGTCACGGCGGATCGTCCGTGTTCCTTCGTAACTGTTGGTACGTTGGGGCATGGGACCGCGAGGTAACGCGGGACAAGCCCTTCGGACGTATTCTTCTTGACGCGCCGATTGTGTTCTACCGGCAGGCCGATGGCACGCCGGTGGCGCTGGAGGATCGTTGCTGCCACCGGCACGCGCAATTGTCGCTGGGCGTGGTGGTCGGCGATGATCTGCGCTGCGGCTACCACGGCCTGAAGTTCGAAGCCTCGGGGAGGTGCGTCGAAATTCCCGGACAGGAGCGCATCCCGGCGGAGGCGCGCATCCGCTCCTACCCGGTGGTTGCGCGCTGGAACTGGATCTGGATCTGGATGGGCGACCCGGCAAAAGCCGATGCCGCGCTGATCCCAGACTGGTGGTGGACCACGCATCCGGAATGGGCCTGCACTCGGCCCGATCCGTTTCACATGCGCTGCCATTACCAGCTCATCAACGACAACGTGCTCGATGTCACGCACCTTGCCTACGTGCACGCGACATCGATCGGCAGTTCCTCGATCGCGGAGTTTCCGGTGGCGACCGAACGCGAGGCGGGGAAGGTGCGCATGACCCGCTGGATCATCGACCGGCCGGCGCCGCCGATGTACCAGAACGCCGGAAAATTCAAGGGCAATGTCGACCGCTGGCAGATCGTGGAGCATCAACCGCCGTGCTTTTCCGTCAATTTCGCCGGCTGCGCCGCTACCGGCACCGGCGCGCCGCAGGGGGACAAAAGCGGACACCGCATCGACCTGATGGCGCTCTCGGCGCCGACGCCGGAGAGCGACAACACCACGCACTACTTCTTCTGTTTCGTGCGCGGTTTCAATCGCGACGATCCGGCCACCGAGAAGATGTTCGCCGAGGATTTTGTGAAAGTGTTCCGCGAGGACGTAGTGGTGATCGAGGCGCAGCAGCGGCGCATGGAAGCCACGCCCGGCGCGCCCCAGATCAGCATTGCCGTGGATGCCGCGCCCATGGCCGCGCGGCGCATGCTCGATGAGTTGATTGCGAAGGAGCATTAATCACTAAGGAGTCAAGTTTTGACAGGCGAAGTTGCGGCTTTGTATACGTCCCGTGAATTCTGCAAGTTGCGCTTTTGCAACTTTCAGAATTCACGGGAAAAGTGGACGCCAAAACAAAGCAGGCTGTTTGGTTCCGCTTCGTCCGGCTTAGGCAGTACACGGGCAAGGGGGCTCTGCCCGATTGCAAATTCCCCAATTCAGAGGAAAGACAACTCATATGCACGTCATCATCGTACGCTGGCGCATCAAGGAAGGATTTGTCGCCGACTTCGAGGCCGAGATGAAAGCGCACGTCGCCGCGACGCGCGCCTCCGAATCCGGTTGCCTGCGCTTCGATGTCGTACGCGACAAGAAAGAACCGCGCACCTATCATCTGTTCGAGATTTACCGCGACGATCAGGCCATCGCCGACCATGGCAAATCGCCGACCCTGGCTAAGCTGGTCGAGAAGGCGCCGCTTTGGGTCGAGGACCGCTCGTACTTCACGGGCAATACCTGGATCGATCTGAGCTCGGCGTAGACGCGGGTAATGTATAGCGAGAACCGTACTGCCGCTATTCCTTCGGGATGCCGGCGGCGGCGACCACTTTCGCCCATTTCATGAGTTCGCGCTGGATCAGCGCGTCGAATTGTTCCGGGGTTGACCCCACGACTTCACTGCCGGCCGCTTCGATGATCTTCTTAACATCCGGCATGTTGAGCGCCTTGGCGGTGTCGGCCTGAATCCGTCTCACGATCGGGCGTGGCGCCGCGGATGGAATGATCATGCCGAGCAGCGAGGTGACCTCGAAGCCCGGAAAAGTCTCGGCCACCGTCGGGTACTGTTCGTTCCCCGGCGCGCGGCGGGCACCGTTGGTGGCAATCATCTTGAACTTGCCGGACTTTACAAAGGGCAGCGCGGAAGACAGGGCATCGAACATCAGATCGATGCGCCCACCCATCAGGTCGGCGATGGCCTGTGCGCTGCCTTTGTAGGGGATATGTTCCATCTCGAATCCGGCGGTGCGCTTGAGCAGTTCTCCGGCAAGGTGCGCGGTGCCGCCCACGCCCGGACTGCCAAAGGAGACCTTGCCAGGATTGCTCTTCGCGTAGGCGACGAGTTCCGCCACGGTATTGAATGGCGCCTTGGGCCCGGTGACCAGAGCAAGATGCGTGGCCACCAGTTGTGTGACGCCGGAAATATCCTTTACGGTGTCATAGGGCATGGATTTTCGCAGGCTCGGATTGACAGTGAGCGCCGCTGGCACGATGCCCACGGTGTAACCATCCGGCGGAGATTTCGCCACGGCATCCACGCCCAGCACCGTGCCGGCACCGGGCTTGTATTCCATGACCACCGGCTGACCCCATATCTCCTGGAGCTTGGCGCCCACCATCCGCGCCATGGCATCGGTGGGTCCGCCGGCGACGAAGGGCACGATGACTTTCACCGGGCCTTTGGGAAAGTCCTGCGCGACTGCGGGCACCATGAAGAATGCGCCCAGACACAGCACCAAGCCGGTATTCGCAATGCATCTCATGTCGATTTCCTCACCATGGTTGTCAAGCTGTCAGCGGCACATTCCAGGCATCGTAACCATAAAGCCAGCTGGTGTCCGCCTCGCCGTTCTTCAGCCAGGTATTGGCGCTGGAGATGGCCTGGATGCGCGAGGTGCGCGGTTTGCGATGCGCTTCGTAGCGCTGTAATGCGGTCTCGATGCCGCCGTCGGCATACTCTTTCATGCAACGCGCGAGCACCGCGGCGTCCTCGATCGCGGTGGCCGCGCCCTGCGCCATGTAGGGCGTCATCGGATGGCAGGCGTCGCCCAACAGCACCACGCGCCCCACGCTCCAGCGCGGCAGCGGTTCGCGCTCGAGGATGGCCCACTTGTGGCAGTCCGGGCAGGCATCCAGCACCATGCGCACTTCCTCGTGAAAACCTTCATAGGCCTTGCGCAGTTCGCGAACATCCCCTTTCGCGGACCAGGATTCCTGCGTCATCCATTCGGCCGGCTCGGGCACGCTGGTGACGAAATAGACTTCCGAGCGGGTAACGGTGGTGTAGTAAATGACGATATGGCGGTCCTCGCCCCACCACTTGGTGCGTGAAGGCAGGATCTCGCGCCCACCCATCAGCGCTGCTGGAAATACTGCGCGGTAGGCAATGCGCCCCTTGTGTATCGGCTTGTCCGGCCCGAGCAGGAGTTCGCGCACCAGCGAATGCACGCCGTCGGCGCCGACCACCGCATCGGCGCGCACCCTGGCGCCGTCGGCGAAGGCGAGTTCCACCTGCTCGCCGCGCGGTTCGAGACCGACCAGTTTCTTGCCCAGATGAATGATTTCCGGCGCTACGGCGGAGGCCAGCGCGTCGTGCAGATCGCCCCGGTGCATGCACAAATAAGGCGCGCCATATAAGGACTCCGGCATCGGCAATTCATTGCTCACCTCGCCGCTGTCGCCGATACGATTGAGGTGCGAGTAGGGCGTGAATGCGGTCTTGCGCAGGCGTTCCTCGACGCCGATGCCGCGCAGCACCTTCATGGAATTGGGCATCATCTGAATGCCCGCGCCGATGCGCGCGAAGCGGCTCGCCTGTTCGTAGACCTGTACCTCGAAACCGGCCTGGCGTAGAGTTCCCGCGGCGGCCAAGCCGCCCATGCCGGCGCCGATGATGGCGATTGAAGGCTTTGTCATGGATTCAGTTCGGCGCACGCATGAGAATGGGGGGAATTCGATGCCTTTTCATGCCACGTTTCCCGGGTGATCGATCGCGGCTGTAAAGGGTACGGCATTGTTGCATGATCCCGGCTGCTTGACAGCGGCTCTGGATGGCGCGCAGGATGCTGCGCTTCTACCAAATTCGGAGCGGTTATGCATCCTGTCAGCAAATTGGTTTTTGCGTTCGCGTCCGTCACGGTCGCGTTTCTGAATTCGGCCGTGCAAGCGCAGCAGTACCCGGTGAAGCCGATCCGGCTGATCGTGTTGATCGCGCCGGGCGGCGCACCGGACCTTGGCGCCCGCGTGCTTGCGCCGGTTCTGGGCGAGCGGCTCGGGCAAGCGGTCGTCGTCGAGAACCGCGCCGGGTCCAATGGCAACATCGCCGGGGATTACGTGGCTAAATCGCCGCCGGACGGCTACACCATCCTGTACGGCGCGGACAGCCTGGTGGCGATCAATCCCCATGTCTATAGCAAGATGCCCTTCGACACCTTGAAGGATATCGTGCCGATTGCGAGCACCACCACCAGCATGGTGGTGATTTCGGTGCATCCCTCGGTTCCGGTGAAAACCTTCAAGGAGTTTCTGGATTATGCGAAGCGCGCCAATCCGCCGCTGAATTTCGCTTCCGGCGGCAACGCCAGCATCCACCACCTGACCATGGAAGCCGTCAAGCAGCATGCGGGGCTCAACCTGATCCATGTGCCCTACAAGAGCGGCACGCCCGCGGTGATGGCCGCGATCGCGGGCGACGTGCCGGTGGTGGTGGCGGGAACCTCGGCCGCGAACCAAATCAAGGCCGGCAAGCTGCGCGCGATCGCCGTTTCCGGCAGGAATCGCCTGCCTTATCTGGCGGATATTCCGACCATAGGCGAATTCTTCCCGGGTGTCTCATTCAACAACTGGCTGGGTATCTGGGCGCCGGCAGGCACGCCGGATCCCATCCTCGCGCGGCTGCATAACGAAATCAACAACGCACTCGGCAACAAGGAAGT
>MEQV01000028.1:0-91 GCA_001770355.1 Betaproteobacteria bacterium RIFCSPLOWO2_02_FULL_62_17
GAATTATTTCCAAGAGGTGTTGCCGATCGCCACCGTAGCGAGCTTCCTGCGATTGCCGTAGGCGAGGTTCACCATGCAGCGGCTGACCACG
>MEQV01000028.1:162-4490 GCA_001770355.1 Betaproteobacteria bacterium RIFCSPLOWO2_02_FULL_62_17
GAAAATCAGCAGGGCGAGTCCGGCGATGAGCGAAGTGACGTTGGAGTCGATGATGGTGCCGAAGGCGCGCTCGTAGCCTGCGTGAATCGCCGCTTGCGGCGTGGATCCGTTGCGCAGTTCCTCGCGAATGCGCTCGTTGATGAGCACGTTGGCGTCGATCGCCATGCCCAGCGTCAGCGCGATGGCGGCCATGCCTGGCAGGGTGAGGGTGGCCTGCAGCAGCGACAGCAGCGCGATCAGGAACAGCAGGTTGGCCGAAAGCGCCAGCGCCGAGAACAGACCGAACAGGAGGTAGTAGACCATCATGAAAGCGGCGATGGCGGCAAAGCCGTAAAGGGTCGAATTGAAGCCTTTCTGAATGTTTTCCGCGCCCAGCGAAGGGCCGACAGTGCGTTCCTCGACGATCTCCATGGGAGCGGCGAGGGCGCCGGCGCGCAGCAGCAGGGCCGTGTCGCTGGCTTCCTGCGTACTCATGCGCCCGCTGATCTGCACGCGGCCGCCGCCAATTTCGCCGCGGATGACAGGCGCCGTGACGACTTCGCCGCGGCCTTTTTCGATCAGCAGAATGGCCATGCGCTTGTTGACGTTCTCGCGGGTGACGTCCTTGAATATGCGCGCGCCGGTCGCATCGAGCGTCAGGTGCACCGCGGGCTCCTGGGTCTGATTGTCGAAGCCGGGCTGCGCGTCGGTGAGCCGGTCGCCGGTGAGCACCACCTGCTTCCTGACCATGATGGGCTGGCCGTTGCGCTCGATGTAGAACTCCGAGCCGAAGGGTACCTGGCCGCCGCGGGCCGCGGCGAGTGCCGCGGCGCTGCTGTTTTCCTCGTCCACCATGCGGATCTCGAGGGTGGCGGTGCGGCCCAGAATCGACTTGGCTTTGGTGGTGTCCTGCACGCCCGGCAGTTGCACCACCACGCGGTCAGCGCCCTGTTGCTGGATTACCGGCTCGGCGACCCCCAATTCATTGATCCGGTTATTGAGCGTCTGGATGTTCTGCTTGAGGGCGAACTCCTGGGTGCGCTTTTGCGCCTCGGGCTTGAGCGTTCCGGTGAGCATCAGGTTCTCGCCGCTGCCGCCGTCAACCAGGGTCAGATCCGGAATCTGATCCTCGATCTGCTTGCGCGCCTTGGCGCGGGTGTCTTCGTCACGGAAGCGCACCACGATTCCCGAGGTTTCACGGCTGATGCCGGCATGGCGGATATTCTTGTCGCGCATCTGCGTGCGGATGTCCCCTGTCAGGCTGTCCATGCGTTTGGTGAGCGCCGCGCGCATGTCCACCTGCAGCAGGAAATGCACCCCGCCGCGAAGATCCAGCCCCAGGTACATCGGCCGCGCCCGGATGGCGCTGAGCCAGTTCGGGGAGTTGGAGAGCAGGTTGAGCGCCACCGTGTAGGAAGGGTTGTTCGCTTCGGCCGGGGTTTTCGCGTCGGCATTGAGGGCGCGCTCGATCGCGTCCTTGGCTTTCAATTGCGTTTCGGTGTCGGCGAGGCGCACCTTTATCGAATTCGGATCGAGGAACGTGCCGGTATTGGCGATGCCCGCGGCTTTCAGCGCTTCCTCGACCCGGCCTAGCAGCGCGTCGTCGACCCTGACGGTTGCGCGCGCCGGCGATACCTGCACCGCGGGTGCCTCGCCGTACAGATTGGGTAAGGCGTAGAGCGCCGCGAGCACCAGTATCGTGGCGACCAGCGTATAGATCCAGACGGGATAGCGGTTCATGAAATCGGAGAAGTCCTAAGGTGAGCGGCGCGCGCCCGCGCTCGCGGGCGACGGCAGGCTAAATCGATTTGATGGTGCCCTTGGGAAGCAGCGTCTGTACAGCAAGGCGCTGCACGCTGATCTCCACATTGGACGAGATCTCGATCGAAACGTAGGCGTCGGTGACTTTGGTGATCTTGCCGAGCACGCCGCCGGCGGCGACGACTTCGTCGCCCTTTTGCAGGGCTTCGGTCATTAACTTGTGCTCCTTGGCCCTTTTCATCTGCGGGCGGATCATCATGAAATAAAGCAGCACAAACATCAGGACGATGGGCAGCAAACCTGTCCATCCTGCATCGCCGCCAATGGCGGCGCCTTGAGCGAACGCGGGAGAAATCAGCACGGCTTACCTCGGTCTGGTCTTAAATGGGAACGGATTTGAAACGCCTGGTTGGGCCGCGCATCCGCTGGCGCCGGCCGGCTCTGGAAAACCCAAAATTATAGACTAGTGAGACCGCCAGCGCATAAATCTCGCGCCGGCTGTTGGAAGCAGCGCGGCGAGCTTTTGGCCGCGCGGTCCTAGATAATGCCTCTTGAACGGTCCCGCGCGAATCGTGCCGCATAGGCGCCGAACGCCCCCGCGGCGATGGCTTCGCGCAGTTCACGCATGAGCGTGAGGTAAAAATACAGATTGTGCAGGGTGTTGAAGCGCGCCCCGAGAATTTCGCCCGTTTTCTGCAGGTGATGCAGGTAGCCCCGCGAGAAGCTGCCACAGGTGGTGCAGCCGCAGGTGTCGTCCAGCGGGCCGGTGTCGCCCTGGTACCTGGCATTGCGGATCTTGATGTCGCCGTAACGGGTAAACAGCCACCCGTTGCGGGCATTGCGCGTGGGTAGAACGCAATCGAACATGTCGATCCCGAGGCCCACCGCGTGGACGATATCCTCGGGCGTTCCCACCCCCATCAGGTAACGCGGATGCGTGGCCGGCAGGCGCGGCGCGGTATGGGCGAGGATGCGCCGCATGTCCTGCTTGGGCTCGCCCACCGACAGTCCGCCGATGGCGTAGCCATCGAACCCGAGCGACTTGAGTCCTTCGAGCGAAGCGTCGCGCTGATTTTCGAACATGCCGCCCTGGACGATGCCGAACAGGGCATTGGAATTGCCTGCGTGCGCCCGCTTGCTGCGCTCGGCCCAGCGCAAGGACAGTTGCATTGAACTGGCGGTTTGGTCCTCGCTTGCCGGGTGCGGCGTGCATTCGTCAAAGATCATCACGATGTCCGAATCAAGCACCCGCTGGATGCGCATCGATTCCTCGGGAGTGAGTATCAGGCGGTCGCCATTGATGGGCGAAGCAAAGCGCACGCCCTCCTCGCTGATGCTGCGCATCTCACCGAGGCTGAATACCTGAAAGCCGCCCGAGTCGGTCAGGATGGGCGCCTGCCAGCCCATGAAGCGGTGCAGCCCGCCGTGTGCCGCGATGACCTCCAGCCCGGGCCTGAGCCAAAGATGGAAAGTATTGCCGAGAACGATCTGCGCGCCGATCTGCGTCAATTCGGCGGGGCTCATCGCCTTGACCGCGCCATAGGTGCCCACCGGCATGAACGCAGGGGTATCCAACACGCCGTGCGCGAGAGCGATGCGGCCGCGGCGCGCCTGGCCGTCCTCATGCATCAGCGTGAAGATCATGAAGGCATTTTATCAATCAGCATCGCGTCGCCGTAGGAAAAGAAGCGGTACCTCTGCGCGACCGCATGCGCATAGGCCCGCCTGACTTCCGCCAGCCCGCCAAAAGCCGACACCAGCATCAGCAGCGTCGAGCGCGGCAGATGAAAGTTGCTGATAAGACGGTCGACCACGGAAAACCTGTATCCGGGCAGGATGAACAAGCGCGTTTCCGCCTCGCCCAGTCGCAGGTCCACGCCTGCGCCGGGCAGGGTGGTAGCCGCGGATTCCAGCGCGCGCATGGACGTGGTGCCTACCGCGACGACGCGTCCCCCGCTTGTTTTGGTCTCCAGTACCGCTCTCCGGGTTTCCGCGGAAATCGCATAGTGCTCGGCGTGCATGCGGTGATCGTCCAGACGCTCGACGCGCACCGGCTGGAAGGTGCCGGCGCCGACATGCAGCGTCAGCCAGGCCAGGCGCACCCCCCGCGATTGCAGGCGCGCGAGCATGGCGCGATCAAAGTGCAGTCCCGCGGTGGGCGCCGCCACCGCGCCCGGTTCGCGCGCGAATACCGTCTGGTAGCGTGCTTCGTCAGCGGCGGTGGGCTTGTGTGTGACATAGGGAGGCAGCGGCACTTCGCCGTGTTGCTCGAGCAGCGCGTGAATGGGTGTCGGCCCTTCGAACTGCAGGCGGTAGAGATCATCGTCGCGCCCGGTGACCGTGGCGGCTATCACCGGGTCGAACAACAGTTTCACACCCGCGCGGGGCGGTTTGCTGGCGCGTATCTGGGCGAGAGCCTCGTGTTCGCCGGTGATGCGCTCGATGAGCACTTCGATGCGGCCGCCGCTGGCTTTCACGCCGTGCAGCCTGGCTTTGATTACGCGCGTGTCGTTGAACACCAGCAGGTCGCCCTCGCGCAGCAAGTCCGGCAGATCCTGAAAGTGCCGGTCTTCCAGACTCCCGCCCGC
>MEQV01000028.1:4542-5984 GCA_001770355.1 Betaproteobacteria bacterium RIFCSPLOWO2_02_FULL_62_17
AACTCGTCGGGCAGCAGGTAGTCAAAATCTTTCAGGGACAGTGGCATCCGATATAATCCCGCCGCGCAGACCTTCGCGCGCTTGCTTGTTTGCGAGGTCGTGCCGGAATGGCGGAACTGGTAGACGCGCCGGACTCAAAATCCGGTTCCAGCAATGGAGTGTGGGTTCGATTCCCTCTTCCGGCACCACGAGCCGCATTGTATGCGGCGCGGGGAGGATTTCAGCGAGCGGCCGTCAGGCCGGGAGCTAAAATCGCGAAAGGCTGGAGTGTGTCCGGCACCACGTACGCATTGTATGCGCCTGCGTTTTGTGCACGTCGCGGCGTGCCCCGAAGCGTGAATTATTCAGAAAAATCAAAGGTTGAAATGTGTTTTCTTCATGTAGGGGGAACGCCGTTCCCGGATATTCCAGCAGCCTGAAAGTGATGCTGGATGACGCGCAAAACATAGGTTAAAGTATGAGCGTCGCTTGAACTTTGGGGCGGCTGCGGCGAGATACTCGGAGCGCCGCATGGCCAGTCCAGGAGGCTTCTGAATGTACGCGATTGTCTACAAGGCCGACGGATTTCCGATCTGCTGCCAGATGGAAGGTGTGAGTCCTGATCCGGTAGTCATCTGGACCAATGAGGGCGCCGCAAAGGCATTCATCGAGAGCAAGGGCGGCGCGGAGGAATTCCAGGCCCTCGAGGTGACCGACCCGAACATGGAGAACATCGCCAAGGCGGTCGGGTGCCCGGTGGAGCAACTGACCATGGAGCCCTACCCGGGATAGCCGGAAAACGCGGCTGAAAAATTAAAGGGAGCCTCGGCTCCCTTTTTTTGTTCCGGCTTGGTGGCGGGGTTTCAGGCCAATTGCACCGGGACATTGTCGCGCTTGGCCTTGATGCGGTTGCGCTCATCGACATACACCAGTTCCGGCCGGTGGCGCTGCAACTCGACTTCGTTGTACACCGCGTAGGTGGCGATGATCAGCAGGTCGCCCGGGGCCGCCTTGCGGGCGGCGGCGCCGTTGACGGAAATGGTGCCCGAATTGCGCGCGGCGCGGATCGCATAGGTAGTGAAGCGCTCGCCGTTGGAAATGTTATAGATGTCGATTTGCTGGTACTCGCGGATATCGGCAGCGTCCAGCAGCGTTTCATCGATGGCGCAGGAGCCCTCGTAACCGAGTTCCGATTGCGTCACCGTGACACGATGAATTTTCGACTTAAGCATGGTGCGTTGCATGGCAACCCTCCGCACAAATATCCAAGTTTTTTTCAGATCGACACTTCGACATTGTCGATCAGACGCGTCGTTCCCAAACGCGCCGCTGTAAGCACCACCAACTCGCGATCCGACTCAGAGGGCAATTGTAGATCAGACTGTTTGCGCACCGCAACATAATCCACTTTCCATTGATTTTTATCAAATTTTTGCATGAAAATCGACTCCAGACCGGGAAAA
>MEQV01000028.1:6045-19344 GCA_001770355.1 Betaproteobacteria bacterium RIFCSPLOWO2_02_FULL_62_17
CCCGTCGGCGGCGCGCACCGTTTCCCCGCGGACAATCCGCACCGGCAACGCCAGCTGGCGCGCCATGTTTTGCACGATCATGAGTTGCTGGTAGTCCTTTTTGCCAAACAGCGCGGCGTCGGGCTGCACCTGGTTGAACAGCTTGAGCACTACGGTGGCCACGCCGCGAAAGAATCCCGGACGGTGAGCGCCTTCCAGATCCTCGGCCGCCGGCGGCTGAACAAAATAGCTTTGTGGTTCCGGA
The DNA here is from genome assembly GCA_001770355.1 of Betaproteobacteria bacterium RIFCSPLOWO2_02_FULL_62_17. GTDB lineage: Bacteria > Pseudomonadota > Gammaproteobacteria > Burkholderiales > SG8-39 > 2-02-FULL-62-17. The sequence continues at coordinate 6,290 of MEQV01000028.1, forward strand.
TAGAGTTCGGTCTCGTCCGGGGCATACAGGATTTCCACGCCGCAGGATTCCAGCCCCTTGCGATCCGCCTCGAAGGTCCGCGGATAGCGGTCGAAATCCTCGTGCGGGGCGAATTGCAGCCGATTGACGAAGATGCTCGCGACGACGCAATCGCCGTGCCCGCGCGCTTCGCGTGCAAGCGCCAGATGCCCTTGGTGCAGGTTGCCCATGGTCGGCACAAACGCGACGCGGCCGCCGGCCCGCCGCACCGCGTTGAGGCGTTGCCGCAGTTGTGTCGCGGTGGCGAAAGTTTCGATGCTGCTCAAAAGCAATGCTCCTGGGCGGGAAAGCTGCCGTCCTTGACGGCGCGCACATAGGCCTCGATGGCGCCGCTGATGCTCGAGGCGCCATGCATGAAGTTGCGCACGAAGCGCGCCTTGCGGCCGGGAAAAATATCCAGCATGTCGTGCAGCACCAGCACCTGTCCCGAGCATGCGGCGCCGGCGCCGATGCCGATGGTGGGCACGCTGCTCGCCTTGGTGATGCGCGCCGCGAGCGTCGCGGGAATCGCTTCGAGCAGCAGCATGTCAGCGCCGGATTCCTGCAGGATATGGGCTTCCTCGAGCATGCGCTCCGCGGCTTCCTCTTCCCGCCCCTGCACCCGGTAGCCGCCAAATTTGTTGACCGACTGCGGGGTGAGGCCGATATGCGCCTGCACCGGGATGCCGCGCGTGGCGAGGAACTCGACGCTGGCTGCCATGTGCGCGCCGCCCTCGGTCTTGACCATGTGCGCCCCGGCCGCCATCAGCGTCGCAGCGCTGCGGAACGCCTGTTGCGGGGATTCCTGGTAACTGCCAAAGGGCATGTCGGCCACGATGAACCCGACCTTAGCGCCGCGCGCCACGCACGCGGTGTGATAGGCGATGTCGGCCAGGCTCACCGGCAGCGTCGAGTCGTGGCCCTGCAGCACCATGCCCAGCGAATCTCCTATCAACAGTGTTTCGACGCCGGCGTTCTCCAACAGCGCCGCGAAGCTCGCGTCGTAGCAGGTGAGCATCGTGATCTTCGCGCCTTCGGCGTGCATGCGCTGCAGGCGGTTGAGGGTGATGCGGCTCATGGTTGCTTCCTCATGGATATTTACTGCGCGGCCGATACATGGTGTCCGCAGAGGCGCCGGATTCAGCGCGGGCGAGCGCAGCGTACTCTCTAATTGGGGGAATTATCGCCATTTGACGTGCGCGCTCACTCACCCAGATTGAAGAATTCACGTCCGCCGCGCATGCTGGCAACCCGCTCGATCAACAGATCCAGATCCTTGTCGCTCCTGACAAAATTCAGCCGTTCGGAGTTGACGATCAAAATAGGACTGCCGTCGTAGTGATAGAAATAGCGGCTGTAGCTGTCCGCGAGCAGCGCCAGGTATTCCTCGCTGATCGGCCGCTCGTAATCCTTGGCACGCCTGCGCACCCGTTCGATCAAGGTGTCCGGCTGTGCCTGAAGATAGATCACCAGGTCGGGCCGCGGCGCTTGCGGTTTGAGCGTATCGAATATGGTCTGGTACAAATGCATTTCCTCGCCCGAGAGCGTGAGGCGTGCGAACAGGGAGTCCTTTTCCAGCAGGAAATCGGCCACCGTCGTGCTCTTGAACATGTCCAGTTGCGCGAGTTCGCGCAACTGATTGATGCGCTGAAAGAGAAAAAACAATTGCGTCGGCAGGGCGTAGCGCGCCATGTCCTGGTAGAAGCGTGCGAGAAACGGGTTCTGTTCGGGCCGCTCCAGCAACAGCGACGTGTTCAGCCGCTCCGAGAGGCGCCGCGCGAGACTGGTCTTGCCCACGCCGATCGGGCCTTCCACGACGATATAGCGGTATCTGGACAGCGGCATGTTGCAGCGCTTGGGGGCGAATCGGCCTGGACACTAGCCGCGATGAATGAAATATACCGCGCCAATGATACACAAGGCTGCCCAAAGCCAATCCGGCTCCACGGGCGTCACCGATCGCGTGCCGGTTTTATTTTTCATGATGCGGCAAGCGTTTTGACATTCTGGCTGGCGAGCCCCGCCAGCAGCCGCATGGCGCTGCCGTGCCCCGGAATCGTTGCATCAGGCGAGATTTCCACCAGCGGTTCCAGCACAAAGCGACGCAAATGCATGCGCGGATGCGGAACCTGCAACTCCGGCAGGTCCAGGGTTTCGTCGCCATAGAGGAGCAAGTCCAGGTCGAGCGCGCGCGGCGCGTTCGGGAAGGATCGCACCCGCCCGAGGCGCGCCTCCAGGTCGAGCAGCAAGCGCAGCAAGGGGTGCGGCGCGAGAGCGGTTTCAATCATGACCACAGCGTTGATGAAATTGGGCTGTCCCGGCGCATCGAGCGGCGCGCTGACGTACAGCGAGGAGCTGCGCAGCACCCTCACCCCGGGCACCCCGCCCAAGCCCACAAGTGCCGCCCGAATCTGCCCCGCCGGGTCGCCGAGGTTCGCGCCAAGCCCCACGTATGCCTTATGCCATGGTCCCGGCTGCTTCATTGCTCCGCGGGTGTCTCTGCCGATGACTTCCTGCGCCGCCTGCGCCGCTTGGGGGCCCGCTCGCCGGGCTGCGGTGCGATCAGCATTTCGGTCTGCTCGGCGTGCGGGACGCTCTGAAAGCGTTCCCACCAGTCGGCCAATTCCATGGGCACTTCACCGCTTTGCGCGCGCAGGCGCAGAAAATCGTAGCCGGCGCGGAAACGCTCCTGCGTCAGCAGGGCGAATGGCCGCCTGCCGCTGCGCTGCTCAAAGCGCGGCTGCACCTCCCAGATCTCTTTCATGATTGCGGTGTAGCGCCGCGGGATCGCGAGCTTCTCGGTTTGCGCTTCGAGCACCTCGTCCATGGCCTGATGCAGGGCGGGGACCGGATGCGCATCCTTGGCACACGCGGCGCGCCAGGCGGCCAGCACCTCGTGCCAGAAAAGGGCAGCAAACAGAAATGCCGGAGAAACCGGTTTGCCTTCAAGCGCCCGGCGATCGGTGTCCTTGAGGGCGAGGTTGACGAAGCGCGTACCCAGCGGTTGCTCCAGGATCACATCGAGCAGCGGCAGCACGCCGTGGTGCAGGCCCTCCGTGTGCAGGCGGTGCAGAGTGGTGTGCGCATGGCCGGAGAGCAGCAGCTTGAGCATTTCGTCGAATATCCTGGCAGGCGGCACGTTCTCGATCAGCTTGCCCAATGAACGGATCGGCGCGCGCGTGGAGTTCTCGATTTGAAAGCCGAGTTTGGAGGCAAAGCGCACCGCGCGCAGCATGCGCACCGGATCCTCGCGGAAGCGCTCGAGCGGGTTGCCGATGATGCGCACCGATTTGGCGCGCAGATCGGCCAGGCCGCCGTGAAAATCGATGATGGTTTCGTTGGAGGCATCGTAATAGAGCGCGTTGGTGGTGAAGTCGCGCCGCGCCGCGTCCTGCTCGCGCGTGCCGTAGGCATTGTCGCGCAGCACCCGTCCATGCTCGTCCTTGTCCTCGGCGTCGCCGGAGCGGAAGGTGGAGACTTCCACGGTCTCGCCGCCGAACATGACGTGCGCGATCTTGAAGCGTCGCCCGATCAGGCGCGAGCGGCGGAATAGTTTGTGGACGGTCTCGGGCGGGGCACTGGTGGCGACGTCGAAATCCTTGGGCCGTACTCCAAGTATCAGGTCGCGCACGGCGCCGCCGACCACGTAGGCTTCATATCCGGCCTGCTGCAAGGTGTCGCAGACCCGCAGCGAACCCGAGGAAAGCTGCTCGCGACTGATGCCGTGGACGGATTTTGGGATGATTTTCGGTCCGGCTTTTCTGCCGAAGCGAAGTACCTTCCGGATGAACTTTTTGATCAATGGATCTGCGCGGTGAAATCTCGGGACATTTGCCCTGACTTTTGCTTTATGGTCCGAGTAGCGCTGTGAAGTTTAACCCAATTCATGGGCTATCCCGTGCTGGAGAACGCTCATCTCAAACTGAGTATCGGCCAACCGCGATCCTTCGCAAGTTGTTCCAGCACCGGGTCAGGATCCACCGCCACCGGCCGGGTGACGAGTTCCAGCAGCGACAGATCGTTGCGGGAATCGCTGAAAAACACGCTTTCATCGAAGCCGGCGAGCGTTTGCCCGCGTCCCGCCAGCCACGCCTCCAGCCGCGTAATCTTGCCCTCGCGAAAGCAGGGCGTGCCGGAAGGTTTTCCGGTGAATCTGCCCTGGTGCTCTTCGGGTTCGGTGGCGATCAGGTGCGCGACGCCGAAGGCCCGCGCGATCGGCCCGGTGATGAACGAGTTGGTGGCGGTAATAATGGCGCACAGGTCGCCGCGCCGCTGGTGTTCGCTAACCAGCGCGCGCGCCTTGTCCGGCACGATCGGCAGGATGCGCGCTTGCATGAATTGCGCGTGCCAGCGGTCCAGTTGCTCGCGCGGATAACGCGCCAGCGGCGCCAGCTGAAAATCCAGAAACTCGAAGATGTCGAGCGTCCCGGCCTTGTATTGCTCGTAGAAGTGGTTGTTCTGCGCTTCGTAGGTCTCGCGTTCGAGCACGCCTTCGTCGATGAGGAATTGTGCCCATTCATAATCGCTGTCGCCCGCAAGCAGCGTGTTGTCCAGGTCGAAAAGCGCCAGTTTCATGGCTTGCTTGCCTGCAATTTGATGGTTTCCCGCAGCAGCGGCAGCGTGATCGCGCGCCGTGTCCGCAGCGAATAATGGTCCAGAGCGTCCACCGCAGCGACCAGGGAACCCAGGTCGCGCGGAAAGCGCGCCAACAGATAGTCGAGAATCCCCGGCGCGAGTTCCAGGCCGCGGTTGCGCGCATGGGCGCCGAGCACCGCGCGCTTTTCGTCCTCGGTGAGCGCACGCAGCTGCATCACCACGCCGGAGGCAACACGGCTGCGCAGATCCTCGCGCAGCGGCAGGTCGGCAGCGGGAAGCTTGCCCGCCGCCAGCAGCACCGATTCAGTCGCGCGCAGGCGGTTGTAGGCATCGAATACGGCGATCTGCCCGGCGGCATCCAGCCGCTGCACCTCGTCCAGCGCGAGGAATTGCGCGTCCCGCGGCAAATCGATATTCGGTGCGCAAACAAAATATGCCGCGCGCTTTCCTTGCGACTGCGCCGCGCTTACCATGGCGCGCAACAGATGCGATTTTCCGCAGCCCGCTGGGCCCCACAGATACAGGATTCGTTCGCCGCCGGCGAGCGCCGCGCGCAGTGCGTTGAGCACTACAGTATTGCTTCCCAAATGGAAGTTATCGAGCGTCGGCTCAGGCGGCGGCGCAAGTTCCAGCACCAGTTGTTCCACCGCTGTCAAGACCCCTTGTAGAGGCTGCTGTCCAGATAATGCGCACGCACCGTGCGCAGTGCCACCAGCAGCACCGCGCTCGCCGGCAGGGCGACCAGCAGGCCGGGAAAGCCGAACAACTGGCCAAAGGCAAGCAATGCGAAGATCACCGCTACCGGGTGCAAACCGATGCGCTCGCCAACCAGTTTGGGTGTGATCAGATTGCCTTCCAGCGCCTGTCCCAGTCCGAACACCACCCATACCCAGACGATGCCCGAGAGTTCCTGGAACTGCAGGAACGCGGCGAGGGTGCCCAGTGCGACGCCGATGGCCGCGCCCACGTACGGCACTATTACCATGGTTCCGGTAATGATGCCGATGGGCAGGAAGAATTCCAGGCCCGTGATCCATAGTCCGGTTGCGTAGAAGACAGCCATCACCAGCATCACCATGATCTGGCCATGCAGGTACTGGCCGAGCGCTTGGTCGGCTTCGCGCACGAAACCGCTCACCTGTTCGTGCCAGCCGCGCGGAATCAGTGCGTCAATGCGCGCGATTATCGATTCCCAGTCGCGCATCAGGAAGAACTGCACCACCGGGGTCAGCACCAGGTTGGTGAACACACCCACCAATCCCAGCCCCCCCAGGCGCAGCGAATTGAGCACTTTGGCGCCCAGGCCCTCAGTATTGGCGATCGCTGCGGTGGCGGCGGACTTGATGCTGGCCTGGTCCAGAGCGAGCCGGGTACCCAGACGTTCATTGAGCCAGGGCGCCAGCGTGTCATTGAGGCGGTCAAGCAGCAAGGGCAACTGCTCCGTCAGGAGCCGCAACTCTTTGATAAGCAGCGGCAGTACCGCCAGAACAATCAATATCAGCAGCAGCGCTTCCAGCAGCAACACGACGATGACCGCCAGCATGCGCGGCATGCACTTTTTGGTCAGCCAGGCCACCAGCGGCTGGCAGACGTAGGCGAGTACCGTCCCCAGTATAAAGGGCAAGAGGATGGGCGCAAGGCCATACAGCGCGAGCAGCGCTGCAATCGCGACGCTTATCCAGATCAATGCGCGCCGATCGGCGTTGGAGACAGTCATCAATTAGAATGCAGCCCTGTAAAAACCTCACTTTAACATTCACTCCAGTTGGCAACCCCTATCACTTATCGCGATGCCGGTGTCGATATCGACGCCGGGGACGCATTGGTCGAGGCGATCAAGCCTTTCGCCCGCCGCACCATGCGCCCCGAGGTGCTTACCGGCATCGGCGGCTTTGGCGCGCTGGTCGAAATCTCCAAGAAATACCGCGAGCCGGTGCTGGTTTCCGGAACCGACGGGGTCGGCACCAAGCTGAAACTTGCCTTCGAGCTGAATCGCCACGATACGGTGGGCATCGACCTGGTGGCGATGAGCGTCAACGACATTCTGGTGCAGGGCGCCGAACCGCTTTTCTTCCTCGATTATTTCGCTTGCGGCAAACTCGATGTTCCCATGGCCACCGAGGTGTTGCGCGGAATCGCGCGCGGTTGCGAACTGGCAGGCTGCGCGCTCATCGGCGGGGAAACCGCAGAGATGCCCGGCATGTACCCGAACGGGGAATACGACCTGGCCGGTTTTGCTGTCGGCGTGGTTGAGAAGAGCCGCATCATTAGCGGCAGGCGGATTGTCCCGGGCGACGTGGTGCTGGGCCTGGCATCCAGCGGGGCGCACTCCAACGGATACTCGCTGGTGCGGCGGATTCTGGAGCGCGTCCATCCCGATCTCGAGGGCGATTTTCACGGCCGCAAGCTTGCCGATGTGCTGATGGAACCGACGCATATCTACGTCAAGCCGCTGCTCGCCCTGATGCTGGCAATGCAAGTGAAGGGCATGGCGCACATCACCGGCGGGGGGATCGTCGAGAACCTCCCGCGCGTGCTGCCCGAGTCAGTGCGCGCCCTGATACGCAAATCCGCCTGGCCGATGCCCCCCTTGTTTGCCTGGCTGCAAAAGGAGGGCGGCGTCGCCGAAGCCGAAATGCATCGCGTGTTCAATTGCGGTATCGGCATGGCGGTGATTCTCGCCGCAGCGGACGCCGCGGCGGCGCAATTGCTGCTCGAAGCGCATGGGGAAACGGTCTATGCCCTGGGTGAGATCGCCGCGCGCCCGGCCGGCGCGGCCGCGGTGGAAATATTGTCCTGAATTTTCGCGGGCAGGGCGCCTGTGACCGCGGCGCCCGACGCGTGCTAGAGTGGATTGGTCACGTGTTCCAAGGAGGCGGACATGGCGCACCCGGTGATGGAAGCTCAGCACAAGACAGAGGTGAAGGGCCCGCCCAGGCTGCGTGAATTCGCGCATGTCAGCGTACCCTGCCGCGACCTGGAGGAAGGCAAGCGCTTCTACGCCAAGGTGCTGGGCGGGGAAATGCATGTAGAAACCCCCACGTTTGCCTCGTTCCGCCTGGCTGGCGTGGATGTAGGTATCGGCGTCGATGGCTGTTCGTTCATCGGCAAGAGCGCCGAGTACCCGCATTTCGCGTTTTACGCGAACGCGGATGAAATGCTGCATATGAAGGCGTGGCTCACCCGTTGCGGCATTCCCAGTTCCAATTTCTGGAGTCGCGAGGGTGTCGAGGCATTGATGTTTTTCCGCGATCCATCGGGGAACATGATCGAGCTTTTCTGTCTGGAAGGTTTCAAGGGCGCCGACAAGCTGCCGCGCGGGCCGGCGCGCGGGCATGGCACGGCGGTGGATATCGACGCGTTGCGCTACGAGACCTGGCAGCTGCCGGAATGAAGCGCCGGCGCCGCGCGGTTTGTGTAGCTGTGCTAAGTTTCCGTGCTTGAACGGCTTTGCAGGCTGACTCGGTCTGGCGAAAGAATCGGGGCTTTTATGCAAAAGCGGGGAGAAATGCTTCAATGCCTTGCGCTGCTGGCGGGATTGCTGGTTGCGTCGCTGGCGTCAGCCAATCCGCAGGGGCGAGGATTTCCTGAAGCTGCCCAGGCTTCGGGCACGGCCCTGAACTTCGGCGGCAGCAAGCATTCTTTGCTGGATCTGCCGCCGGTGCTGCCCCTGTCGCTACTCCCGGTTCTGGTTGCTCAGGCCGCCATACCTGGCATGGGCACATTATTCGATGCGACACAGATTTCGCCTTTGGGCGACCCCGCCTGGGTAGCGGCCATGCGCGGGCCGGATCCTTCGAAGCCAATTATTTATATTGAGCGCGGCGCCGTAAATCCGATCCGCGAGCAGATCAAATTACCTTTGACCGGCATTGATGGCGGCGACGCAACGGTTCGCAATGGCCAGGTGTTGCGCAACGGGCGGGTATTCCTGATTGGCGCGCAGCGCTCGGCGTTGAACAAGGGCGGTTCAATTCTTCTGGCGCCCGGAAGGGCGGCTGAACTTGGTGATCTTGGCGTTCCGTTCGTGCGAGTCCATGTCGTCGCGCCGACGGGCACGGCGCTTGATGTCGATGGTCTTGTTGGCAAGCGTCCGGTCATTGGCATATTCAATGCGCTGTTCGCCCCCTTGCCCGCGCGCCGCGGCGACTCGGGCGCGACTGCGGTTGCGTCGCTGTCCGCGCCCGCTCCCCTGCGTGCTCCCGCGGCCAATCCCGTTTTGGCAGGCGTTGCAGTCAAGACTGCGCCGCCACCAGTCAAACCTGAACCGGTGGCCTACGCCGCGCAGGTGGAAGATCGTTCCGTGGCGTGGCTGCCCATTCCTCCAGCGATGGTGGAAGAGCGCTTGCTTGTCGCCTATGCGGCACCGGTCGAGGACCGCTCGGGCGCTCTGATGTCGATCCCCGCCGCGGCAGTGGAAGATCGCCTGATCCTGGCCTTCGCTGCGCCGGTCGAGGATCGTTCGGGAGTCGCGGCATCGATACCGCCGGCTTCAGTGGAAGATCGCAGCTTCGTCATGTTCGTCGCACCGGTGGAGGATCGTTCCGCGTGGCTCGCCTCGATTCCTCCCGCGAGCGTCGAAGATCGCAGTTTCACCGCCTTTGTCGCTTCGGTGGAGGAACGTTCGGCGATGCTTGCCGCAATTCCTCCGGCGACCGTGGAAGAGCGCAGTTTCATGGCATTTGCCGCGCCCGTCGAAGACAAGGCATTTGCGCAACGCCCGCTGCTGCCCGCGCCGATCGAGGAGCGCGCGCCGGTGATGGTCGCGCGTGACATCGGCAAGCCGCTTCCCGGCCCGATCAATGAGCCAACGCTCGCCGCGGCCAAGGACGTTTCCGGAGCGCCGGCGACGGGCCTGGTAAAGGTCGCCCTGGCAGCGCCGGTGGTGGTCGTAGCGGCGGATTCGAATGCGGTACGGCGCACCGAAGCAAGCAATTCTGCACCGGCGCCGGTGAAACTCGCGGCCATTCAGCGGCGCCTGCCCAACATCATGATCGACCGCAGGGGCGGCTACTTCTTCATGTAGAACTGGGCAGGGGACGTACCACGGGTTTTTTCTTGAAAAAACCGTGGTACGTCCCCTGTTTATCGCGCCGCGGGGAAAATCGCGGGTGTAAAATTCCTGCATCCTCCTGCCGCGACTGCCATGTCCAACCCCAGCTTCGTCCATCTGCGGCTGCACACTGAATACTCGATCACCGACAGTGTGTTGCGCATCGACGAGGCCGTCGGCGCGGCGTTTGTGGACGTCATGCCCGCGCTTGCGATCACCGACCTTGCGAACATGTTTGGCATGGTCAAGTTTTACAAGGCGGCGCGCGCGGCGGGCATCAAGCCGATTATCGGTTGCGATGTCTGGATCACCAACGAGGCGGAGCGCGACAAACCCAGCCGCGCCTTGTTGCTCGCGCAGTCGCGCGCGGGATACCTGCGGCTGTCCGAACTGCTCTCGCGCGCCTGGCTTGAGAATCAGCACCGTGGCCGCGGCGAAATCAATCGCCGCTGGTTCGAGGCAGGCACCGAGGGGCTGATCTGCCTCTCTGGCGCGCAGCATGGCGAGATTGCCGCCGCGGCCTTGCTGGGCAGCGCGGCATCAGGGCGCCCTCTGGCGAAACGATGGGCGGAGCTCTTTCCCGGCAGGTTCTACCTGGAGATACAGCGTGCCGGGATGGCGCAGGCAGAGCGCTGGGAAAAGGCCGCGCTGGGCCTGGCGGGCGACCTGAATCTGCCGGTGGTAGCGACGCATCCGGTGCAGTTCGCCACGCCCCAGGAGTACACCGCGCACGAAGCGCGTGTGTGCATCGCCGAAGGCTACGTGCTGGGCGATCAACGGCGCGTGCGAGCGTTCACGCCGCAATGCCATTTCGCCTCCCAGGCGGAAATGGCGGCCTTGTTTGCCGACCTGCCCGAAGCGCTTGCCAACAGCGTCGAGATCGCGCGGCGCTGCAACCTCGAACTGGAAATGGGCAAGTCGAAATTGCCCTTGTTTCCGACGCCCAAGAAGGTGGGGCTGGACCAATACCTCCTGCAACAGGCAAAGCTCGGGCTCGCCGCGCGCCTCGATGTTCTTTATCCAGAGGCGCAAGCGCGCGCCGAGGTCGAGCCGCGCTACCGGGAGCGACTGGAGTTCGAGGCGAAAACCATTGTCAGCATGGGATTCCCCGGTTACTTCCTGATCGTCGCAGACTTCATCAACTGGGCGAAGGCGTATCGCGACGAGCGCTTTCCGAACGGCATTCCCGTCGGGCCGGGACGCGGCTCGGGCGCGGGATCGCTGGTGGCCTATTCGCTGGGGATCACCGACCTTGACCCGCTGCGCTATAACCTCCTGTTCGAGCGCTTTCTCAATCCCGAGCGCGTGTCGATGCCCGACTTCGATATCGACTTCTGCCAGCAGGGGCGCGACCTCGTCATCGATTACGTTCGCGAAAAATACGGCCGCGAGTCGGTGTCGCAGATCGCCACCTTCGGCACCATGGCATCCAAGGCCGTGGTGCGCGACGTCGCCCGCGTGCTCGAATGGCCTTACAGCCGCGCCGACGAGCTGGCGAAGCTCATCCCCTTCCAGCCCGGCAAGACCATCACGCTGCGGCGGCGCACCGATAAGAACGACACGCAGACCATTTATGCGCGCGAAGTCGAGCCGCAGATCAACCAGCGCGAGCGTGACGACGAGGAAACACGCCAATTGCTGGAACTGTCCATGCAGCTGGAGGGACTGGCGCGCAACGTCGGCATGCATGCCGGAGGCGTGCTGATCGCGCCGGGCAAGCTCTCGGATTTCTGTCCGCTGTATGCCGCGCAAGGCACCGACAACACCATTTCGCAACTGGACAAGGACGACGTCGAAGCCCTGGGTCTGGTGAAGTTCGACTTTCTGGGCCTCACCACGCTCACCATCCTTGACTGGGCGATACGCCACGTGCGCAGGCTGCACGATCCCGCATTCGATCTCAACGCCATCGCGCTGGATGATGCGATGGCCTATCAGGTCTTCACGAGCGCCAATACCAGCGCCGTGTTCCAGTTTGAATCGCGCGGCATGCGCGATCTGCTGAAGCGCGCGCGCCCCGACCGTTTCGAGGACATCATCGCGCTGGTGGCTTTGTACCGTCCGGGCCCGATGGATCTGATTCCGGATTTCTGCGAGCGCAAGCAGGGCAGGCAGGCGGTCCACTATCCCGATCCGCGCGTCGAGGCGATTCTCTCTGAGACCTACGGCATCATGGTCTACCAGGAGCAGGTGATGCAGATGGCGCAGATCATCGGCGGCTATTCGCTGGGCGCCGCCGACCTCCTGCGCCGCGCCATGGGCAAGAAAAAGCCCGAGGAGATGGCCGAGCACCGCGGCATCTTCGTCGCGGGAGCGGGCAGGAACGGCTTGGGTGAATTCAAGGCGAACGACCTGTTCGGCCTTATGGAGAAGTTCGCCGGCTACGGCTTCAACAAGTCGCATGCCGCGGCCTATGCGCTGATCGCGTATCAGACCGCCTACATGAAGGCGCATTTCCCGGCGGCATTCATGGCCGCCAACCTTTCGGCGGTGATGGACGATACCGACAAGGTGCACCAGTTCCGCGACGACGCGCTGTCCAACGGACTGAAGCTGTTGCCGCCGGATGTGAACCAGGGAATCTGCCGTTTCGAACCCGTGGACGCGAACACCATCCGCTACGGCTTGGGCGCGATCAAAGGCACGGGGGAGTCGGCGGTGCAGGCAATCATTGCCGCGCGCGAGGCAGACGGTCCGTTCAAGGATCTTTTCGATTTCTGCCGGCGCATCGACAAGCGCGTTGTCAATCGCCGCGCGATCGAGGCGCTGGTGCGTGCCGGTGCCTTCGATGGAATCCATGAGCATCGCGCAAGCCTGCTTGCCACGGTTGGCATCGCCATGGAAGCCGCCGAGCAGGCGGGGCGCGCCGCCGGACAGGCGAGTCTTTTTGGCGGCGTCGACGAGACCGCCAATGCCGTGCTCAAACCGGTCGAAGTGCCGCGCTGGAACGACCCCGATCGTCTGCGGGAGGAAAAGGCGGCGCTGGGCTACTATTTTTCGGGGCATCCATTCAACCATTACCGCGGCGACATCAGCGGATTCGTGAAGGGAAGCCTCGCCGAATTGAATACCGCCGTCGACAGCACCTTGATCGCCGGGATCATCGTGTCCACGCGCATGCAGCAGACACGGCGCGGCCGCATGGCGGTGCTGGTTCTGGAAGACGGAACCGCGCAGATCGAGGTCACGGCGTTCACGGAAATTTATGAAGAGTCGCGTGAACTGCTCAAAGAGGACCGGCCGGTGATCATTCAGGGAAAGGTAAGCATCGACCAGTTCAGCGGCGGCATGCGCGTCGAGGCCAAACGCATTTTCGATCTCACCGGCGCGCGCGCCCGTTTCGCGCGCCTGATGCGCCTGTCGCTGAACGGCAACGCCTCGGCGGCGG
>MEQV01000028.1:19369-19541 GCA_001770355.1 Betaproteobacteria bacterium RIFCSPLOWO2_02_FULL_62_17
AAAAATGCTGGAGCCCTACCGCAATGGCACCTGTCCGGTGGCGATCCGCTACGACAACGGCGGCGCGAGCGTGGAAATGCGGCTCTCCGACGATTGGCGCATCTGCCCGGATGACGCGCTGATCGCCGAGCTGCGCAACTGGTTGCAGCCGGAGAATGTCGAAGTGCTGTTT
>MEQV01000028.1:19560-22666 GCA_001770355.1 Betaproteobacteria bacterium RIFCSPLOWO2_02_FULL_62_17
CATGGCGCCGGACCGTGGCAGGCGCCGCGGAGCGGGCACCAGCGCCTTGGCGACGGCGGTCAAATCTGCGGCCTGCCTGTCCCGCCCCAGCGCGGGCCGCCGCATATTTCACCGCGCGCGGACTATTCCTTCCGAGGACGGGCTGCGTTGCCGAATATGGCAACCAGCGTAAGGTCCTGCTCGATGTCGAAAAACGAGTGCTCTGCGGTGGCGCGCACGAAAAGCAGCATTCCGGGGCGGGCTTCCTGCTCCTCGGTTCCTACCCGTAGCCTGGCGCGCCCTTCGAGCACGAAATAGATCTCGTCTTCGAAATGGGGCGCCTGCATGTCCCGCGCGCCTGCAGGCAGCCTGTAAATGGCCCCCGACAGCGCCGCGCCGCGCAGGAATTCATGCAAACGAGGCTCTGGACCTTCGACCATCTTTTTCAGTTTCGCCAAATCAAACACCTGCCAAGTGTTTTCGGACATGCAAGTAATCTCCCTGTACGTTAAGTGCGCCCAACAGGACAGTAACTTATTGCCGTCTGTTGCGCCGAAATGACCGGACTCTTTTTCCCGAACTATTCCAGAAGACTGCGCAGCATCCACGCCGCTTTTTCGTGCACTTCCAGGCGTTGGTTCGGCAAATCCGCGGTCGGCTGGTCATTGCCCTTGTTGAGCAGCGGAAACAGACCGCGTGCCGTGCGGGTTGTGGCTTCCCGCGCTTTCACCAAATGCCGGATCATATCGTTCGCTTTGGGCGCGCCCTCCACTTCCTCGATGGAAGCGAGCTTTACGAATTCCTTGTAGGTTCCGGGCGCCGGATGCCCCAAGGCCCGGATGCGCTCGGGGAAGAAAATTGAAACAAATTGCTGCCGGCGGTCGCGCCATGGCGTGTTGATATCCCATATCGGCAGCCCTCCGTAGGCACGGGACTTTTCAGTTCGAGCGAATCTTTCGGGAGTATGTCTGCATTCTCGTGAAACAATCCGTTACATCATCAATGCTGTAGCGCACCATTTTCGCCGCTACACTAGGCGGCATGTTAGGCGTTCGGGATACTCAATATGGACGGCACAATCGAAGTTCCTGCGGCGCCGGGACAAACCGCAACTCCAACGCGTTCGCGGCGTAAGCCAAAACGATCGGCGTTGCGCCGGGCCGTCGCGCTGCTGGTATTGGCGGCGCTTGCCGGCGGCGGCTGGTACGGCTGGAGGACCTGGTATGCCCCGGACGCAACGCGCGAACGCGTGGTCACCGCCATAGTACAGCGCGGCGATCTGGAGGACGCTGTCACTGCCACCGGCACGCTGCAGCCGCGCGATTTTGTCGATGTCGGCACGCAGGTGTCGGGACAGTTGAAGGTGCTGCGCGTGGCCATAGGCGACACCGTGAAAGCCGGGGACCTGCTCGCCGAAATCGATCCGACCGTGTTTCAATCGCGCGTCGATGCCGATCAGGCGCAGTTGCGCAACCAGCAGGCCCAGTTGGCCGACAAGCAGTCGCAACTGGCGCTGGCCGAGTTGCAGCAGGCGCGCCAGCGCGGCCTGATGTCGGAGAACGCCAATACCGCCGAGGCCTTGCAAAACGCGGAGGCCGCGGTGCGCTCCCTCAATGCCCAGATCGCGTCGATCCGCGCGCAGATGCAGCAGACCGAATCGAGCCTGCGTGGCAACGAGGCGAATCTGAGCTACACCAAGATCTACGCGCCGATGGCGGGCACTATCGCATCCTTGCCCGCCAAGCAGGGGCAGACGCTCAACGCCAACCAGCAGGCGCCGACCATCCTGCGCGTGGCAGATCTTTCGGTGATGACGGTGCAGGCGCAGGTGTCGGAGGCCGACGTGCCCAAGCTGAAGGTGGGCATGGAGGTGTACTTCACGACCCTGGGCGGGGACGCCAGGCGTTGGTACGGCAAGCTGCGGCAGATCAATCCCACGCCCACCGTGCTCAATAACGTGGTGCTGTACGACGCGTTGTTCGATGTGCCTAATACCACCGGCGAGCTCATGACACAGATGACCGCGCAGGTTTTCTTCGTCGCCGCCAGCGCGAAAGATACGGTGTTCGTGCCGATTACGGCGCTGCAGCCGGTGGGCGGCGAGGGCCGGCGTCGTGGCACTGCGAAGGGAGAGGGCAAACGGGAAGGCAAAGCCGAGGCCAGAGGCAAGGGCGAGGGCAAAGCCGCGGGCAGTGCAAAAGGCGAAGGCGGCGGCGAAGCCGCGGCGGGCGGTGCTGAAAGGCCAGCGCGTCCCGCGGGCGCCGCGCCAGGCGCCGATCCGCGCATCCTGTTTGCCAGTGGCCGCGCCATGGTGCGCGTGGCAAAAGAAGATGGAAGCTTCGAAGACCGTGAAGTGAAAGTCGGCATGATGAACCGCGTGTCGGCGCAGATCCTCGAAGGTCTCGATCCCGGGCAGAAAGTGCAGGTCGGCGCACGCGCAGCCGGCGGCGCGCAGAAGGGGGCGGGCGCACCCAAGTTCGCGCCGCGCATCTGAGCGAAACATGAAGCGCGACCTGGAACCCCGCATCGAACCCGGCGTCACAGCGGCCGCGCCCTTGATCGAACTCGCCGATGTCACCAAGACCTATCGTAGCGGTGAGCTGGCGGTGCGCGTGCTGCACGGCATATCGCTGAAAATCTATCCCGGCGAATTCATCGCCCTCATGGGCGCCTCGGGTTCGGGCAAGACCACGCTTATGAATATCCTTGGCTGCCTGGATCGCTGCACCACCGGCAGCTACCGCTTCATGGGGGAGGATGTTTCGGACTTCGACCGCGACGAGCTCGCGCGCCTGCGGCGCGAGGCATTCGGTTTTGTATTCCAGAGCTACAACCTCATAGCCACCGCGACTGCCGTGGAGAACGTGGAAGTGCCCGCGGTTTATTCCGGCATGCCTCAGACCGAGCGCGAGGCGCGCGCCGAGCAGTTGCTGGAGACACTCGGCCTGGGTGATCGCCTGGACCACCGGCCCAGCCAGCTCTCCGGCGGCCAGCAGCAGCGGGTGTCGATTGCGCGCGCGCTGATGAATGGCGGCCGCATCATCCTTGCCGATGAGCCCACCGGCGCGCTGGATACAAAAAGCGGCGCCGAAGTCATGAACCTGCTGCGCGAATTGTCGCGCCGCGG
>MEQV01000029.1:0-9965 GCA_001770355.1 Betaproteobacteria bacterium RIFCSPLOWO2_02_FULL_62_17
CCCAATCTCTTTATGACGAGGCGATTCGTTTGAGTCCGATGAATGCGGAAACGCATTTCCTGCGTGCCAAGACCCTGACCTATCTTCAGGGGGGGCCATCCCTTGTCGATCAAGAACTCACGACAGGTTTGAATATCAACAAGCGAGTCGCGAAAGAGGGGGGGCTGGACACCCTCAATCTAAAGATACTTGGAAATGACTTTGCCGGGATGGGGCACTTAAGTCTGCTCGATCCTCTATTGAAGTTAAAGAAACTCGGCGTAATGACGCATAGCCATTTGATGGTGGTCACAGAGACCGCGGTTGCCAATTTAGCCTATTTGAATTGCTGGAAAAAGCATTTGCCAATCCTGGTAACCAATGCAAAAAATTATTCTGCAATTAGAAGCCTTCTGTCGCCGATCTATGAAGATATAAGCATGCTCGAGGCCAAATCAGGATATCTACCATTATATGAGGCATGGAATTTGGCATTGAATTCATGGGGAGACGCTCAGCCTTTGTTGCAGTTAAGTCTTGAGCAAAAGGAGGCGGGGGACCGGGTACTAAAAAAAATGGGACTTGATGCTGAATCCTGGTTCGTCGGCCTGCATGTAAGGGAGGGAGGAAAGGGAGGATATCTGCGTAGCGGAGCAGATGCGGATCTGCACGATTATCTGCCAGCAATAAGATCGATTATCAAGAAAGGAGGGTGGGTAATTCGAATGGGTAAAGGCGGCACACCAATCGATGAAATGGATCACCTGTGGGACTACGCAAACTCAATACACCAGTCCGATTGGATGGACGTTTACTTTTGGGCCTCATGCAGATTTCTTATTGGCACTTCGTCAGGCCCCCTTTCTGTGCCCCCAACGTTTGGCAAGCCCGTCCTTTACACGAATGCATGCTCATTAGGCCATAGTCCCAACTTTCGAAACTCGCTGATGATCCCGAAACTGTTCTGGTCCGGCAAGAAAAATGCCTTTTTGAATTTTCGCGAGATACTTGATGGCCAATATGGTTGGACAGTGCGGCCAGAGTACGATGAGGGTCAAACAAAACTGGTTCCCAATTCACCCGCTGAAATCGTAGCCGCCACAGAAGAAATGTTGGATACCTTGGATCGCCCGGAGCGCTACGCCCATAAGACAAGCAACCAGGAGGCATTCGATAAGTTAAGGGTGCCTTTTAGCAAGACCTCGCAAATCCGCATCGCCGACAGTTTTGCAGAGTTACATCGCGACTTGATGAACTGAATCTGACGAATGCGCGTCGCGACGCTATGAAAATGGGGCACGTAACCGTTTTGATACCAACCTACAACCATGGGCGTGTGCTTGCTTATCAATTAGAGTCACTGCTAAAACAAACCTTCCCACCGCAAAGCATAATTATTCTGGATGATGGTTCCGTGGATGAAACACCGGAAATTCTGGCCAAATACCAGGGCAACCGAACCATTAAGGTAATTCGGCAAGAGCAAAATCTAGGGCTACATGCAGGACTTGGCGTTTTATTGGGTCAGGTGGATACCGAGTTTTTTGCGTTTGCGGCAGCCGACGATATCCTGGCCAGGGACTGGTGCGTGACAACGGCATCCTTGCTGGAGAAATACGCGGACGCCAAGATGGCAATATCCAACACTTTCATATATGAGAAGGGCAAGGTGTCGGTAACCGACTCAATTAATTTCCCCGGCAGGGAAAGTGAGGGTTTCTGCGAGCCCGCTCAATATCTGGAATCATTGATGAGGTATGGGTTGCTGCCACCAACCAATACGATTCTGTATCGATCCGACATTATTGGCGAATTGATACGGCCAATTATGGTACGCAAGGAATTGAGTTCCCTTATCGATGTATTGCTGATATTGGCGATCGCAACAAAATATCCGATTGCCTATTCGACCAAACCTACCGGTGTATTTATCAGGAGCAGCGAAAGTTACGGGAATTTATTTTTTGGCAAGGACCAACTGAACAGTTTTATCACCAACATAGAACTGTTTTCCGTCAGGGATGGATATCTGTGCAATCCGGCAATGATGTTTGTCGAATCCTGGATAAGGTACACGTGGGGAAAACAATTGATACTGAGTGAATTGGCGGCAAGCAGGAAAGATAAAAAAGGTTTGACATATTTTCTCAATTCATGCTTTTGCTATATTCGATTGTTGATCCTATTTTTTGCCTATAAGAGATTCAAATTCATTAGATTCTCTAAACGCCGCAATCATGTCCAGGGTCGCGATCTGAAGCATTTTATTGACGGCAGTTTATTCAGGCGTTTTGATCCCGCCTGAAAAAGGAGTTGCGGCGGCTTATCCCAGCGGGGCGAGGCAGCGTTCCATTTTGCAACCGGGTTGTCCGCTGTTACCTGCAGGCAAGCTACTCACGGGAATAGCTCGGCATCGCGCAGCCTGACACCCCGGCTGTCTTTGCCTGAAAGGGTCGGTGTTCCTTCAAGGGGCCAGGGAATCGCCAGGTCCGGATCGTCCCACGCGATCGAGCGCTCGTGCTCCGGGGCGTAGAAGTCGGTGGTCTTGTACAGGACCTCGGCGTAGTCCGAGACCACGCAGAAGCCGTGCGCAAATCCCTCCGGAACCCAGAGCATCCGCTTGCCGCTCGAATCCAGTTTGTGGGTGGCGATTTTGCCAAAACCGGGCGAGCTTCTGCGGATGTCGACTACCGCATCGAATATCTCCCCCGCGACAACACGCAGCAGCTTGCCCTGCGGCTGGCGGACCTGATAGTGAAGTCCGCGCAGTACACCCTTGGCCGAACGTGAATGATTGTCCTGAACGAATCGCGCGGTGATCCCGGCATCGGCAAAGCTGCGTTCGTTCCAGCTTTCAAAGAAAAAGCCGCGCTCATCGCCGAAAACACGCGGCTCGATCAACAGCACCTCGGCAAGAGCGCTAGGCGTTACCTTCAATTCCGCGAGCCTTCCTCGAGAATCCTGAGCAGATAAGCGCCGTAGCCGCTACTGCGCAGAGGGCCGGCGAGCGCGGCAAGCTGATCCGCGTTGATGTATCCCATGTGCCACGCGATTTCCTCCGGGCAACAGATTTTCAGGCCCTGGCGGCGTTCCACGGTCTGTATGAAGGTGCCGGCCTCGATCAAAGCGTCCTGGGTGCCGGTATCGAGCCAGGCGTGGCCCCGTCCGAGCGTCCGCACGTTCAGCCGGCCGTTTTCCAGATAGCGATTATTGAGATCGGTAATCTCCAGTTCACCGCGTGCCGAGGGTTTCAGTGATCGGGCGATTCCGGGTGCATCCCGATCATAGAAATACAGTCCGGTGACCGCATAGCGGGATTTTGGCTTCCGGGGCTTTTCCTCCAGGCTGATGGCGCGGCCTGTGGCATCGAATTCCACCACCCCATAGCGTTCCGGATCGCTGACCGGATAGGCAAATATGGTGGCACCCTCGGCGCGCTGAGCCGCGGCTTCAAGGTCATTCTGCAGATTATTACCATAGAAGATGTTGTCGCCCAGCACCAGTATGCTCGGACCGCCGCTGAGGAAGGTCTCGCCGATGATCATTGCCTGCGCCAATCCATCGGGCGTGGGCTGCACCGCATATTCGATGCGCAGGCCCCAGCGCGTGCCATCGCCCAGAAGATGCTCGAAGCGCGGCGTGTCCTGGGGCGTGGAGATCACCAGGATCTCGCGCGCGCCCGCCAGCATGAGCGTGCTCAGCGGGTAATAGATCATCGGTTTGTCGTACACCGGCAGCAACTGTTTGGATACCGACTGGGTAAGCGGATACAGCCGGGTTCCGGAGCCACCGGCGAGGATGATGCCTTTGCGGTTCATGGCGGGCTCGTTCGTATGCGCTGAAATCCAGCCTGTTCCAGGTACCGGGGCGGGTATGAGCATTGCTTCATAAGCGAAACTTTTAGATTTGCGGGAATCATCGTGCCAAGTAGTTCTTGTCGATCCAGCGCTGATATTCGCCGGAGCGAATGTTCTCCACCCAGGCACGGTTCTCAAGATACCAGCGGACGGTTTGTTCCAGGCCTGTAGCGAAGCTGTGCCTGGGGGTCCATTTCAGCTCGCGCCGTATTTTTGTCGCATCGATCGCGTAGCGCCTGTCATGGCCGGGCCGGTCGGTGACAAACTTGATCAACTCCGAATATCTACCCGAAGTGCGCGGCGACAATCTATCCAGCAACTCGCAAAGCGTGTTCACGACCTGCAGATTGGTGCATTCCGCAGACCCGCCTACGTTGTAGGTTTCACCCGGCCGGCCATGGGTGAGCACTGAGCGCAAGGCCTCGCAATGATCGCCAACATGGAGCCAGTCGCGCACATTGCCGCCATCGCCGTAGACAGGCAGCGGCTTCTGCTCAAGCGCATTCAAAATCATCAGCGGGATGAGTTTTTCCGGAAACTGCATCGGCCCGTAGTTGTTGGAGCAATTACTGGTCAGCACCGGCAAGCCATAGGTATGGTAATAGGCGCGCACCAGGTGGTCCGAGCCCGCCTTGGAGGCCGAATAGGGGCTGTTGGGCGAATACGCCCTCGTTTCGGTAAATGCCGGCTCCCCGGGTTGCAGGGAACCATACACTTCATCGGTTGAGACGTGCAGAAAGCGGAAGCCTTCGCGCCGCGCGCCGGAAAGCTCGTTCCAGTGCGCGCGGACTTCCTCCAGCAAGCTGAATGTGCCGACCAGATTGGTTTGCACGAACTCCGATGGCCCATGGATCGAGCGATCGACATGGCTCTCGGCGGCAAAGTGCAGTACGGCCCGCACCCGGTGCGTGGCAAGCATCCGCGCTACCAGCGGGCGGTCGCAGATGTCGCCGCGGACGAAAGTGTGGCGCGGATCGTTCTGCAGCCTGGCGAGATTGGCGAGATTGCCCGCGTAGGTCAGTTTATCGAGCGTAACCACGGGTTCTTCGCCCTGCGCGAGCCAGTCAAGGACAAAATTGGAGCCGATGAATCCTGCGCCGCCGGTTACCAGGATCGTCATCGCACGGGCCCTGCCTGTTTTGCGAGTGCCATGAGCTTGGCGTATTTGTTGAAGCTGTTCATGCACCCGATCGAGATGTGAATCAGGCCCGGCAGGCCGTCAAGAAAGCCGAGGTGAAGAAAATAGAATTTCAGAAACCGCAGCAGCGGCGAGCATAGCAAATGCCCGAGGCCGGCGTGGCGGCCTTCCGACTGCAACCGAGTCGCTTGCAGGGTGGTGTAGCGATTTTGCTTCTCAAGGTACTTGTCCAGCGATTCGGCGGAGTCATGCAAAAGATCGCCCCTTAGCCTGACCGGGGATTCATCGGAAATAACCCTTTCGTGCACGGCATCCTCGCTCCAGCGCGCGTGGCCGCGGTGAAACAGCCGCAAACTCCAATCCGGATAACCCTCGCCGTGGCGCAGCCAGCGCCCGAGGAAGCGATTGCAGCGCGCCATCGCGCAGGCGTTCGCGCGCGGGGCGGCAAGCTCGGCGAGAATCGCGGCCTTCAGCAGTTCACTCACGCGTTCGTCGGCATCCAGGCACAGGACCCAGTCATTTGCCGCCGCGTCGACGGCAAATTGCTTTTGCCGGCCGAAACCAAGCCATTCCTTTTCGACAATGCGCGCGCCCAGCTTTTGCGCGATATCCAGGGTCTGGTCGGTGCTGCCCGAATCGACCACCAGGATCTCGTCCGCGAACCATACGCTGCTCAGGCAGGCCTCAAGTTGAGAGGCGGCGTCACGTGTGATGACTACGACAGAGAAAGGCATTGAGCAGTTTATAATCAATATCTTACAGGCAAGGATCCGAATTGCCTGACCTGGTGTGCCCCGCACGCCGGGGTTCGCGATTTTACCCCTGGCGGAGACCGCGAGGATCCGACGATGAGAAAAATCCTATTAATAAAAACCTCTTCGCTGGGTGACGTGGTGCACAACTTTCCAGCGGTCAGCGATATCCGGCGAAATTTTCCCGATGCCGTGATTGACTGGGTCGTGGAGGAAGCTTATCTGCCGCTGGTGGCACTGCATCCCGGGGTGCGGCGGGGGATCCCGGTTGCAATCCGCCGCTGGCGCAGGCGGCCCTTGAGATTCGCGACCTGGACGGAAATAGGCAAGCTGCGCCAGACCTTCAAGCACGATCATTACGACGCCGTTATCGACACCCAGGGGCTGATCAAGAGCGCGCTGCTTGCCGCCGCCGCGCAAGGCCGCCGCCACGGGTTCGACGCTGCCAGCGCGCGCGAGCCGATCGCGGCGCGTTTCTACGACGTCTGCCACCACATTGCGCGAGGTCAGCATGCGGTGGTTCGCAATCGCGAACTTGCCGCGCGTGCGCTGGGGTATCGCTGCGGCGAGGCGGTCGATTATGGGTTGAGGAACGGAGCATCACACATTAACAAGACCCGCGAACGCCGGATCGTGCTGCTGCATTCGACCAGCCGCGCCAACAAGCATTGGCCCGAGGACCGGTGGGCGGAACTGGGCAAGCTGATCGAGGCGGCGGGTGCCGGTGTCGTCCTGCCCTGGGGAAGCAGGAACGAGCGCTTGCGCAGTGAGCGCATCGCGTCCTCGCTGCGGCACGCGCAGATCCCCGGGGTTTTGTCGATGCAAGCCGTCGCGGCGCTGCTGGAGCAATGCAATGGCGTCGCGGGGCTCGACACCGGGCTCACTCACCTGGCGGCGGCCCTTGAAACGCCCGTTGCCGCGATTTATTGCGCCACCAATCCCGGACTGACCGGCGTCTATGGCGCCCGCCGGGCGCGGAATCTCGGCGGGCCGGGCCGCGCTCCCCAGGCGCGCCAGGTATTTGAAGCACTGCAGACCTGCGGGGCGCTGTGATCTGGCGTCTTGGCTACACGCTGCTGCTGTGGGGCGCATTGCCGGCAGTTCTTGCGCGGCTGTACTGGCGGAGCTTGCGCGAGCCCGCCTATCTCGAGGGGCTGGCCGAGCGCTTCGGCCTCTACGGCTCGGTCACGCCGCGCGCCGCGGGCCGTAAGCTTGTATGGATCCACGCCGTATCGCTCGGTGAAGTGCATGCGGCGAAACCGCTTGTCGACCGTCTGATGACGCGGTACCCGCAACATGAGTTTCTGCTTACCCAGATGACCGCGGCTGGACGCAAAGCCGCGCAGACAATGTTTGGCGAACGCGTACATATTGTCTGGTTGCCCTACGACTATCCGTTTGCGGTGCGCGCGTTTCTTGACCGGTTTCGCCCCGACCTGGGCATTCTTGTCGAGACCGAAGTGTGGTTCAACCTGATCGAAGCGTGCCGCGAGAAATTCGTGCCGCTGCTGTTGGCGAATGCGCGCTTGTCCGAAAGATCCGCGTCAGGTTACGACAAGATAGCTCCCCTGGCTTCCAGGGCGTTTGCTTCATTCGCCGCGGTTGCCGCACAAACCGAGGAGGACGCGAAGCGGCTTTCACGGCTCGGCGCGCGTTTTGTGAGCGTGGCCGGCAACCTGAAATTCGACGTTGAGGCGGCCCCCGGAAGCGAGCAACTGGCGCTCGAGCTGCGCGCGCGCTACGGCTCGCGCAGGGTATTCCTGGCCGCCAGCACCCGGGATGGCGAAGAAGCGATTATTCTCGACGCGCTCGATGCATATCCTCTGCGTGACACCCTTACGGTCATTGTTCCGCGCCACCCGCAGCGCTTTGCGGATGTCGCCGCCTTGCTCGAACAGCGCGGCCACGCTTATGTGCGGCGTAGCGCCAACCGGGATGTTCCCGGCAATTGCAATTATTTTCTTGGCGACAGCGTCGGGGAATTGGCCGCTTACTATCGCGCAGCCGATGTGGCTTTCGTCGGCGGTAGCTTGCTGGACTATGGCGGGCAGAATCTTATTGAAGCCTGCGCCGCCGCCGTCCCGGTCCTTGTCGGTCCATCGGTGTACAACTTTGCCTTGGCTGCCGAGCAAGCCATGCAGGCTGGGGCGGCGCGAAGCGCCGGGGATGCTGCGGGTATTCTCAAGCAAGCTTCGCAGCTGTTGGACGATCCCGCCGCGCGCCGCGCCATGGGCGATGCCGGGCTGGCGTTCTGCGAGAAGCACCGCGGTGCTGCGGATCGGATGGCGGCAATCGCCGCGCGATTGCTCGATCGCGCGCCAACAGCCCGGGACTGAGGCGGCGAATTAGCGTGTTTCGATCCGGCGTCAATCGTTGCCAAGCAGCCGATTGACGGCCTCGACATCTTCCTCGGTAAGCGTTCCCGCAGCGGCTTTCAGGCGCAAACCGTTCATGATCGCGTCATAACGCGCACGCGCAAGATCGCGCTTGGTGGAAAATAGCTGTTGCTGCGAATTCAGCACGTCGATATTGATACGCACGCCAACTTCGTATCCGAGCTTATTGGAGGCCAGCGCGGTCTCTGACGAGGTAACCGCCTGTTCCAGGGCTCGCACCTGCGCTATCCCGTTGGTGACGCCGACATAGGATTGACGCGCGGCAAGTGCGGCCTGGCGGCGGGTATTTTCCAGGTCCGAGCGGGCCCGTTCCAGGTTCGCGAGTGATTCCCTGATCCGGGAATCGACCGACCAGCCGGCAAAAATTGGAACTGCCAATTGCAGGCCAAGAGTCCCCGTGCGCGTATCCGCGCCGAGACCATTGTTGACATTGCTGCCTACGGCGCTATTGGCATAAGTCGCGACGATATCGAGGGTAGGCTTGTGGCCTGCGCGGCTACGCTCCACCTCCCGAGTGGCGATTTCCGTGGCGGCTTCCTGAATGCGAACCGGATAAGCGCCTTTTTGCGCAGCACTCACCCAGTCGTCCATCCGGTTGGGTTGCGGCGGCGCCATCGTGAAGCTTGAGCGCAACGGCGTCAACGATTCCGGGATCTTTCCCACAATCTGCTCAAGCGCTTGCCTGCGCAGCTCCAATTCGTTTTGCGCGGCGATTTCCTGCGAAACGGAGAGGTCAAAACGGGCCTGTGCCTCGTTGGTATCCGTTATGGTGGTTGTTCCCACCTCGAAATTCCTCTTCGCCTGTGCAAGCTGCTCCGTTATCGCGGCTTTCTGCGCGCGGATGAAAGCCAGACTGTTCTCCGCGTTGAGCACGTCGAAATAGGCCTGAGAAACGCGTACCACCAGATCCTGGAAAGCCTGTCCGAATTGCGACTCGGCCTGGGCGACCTGGAACTCGGCCTGTTCGAGTTGCAGATAGTTCTGCGGCCGATACAGCGGCTGCGTCAACGTAAACGTGAAAACAGTGCTGCTGAAATTCCGGGTTACCGGGATATTGCTGGTGGGGAGGCGCTGCAGCACATGGTTATTGCTCTGCAGAGCGCTGCCGGTGAGATTGAGGGTCGGCAGGATCAGGGCGCGTCCCTGCGGCAATCTCTCGCGGCCCGCGGCCAGGGCCGCACGGGCGGATGAATATACCGCGTCATTGGCGGTCGCATCGCGAAATACCTGCAGCAGATCGGCGCCAAGCGCCGGTGGCGCCACGGAAATGGCGCAAGTTGCGGCGAGAAAAAAATTCAGGCATCTCATGGATTATCTCTTCAGTAGACCGCCATGGCCGGGTCAATCAAACGCGCCCAGGCATCGATACCGCCGGCAAGATTATGGAGTTTCGTGAAACCGCCACGCTCGAGGAATTGAGCGACCTGCATGCTGCGTCCGCCATGATGGCATATCAGGACCATCTCGACATCCGGGTCCAGGCTTGAACATTGTTGTGCGACATCATTCATCGGAATAGTGAGCGAGCCTTCGATCCGGCAGAGTTGAACTTCCCAGGGCTCGCGAACGTCCAGCAGCACCGTTGCGCGACGGGACCCGTCATCGAGCCAGTCACGCAGCTGCCGTGGCTGAAGTTGCTGAATCGGCATTTTCAGAATTGAAAGCGCGTGGGCTGCAAGGCATTGGCAAGTGGCGCGAAGCAGGTCTCGAACAGTTCCTTCTGAACGAAGGATCCAGCCGCGTCGCGGCTCAGAATGCGCGCGACCATCACCGGCTCGTCGCCGACAATCGCGAATAGTCTGCCACCGGGTTTGATCTGCTCAAGCAGCGATTCGGGAACCAC
>MEQV01000029.1:9973-10360 GCA_001770355.1 Betaproteobacteria bacterium RIFCSPLOWO2_02_FULL_62_17
AAGCGGTGAGGACAATGACGTCATAGGGCGCATGCCGGGACCATCCGCGCGCCGCATCGCCGTTCTCCACCGTGACGTTGTCGATGCCCTCCGCGGCAAGATTCGCTTCGCCCAGTTTGGCAAGCCTGGCGTTGATCTCCACTGAAAATACGCGGCCGGCGCAATGCGCCAGCAATGCGGCGAAATAGCCCGATCCGGTTCCCACTTCCAGGATGCGATCGGTTTTCTTGAGGTTCAGGTTCTGCAGAACCCTGGCTTCGACCCTGGGCGCCCACATGCGTTCGCTGGGCTCGTTACCCAGTGGAATCTCCAGATCACAAAAGGCGAGCGCCCGATAGGCGTCTGGAACAAACTTTTCCCGATGCAGAAGATAGAGCAGATCGAGTA
>MEQV01000030.1 GCA_001770355.1 Betaproteobacteria bacterium RIFCSPLOWO2_02_FULL_62_17
GTGCTTTATCGAGTCCGATTCCGAATCCCGGAGCGGCGCATGTTTATACAGTTGGTTTCGTCGTTCGTCGAGGGATCGAGAGAGGCCGCACCGTTATTCCGGTTTGACTCCCGCGAGTTTGGCGGCCTGGCCGTAGAGTTCAATAGACCTCTTGAGCATTGATGCGAATTCTTCCGGCGTATTGCCGATAACGGTCAATCCGATCTGGTCGAGCTTGTCGCGAACGTCCGCGGTATTCAACGCTTTGACAATTTCGGCGTTGAGGCGCGACAGCACCGTCTTCTGCATGCCGGGAGGCCCGAAAAACCCGAACCAGCCCGGCGGCCGCTCGTAGCCCGGCAGCACTTCACCGAGTGCGGGTACATCAGGCAGGTGCACATAGCGTTTGGGCTCGGCCACAGCCAGTATCTTGATTTTTCCGGCGCGCGCCAGCGCCACCGATTCGGAGGCGCCATTGAAGGCGAGCGTCACTTCGCCGGTGGCCAGGGCCATGATGGCGGGCGCGGAGCCCTTGTAGGGAACGTGCAGAATATCGATGCTGAATGTGGACTTGAACATTTCAGCGACCATGTGCAAGGCGCCGCCGGTGCCCGACGAACTGTAAGTGAGCTTGCCAGGAGTTTTCCTGGCGTAGGCGAGCAATTCCTTGATGGAATTCACGGGCAGGGAATTTGCCGCGGCGAGCACGATGGTCGTCGTCACCCCTGCCGTGATCGGGGTGAAGTCCTTGACCGGATCGTAGGAAAGATTCTTGATGCTGAAGGGGCTCGAAGCGTGCGTGCTGGAGGTGCCGGTGAGCAGCGTGTAGCCGTCGGGCGCAGCACGGGCCACCAGTTCCGAGCCGATCATGCCATTGGCGCCGGCGCGGTTTTCAACCACCACCGCCTGGCCGAAGGCGTCGCCGAGTTTGATCGAGACCAGGCGCCCCATGGTGTCCAGACCCGATGCCGGAGGGAAGGGCACTATGATGCGGATCGCCTTGATTGGATAGGCCTGCGGCAGCGCGGCTGTCGGAATGCCGAGCGACGCGAGCGCGAGCGCGGCGGCCGATAGAAGTGTCGATTTTTTCATGTTGCCTCTTCGTGAGCCTGTTGCAAGCTTTGCCGGGGAGAGGGTGGCGGAGTGAACAAGTCGCCGATGAACCCCGGCGTGATTAAGTCGCCGATCAGCCCCGGCGCATCGAATCAAAGAAATCGGCGTTGGTTTTGGTCCCTTTGATCTTGTCCAGCAGGAACTCCATGGCTTCGAGGTCGTCCATCGGGTACAGCAGCTTCCTCAATACCCAGACCTTTTGCAGGATTTCCTTGTTGATGAGCAGTTCCTCGCGGCGTGTTCCGGAGCGATTGACGTTGATCGCCGGGAAGATGCGCTTTTCGTACATGCGCCGGTCAAGGTGCGTTTCCATATTGCCGGTGCCCTTGAACTCCTCGAAGATCACGTCATCCATGCGGCTGCCGGTGTCGATCAGCGCGGTGGCAAGTATGGTCAGCGAGCCGCCTTCTTCAACGTTGCGCGCCGCGCCGAAAAAGCGCTTGGGACGCTGCAGGGCGTTGGCATCGACGCCGCCGGTGAGCACCTTGCCGGAGGCCGGCACCACGGTGTTGTAGGCGCGCGCGAGGCGCGTGATCGAATCGAGCAGGATGACCACGTCCTTCTTGTGCTCGACCAGGCGCTTGGCCTTCTCGATCACCATTTCGGCGACCTGCACGTGGCGCGAGGCCGGTTCGTCGAAGGTCGATGCGACGACTTCGCCCTTCACCGAACGCTGCATTTCGGTAACTTCCTCGGGCCGCTCGTCGATCAGCAGCACGATAAGCACGATGTCCGGGTTGTTGGCGATGATGGCATGCGCAATGTGCTGCAGCATCACGGTCTTGCCGGCCTTGGGAGGGGACACGATCAGGCCGCGCTGGCCTTTGCCGATCGGGGCGATGATGTCGATGATGCGGCCGGTGATATTTTCCTCCCCCTTCATTTCCCGTTCGAGTTTCAGCACCTTGTCCGGATGCAGGGGCGTAAGGTTCTCGAAAAGGATTTTGTGCTTGGAGGATTCCGGGGAGTCCGCGTTGACCTTGTCCACCTTGACGAGGGCAAAATAGCGCTCGCCATCCTTGGGGGTCCGGATTTCGCCCTCGATCGAATCGCCGGTGTGCAGATTGAAACGGCGGATCTGCGACGGGCTGACATAGATGTCGTCGGTCGAAGCCAGGTAGGAGGTGTCGGGCGAGCGCAGGAAGCCGAAGCCGTCCGGCAGGACTTCCAGGGTGCCATCGCCGAAGATCGACTCGCCTTTTTTCGCGCGGTTCTTGAGGATCGCGAAAATCAGCTCCTGCTTGCGCATGCGATTCGCGCCATCGACCTCGAAGGTTTGACCCATCTCGATCAATTGACTGACGTGCTGGCTTTTCAGCTCTGATAAATGCATAGACCTGTGCTGTGCTTTAGCCGCTGTATTCAGCCGACTGAGTCCGGCCGGGGAAAAAACAAGAAGTGGGAAGTATTAGGCGGGCGGCTTTTGTTACTGACTGCTTAGCCTGCACCGGTTCGCGGGAAGCGGCCCCGCGCATTTTAGGGCGGCCGGGGCTTCACGCGAGCAAAGCTAGGGTAGACGCTTTAGATGTTGCTGTCAAGAAATGCGGAGAGCTGCGATTTTGAAAGCGCGCCCACCTTGGTTGCCTCGATATTGCCGCCCTTGAACAGCATCAGCGTGGGGATGCCGCGGATGCCGTATTTCTGCGGAATCTGCTGATTTTCGTCGACATTGACCTTCGCCACCGTGATTTTGCCGTTGTATTCACGCGCCACTTCTTCGAGCAGCGGTGCAATGGCCTTGCAGGGGCCGCACCATTCGGCCCAGTAGTCCACCAGCACCGGCACGGCGGATTTCAGGACATCGGATTCAAAGGAATCGTCGGTGACTTGCTTGATATTTTCGCTCATTGCATCCTCTTGAGAGGGCGCTTTCCCGGATGGGAAACGCCAGGGTGAAACGTTCCTGTGGTGTTTCCACCAGCTGAGGCCATGCTATCCGAAGTTCAAGCCTTCGTGTGCTTCAAGCGGGATCAAAGCCGCTCTCCGGCCCCGGGCCGAGTCTCCATGCATGCTATGATTCACGCCCTAAGTGACTGATTCTGGCGCGCTTTCATTAAATGGCCCACGGCCTTATCTGCAGGGAATAACACCATGACTTACGTCGTTACCGAAACCTGTATCAAGTGCAAATACACCGATTGTGTCGATGTCTGCCCGGTCGATTGCTTCCACGAGGGCCCGAACATGCTGGTGATTGATCCGGAGGAATGCATCGATTGCACCCTGTGCGTGCCCGAGTGCCCGGTGGAGGCCATTTACGCCGAGGACGACGTCCCGGAGGCGCAGCGGCCGTTCATCAAGATCAATGCCGAACTTACCAAAGTCTGGCCTGTGATTGTCGAGCGCAAGGAGGCGCCGGCCGATGCTGACGAGTGGTCCAAGGTCACCGACAAAAAGCAACTGCTGCAAAAATAGGCGGCGGCATCGCCGGCGCGTCGCGCGCGCCCGGACGCTATGATGTCGCGGCATGTCATCCGCGCAAACTTATCCTGAGATCCGCCGTCACGAACTCATCGCGCGCCTTGCGCAAGGCGCGGCGGCGGGCATTTGCGTGGTCACGCCCAATCAGAGGCTGTCGGGCGCGCTCGGGGCGGCATTTGCGGCGGCGCAGGCGGCGCGCGGCCTTGCGGCCTGGGAGGCGCCCGATATTCTTCCCTTCAGCGCGTTTTTGGAACGTCTCTATCAGGACGGTCTCTATTCCGATCTGGCCACGCAGCTGCCGCTGTTGCTCACGGCGATACAGGAACAGGCAATCTGGGAAGCGGTTGTCGCCGGGTCGGAATCGGGAAGCACGCTGCTATCGGTGGCAAGCGCTGCGACACTGGCGAGGGAAGCCTGGGCGCTGTCCCACGCCTGGCGCCTGTTTCCCGGTCTCAGGGATTTTTTCGGCAACGACGACACCCGTGTATTTGCCGACTGGGCGTGGCGCTATGAGGGGATTACCGCTCGCCACCGGCAGAGCGAGCGCGCGCGTCTGCCAGAAGTGATAGGCCCGCATCTGCAATCATCGGCCTTGCGCAAGCCCACGATACTGGTTGCCTACGGATTCGACATTCTCACGCCGCAACAGCAGTTCTTCCTCGATGCGCTGGGCAGGGCGGGCGTCAAGCTGTGCTGCGGCGTGCCGGATGCGCATGCGGCCAGCGTGCGGCGCATCGCCTGTGCGGCGGCAAAGGACGAGTACCGGGCCGCGGCAAACTGGGCGCGCGCGCGCCTGGAGGAGGCCTCGCGTGCGAACCGGCTGCCATGCCGCATAGGCATAGTCGTGCCGGATCTTGCGAGCGCCCGGGAGGGTATCCGGCGCGCATTCACACAAGTGATGGCGCCGGCACGGGGGTTTCCCGGCACGGCGCCGGCGATCCTGCCCTTCAATATTTCGCTGGGCACGCCGCTCGCAGCGTATCCGCTGGCGCGCGCGGCGTCGCTGATCTTCGATCTGGCCGCGGGAGAGTTCGAGTTCACGGCCGCCAGCCGCCTGCTGCGTTCGCCTTTCATCGCCGGCGGGGACAGCGAATCCGCGGCCCGCGCCGGCCTGGATGCGGCGCTGCGCCGAAACTGTGCCCCGCGCACCACGCTTGAGCGCCTGCGCCGCGCCATTGCGCGCAATACCGCGCCGGAGAATCCCCGCCGGGCGCGGCCCTGCCCGCGCCTGGCCCAGGGTCTGAGTGCGCTGGCGGTGGCCGCGAAGGAGCAGCTTTCCGGTTCGCGCCGTCCCGGTGCATGGGCGCGCGCCATGCTCGGCCTGCTGGAGACGCTCGGATTTCCCGGTGAGCGCGCGCTCGACTCGATCGAGTATCAGACCTTGCAGAAGCTGCACGAGACCATCGCCGATTTCGCGGCGCTCGATCGCGTTGCCGGCCGCATGCGTTTTGCCCAGGCGCGCGCGCGTCTCGCGCAAGCCATGGGGGATGCGCTGTTTCAGCCTGAGGCAGCCGCGGTGCCGGTGCAGATCCTCGGCGTGCTCGAATCGGCGGGGATGGAATTCGATCATCTCTGGGTCATGGGCCTTGCCGAGGAAGCCTGGCCGATGCCGCCGGGCCCCAATCCGTTTGTGCCGGTGGCGCTGCAGAAGCGTGCCGGCGTGCCCGAGGCCAGCGCCGCGGCATCTCTCGATCTCGACCGCCGCATCACCCGGGGCTGGCTCGCCGCTGCGGGCGAAGTGGTGTTATCGCATCCGTTGCGCGAGGACGATCGCGAATTGCCGGTCAGCCCCTTGATTCGCGAAATTGACCTGACAGCACTTGAAGAGTTGGGCCTGCCCGCCTATGAGACGGCGCAGGCGGCCATCCATGCCGCCGCGGCGCTGGAGCGCGTCGCTGATGGCATGGCGCCCGCGCTGCCCTCGGGCGGGGCAAATGTCGGTGGGGCTACAAGTGCCGGCGGCACCGCCGTGTTTCGCGATCAGGCAGCGTGCCCGTTTCGTGCCTTCGCCATTCACCGCCTGGGGGCGCGCGGGCTGGATCCGGTCAGCAGTCTCGGTGCATCGGACCGCGGCACGCTGGTACACGCGCTGCTCGCAGAAATATGGAAAGAACTCAAATCCAGTGCAACCCTTGCTGCCTTGTCCGAGCGCGACCTGCAGGCTCTGATCGGCGCCGCAGCCGACACTGCGATCAACAGCCTGCGCTGGCGCCGCCCGGATGCGCTGGCCGGGCGCCTGGGTCAACTGGAACGCGAGCGCCTGGCGCGCCTCGCGCTGGAGTGGCTGGAGGTCGAGCGGCAACGCCCGCCTTTCGAAATCGCGGCCATAGAGACCAAGCAGGCAATCAGCTTTGGCGGCTTGACGGTGAATGCGCGGCTCGATCGCATGGATCGTCTGCTCGACGCACAGCAGGGCGGCTGGGCAGTGCTCGATTACAAAACCGGCCGTGCCGACCCGGGTGCCTGGCTGGGTGAGCGTCCGGATGAGCCGCAATTGCCGCTCTATGCAGTGGGGGCAGCACGCAGCGCGGGTGCGCCGGCCGGCGTGGTGGCGCTCGCCTTCGCACAGGTGCGCGCCGGCAAAATGGAATTTCGCGGAATTGGCGCAGCGCAAAATCTGATCCCCGGGGTTGCCACGATTGACGCGCAGCGCGCCAGAGCCGCCCGGCTCTACACCTCCTGGGAGGAATTGCTGCAGGGGTTTCGCTACGAGTTGGAGGAACTGGGTCGGGAATTCGTGTCCGGCGAGGCGCGCGTGGCGCCCAAGAACGGCGCGGCGACCTGCCGTTATTGCGAACTGCACGCGTTGTGCCGCATCAGCGAGCGTGAAGGATTTGCCGCGGCTGCCGACGATGGTGTCGAAGCAGCCACGGCGGCGGACGAAGCATGAGCACCGTGAGTGACGTGCCCGGCGACATCGATGCGCGCCGCAGGGCGCTCGATGCGTCGCGTTCGTTTATCGTGCAGGCGCCGGCGGGATCGGGCAAGACCGAACTGCTGATCCAGCGTTACCTGGTTCTGCTTTCGCTGGCGAACGAGCCCGAGGAAATCGCCGCCATAACCTTCACACGCAAGGCTGCCGCGGAAATGAAGAACCGGGTGCTGCAGGCGCTCGAGGAGGCACGCGCGAACCGCCCGGATGGAGAGGGCGGCGATCTGCCCGCTCACCAGCGCCTGACACGGCGCCATGCGCTGGCGGCGCTGGATCGCGAACGGGCGCGCGGCTGGGATCTTGCGCACAACGCATCGCGCCTGCGCATCCAGACCATAGACGCGTTGTGCGCATCGCTGACGCGGCAGATGCCGGTGTTGTCGGCCTTCGGCGCGCAACCGGAGAGCATCGACGACGCGCGCTCGCTGTTCCGCGAGGCCTCGCTTGCGACGCTGGGCTTGCTCGACGAAGAGGATGCCAGCGCCGGCGACGTGGCGCTGTTCCTTGAACACCTGGACAACAATCTCGACGCGGCCGGGGAGCTGATCACCGCAATGCTGGCACGGCGCGACCACTGGTTGCGCAATCTGTCCGGCGCCGGCGAGCGTGAGTCGCTGGAGGATGCCTTGCGGGCGGTGCGCGCCGCGGCGCGAGCGCTGGCCGCGTCGATGCTTCCTTCCAGTGTGCGCGCGCAAATCGTCGCGCTCTTGAACTATGCCGGCGCCAACCTGGAGACAGCGGGCAAGGAATCGCCGCTGCGCGCAGGCTCGAATCTGAGCGCATTTCCCGATGCCGATGAAAGCGGACACGCAGCCTGGCTGGGTGTGGCCGAATTATTTTTGACTGAAAAAGGCACCTGGCGCAAATCCGGCGGCTTGACAAAAAACATTGGTTTCCCGGCAGGCGAAGACAAAGCGGGCAAGGCTGTGGCGAAACAGTGGAAGGACAGACTGTCGGCGCTGATCGCGGGATTGGATGAGTCCGAGGCGTTGAGGGACGCATTGCACGCGCTACCGGGCCTTCCGGCCGCCCGTTACGAGGAACGACAGTGGCAGGTGCTGGCGGCGATACTGCGCCTCATGCCGCTCGCGGTCGCGCAGCTCAAACTGGTGTTTGCGCGCCGCGGGCAGGCCGACTTCGTTGAGATTGCCCAGCGCGCGCTGCTGTGCCTGGGCGGTCCCGAGGCGCCCACCGATCTGATGCTGGCGCTCGACTACCGGATACACCATTTGCTGGTGGATGAGTTTCAGGACACTTCATTTACGCAATTTGCACTGCTGGAAAAACTCACCGCAGGTTGGCCGGCTGAGGATGAAGCAGGGCGGGGCAGCGAACGCACGCTGTTCCTGGTGGGCGATCCGATGCAGTCGATCTACCGTTTTCGTGAGGCCGAGGTCGGCCTTTTCCTCAAGGCGCGGCGCGAGGGTTTGGGTGGCATTGCCCTCGAGCCGCTCACGCTTTCGGCCAATTTCCGTTCCCAGGCGGGGATCGTCGATTGGGTCAATGCGAGCTTTGCGCAGATCATGCCGCCTGCGGACGACATCGCCACGGGAGCGGTACGCTATGCGCCATCGATGGCGGTGCATGAGCCCCGGGCCGGCGCGGTGGGCGTGCATGCGCATTTTGACGACGACGCTGCCGGCGAAGCGGCGCTGGTTGCCAGGCTGGTGCAGGAGGCCGGGGAAAAACATCCGGGCGGCACGACCGCCATCCTGGTGCGCAATCGCGGCCATCTGCGCGCCATTGTTCCGGCGCTGCGCGAGGCGGGACTTTCGTTCCGCGCCATAGAGATCGAGGCGCTGGGGCACCGGCAGGCGGTGCAGGACCTATATGCGCTGACCAGGGCCATCGCGCACCAGGAGGATCGGGTGGCCTGGCTCGCCTTGCTGCGCGCGCCCTGGTGCGGGCTGAGCCTGGCGGACCTCCACGCCCTGGCTGGCACGGACGGTGGCGGCACCTCGGGAATCGCTGAGAATTCACAGGATTTATTCGGCGAGATCGCCGATCAGCAATCACAAACCGAAAGTTCACATCTCAAGAATGGGCTATCTATCTGGGAAGCGATCTGCGACCCAGGCCGGACCGCGCGCCTCTCAGCCGACGGGGCAGC
>MEQV01000031.1:0-17024 GCA_001770355.1 Betaproteobacteria bacterium RIFCSPLOWO2_02_FULL_62_17
CATGCTGATGAGCATGAAATCGCAGACCGAAGCGATGCGCGCGCTGGCCTATGTGGTTGCCGCGGCGATGGATGCCGCTCACCGCCATCGCGACCGCGCCGAGCGCGCCAGGCAACAGGCGTTTGTCGACCTGATGATTCCGGTGGTCAAGGGCTGGAGCACCGAGACCGGCATCGAGGTTGCCTCCACCGGCGTGCAGATACACGGCGGCATGGGCTTCATCGAGGAGACCGGCGCCGCGCAGCATCTGCGCGACGCGCGCATCACCTCCATTTACGAAGGCACCACCGGCATCCAGGCAAACGATCTGATCGGACGCAAGATTGCCCGCGATGGCGGACTCGCCGCCCGTGCCGTGATTGCAATGATGCGCGCCACCGAAGCCGATCTTGCCAAAATAGCCGGCGAGGACTTCACCGCCATGCGCAAGGCGCTGGGCGGCGGCATCACCGCCGTGTCCGATTGCGCCGAATGGATGGTGGCGGCGTTCGCAAGCGACATCAAGGCCGCGCATGCCGGCGCGGTTCCGTTCCTGAAGCTGATGGGCGTTGTTTGCGGAGGTTGGCAGATGGCGCGCGCCGCGCTCGCCGCGAAAAAACTATTGACAGCGGGCGCGGCGGATGCCGCATTCTGTCAGGCCAAGATTATCTCCGCACGCTTCTACGCCGACCATGTGCTCAGCCAGGCGGGGGGCTTGCGCGACACCGTGGTGAATGGCGCCAGGGGCGTGATGGCGCTCGCCGAGGAGCAGTTCTAGCAGTCTTTGCCGCGCCGTTATCGCGGCGCAAGCCGCGATCCATGCTTAACGGTCCCCGATATGTCGCTCTCGATTGCGGGCTGACGCGCCCATGCGGGGCTGATTATTGACTGAAGTCAAAACATGCGCATATTTGTGCTGTTTTGTTGCTTTTTCACGGGTTGGTTTTTGCCCGAAGCGTGTACCGTCATTGATAACTCTGCGCGGCGGGACGTCAAGAATCACTGTTGATGTCCACGGAGCACGGTGATCGACCGGGAATATTCGCATGAGCTGGATACGCTTTCAGTGGCGGTCGCTCAATACCAGGGTGACCCTGTTCACGCTGGCCATTTTCGTGATCGGTATCTGGACGCTGGCGTTCTACGCCAGCCGGATGCTGCGCGAGGACATGCAGGGGCTGTTGGGCGAACAGCAGTTTTCGACGGCTTCGATCCTGGCAACGGGGGTCGATCAAGAGATGGGCGAACGCTTGCGCTTGCTGGAGAAACTCGCCGAAGAAATCCCCCCGGCCATGCTCGGCAATGCGCCGGCCATGCAGGCATTCCTGGAACAGCGCCTGATTTTTCAAAGTCTGTTCAACCTTGGCATCACTGCCGCG
This sequence comes from Betaproteobacteria bacterium RIFCSPLOWO2_02_FULL_62_17, assembly GCA_001770355.1. GTDB lineage: Bacteria > Pseudomonadota > Gammaproteobacteria > Burkholderiales > SG8-39 > 2-02-FULL-62-17. The sequence continues at coordinate 1,359 of MEQV01000031.1, forward strand.
GGTCTTGACGGAACCGTGATTGCCGAGGTGCCGCGTTCTGCAAGTCGGGTCGGCGTGAATTACGCGGACAGGGATTACATGATCGTCGCGCTCAAGGAGGGGAGGACGGCGATTGGCCGGCCAGTCATAGGCAGGACGCAGGGGGCCCCGGTAATTGTTATAGCGGCGCCTGTTCGCGATGGGAATGGCAAGGTGATCGGTACCGTGGCGGGGGTGATCAACCTCGCCCAGGCCAATTTTCTGAACAAGATCACGGAAAGCAGCTATGGCACGAGCGGCGGCTATCTGCTGATCGCGCCGCAGCACCGGCTGATTGTCACCGCTTCCGACAAGAGCCGCGTCATGGAAGCACTCCCCGGCCCCGGCATTAACCCGCAACTGGACCGTTTTATTATCCAGGGCTACGAGGGCTCCACCGTTTTCGTCAATCCATTTGGCGTGGAAGTGCTGACCGCGGCCAAAGGCGTTCCTGCAGCAGGTTGGATCGTGGCCGTCACATTGCCCACCGCTGAAGCCTTTGCCCCGATCCACGACATGCAGCGGCGCATGCTGCTGGCCACGCTCCTGCTTACCTTGCTGGCGGGCGGTCTGACCTGGTGGATGATACGACGCCAACTTGCACCGATGCTCGTTGCCGCGAAGACCCTGGCGGCTTTGTCGGACGCAAACCATCATCTGCAACCCTTGCCCATCACCAGGCAGGACGAAATCGGCGATCTTATCGGCGGCTTCAATCGCCTGCTGGAAATTCTGGGACAAAGGGAGGAAGCGCTCAGGGATAGCGAAACTCGCTGGAAATTCGCCATCGAAGGTTCTTGTGACGGCCTTTGGGACTGGAACGTGGCGAACCGCACGGCGTTTTTCTCCAGAACCTGGAAGCAGATGCTTGGCCATGCGGAAGACGAGATTGGCAACAGGCCGGAGGAATGGGAGAAACGCCTCCACCCCGAGGACAGAGCAGCCACTCTTGCTGCGGTACAGGACTGCCTCGATGGCAAGACCCCGATTTACGTCAAAGAACACCGTGTCCGCTGCAAAGACGGCAGCTACAAGTGGGTACTCGATCGCGGCATACTGGTCAGTCGCGGCGAGGATGGCAAACCCTTGCGCATGATCGGCACTTATACGGACATCACCGAGCGCAAACAGATGGAAGACCAGGTTCATCAAATGGCGTTTTCCGACTCGCTCACCAATCTGCCGAATCGCCACCTGCTGCACGACCGTTTGACCCAGGCCATGGCCGCCAGCAAGCGAAGCGGCTGCCATGGCGCGCTGATGTTCCTGGATCTGGACAATTTCAAGCCGCTGAATGACGCGCATGGGCATGACGTTGGCGATCTGCTGCTGATTGTGGCAGCCGAGCGGCTGAAAAAATGTGTGCGCCAGACGGATACGGTGGCGCGCTTCGGCGGCGACGAGTTTGTGGTGATGCTCAGCGAACTGGATGCGGATAGGGCCGAGTCCGCCGCGCAAGCAGGCATCGTGGCCGAAAAGATCCGTATTACCCTGGCCGAACCCTACCTGCTGACGATTCGGCACGAGGGGAAGGCGGACACCACGGTCGAACATCGCTGCACGGCGAGCATCGGCGTGGTGCTGTTCATCGACCATGAAGCCACGCAGGACGAGCTTCTCAGGTGCGCGGACATGGCCATGTATCAAGCCAAGGACACGGGGCGCAATTCGATCCGGTTTTTTGAATCGAAATCATGATGCGCCGCCCACAAGCCTAGCTACGATTTTTCCTGCATCGGGAAGATCAGCATGGTGGTGCTGCCGTGCGCGTACAACTTGCCCGCGGCATCGACGATGCGCCCGCCGGCGGTGGCGATACGTTTGCCGGGGTGGATTACCTTGCCTTCGCAGCGCAATTTTCCGGTTTCCACGGTGATGGCACGCACGTAGTTGATTTTCAGTTCGAGCGTGGCCGCGGCGTATCCCGCGGGCATGGTCGACTGCACCGAGCCGCCCATGCAGGTGTCGAGCAGGGTGCTCGCCAGTCCGCCATGGGCGCAGCCGATCAGGTTGTAGTGCTGTTCGCCAGGTACGCATTCGATGACGATGAAACCATCGCCAATCTCGGTGGTGACGAAGCCCATCAACTGGGAGATGGGTGAGGGCGGAATCTTGCCCGCCATGTTGGCCTCGATGTACTCGCGGCCGCTCAGGTGCTGAGCCGTCTTGCGGCTCGTGGCTGTCTCCCAGGATATGGTCAGGCTGCGTGTTGCCAAACAGGTTCCTCCTAATTTTCTTGCATGGGTTGTTACATGTTCGGGTAATTCGGTCCGCCGCCGCCCTCCGGTGTGACCCACACGATGTTCTGCGTCGGGTCCTTGATGTCGCAGGTCTTGCAGTGCACGCAGTTCTGCGCGTTGATCTGCAGCCGGTCGGTGTTGTCCTCGTTCTTCACAAACTCGTAGACCCCGGCGGGACAATAGCGCGCTTCCGGTCCGGCGTATTTCGCCAGATTGATGGCAACCGGCACCGCTGCGTCGCGCAGCGTCAGGTGGATGGGCTGGTCTTCCTCGTGGTTGGTGTTGGAGATGAACACCGAGGACAGCCGGTCGAAGGTCAGCTTGCCGTCGGGCTTGGGATATTCGATGGGCGCGCATTCGGCGGCGGGCTTGAGCATTTCGTGATCGGCATGCTGGTGGTGCAGCGTCCAGGGAAATTTACCGCCCAGCAGAAACTGCTCTATCCCCACCATCACCGACCCGGTATACAGGCCCTTGGCCATCCACTGCTTGAAATTGCGCGCCCGCCACAGCTCCTCGAACAGCCATGATTTTTGGAAAGCGGCCGGGTAGGCGGCGAGCTCGTCGCGCGCGCGGCCCGCGCCGAGCGCTTCGACGGCCGCCGCAGCGGCGAGCATGCCCGACTTGATTGCCGCGTGACCGCCCTTGATGCGCGAGGCATTGAGGAAGCCGGCGTCGTCGCCCACCAGGCAACCGCCGGGAAAAACGAGTTTGGGCAGCGAAAGAACGCCGCCCGCGGCAATCGCCCGCGCGCCATAGCCGAGGCGCTTGCCGCCTTCGAAAAAAGTGCGGATGGCCGGATGCGTCTTGTAGCGCTGAAACTCCTCGAAGGGGCTCAGGTAGGGATTGGTATAGGCCAGGCCGACCACGAAGCCGACGGAAACCAGATTGCTCTCCATGTGATAGAGAAACGATCCGCCATAGGTGTCCGAGCGCATCGGCCAGCCGGCGGAGTGGACCACCAGTCCGGGCTGGTGTTTGGCGGGATCGATTTCCCACAGTTCCTTCAAGCCGATGCCGTAGACCTGGTGATCACATTCCTCGCGCAGCCTGAATCGGTCCATCAGCTGCCGGCCCAGGTGGCCGCGGCAGCCTTCGGCGAAAATGGTGTACTTCGCGTGCAGTTCGATGCCCGGCTGGTGGCGCTCACCGGGCGTGCCGTCGCGGCCGATGCCCATGTCGCCGGTGGCCACGCCGCGTACCGCGCCGTTCTCCTCATACAGAAGCTCCGCGGCGGCGAAGCCCGGATACAGTTCCACGCCCAGTTCCTCGGCCTTTTTTCCAAGCCAGCGGCAGACGTTGCCCATGCTCACTACATAGTTGCCGTGGTTCCTGAAGCATTCGGGGAGCAGGGCATTGGGGATGCGCGTGGCGCCGGACTCGGTCAGCATAAGGAAGCGGTCCTGCGTCACCGCGACCCGCAGCGGCGCGCCCTGCGCCTTCCAGTCGGGAAACAGCTCTTGCATGGCGCGCGGGTCCATTACGGCGCCCGAGAGAATGTGGGCGCCGATTTCGGATCCCTTTTCGAGCACACACACGCTGAATTCGCGGCCATCCCGTGCCGCGAGCTGCCGGGCGTGGATGGCCGTGGCCAGCCCTGCCGGCCCGCCGCCGACGATGACGAGGTCGTACTCCATTACGTCACGATCAGCCATGGTTGGTCCGTTCGAGGTTTTGGAAAGGGTACCGCGCCGTCGCAAGCAGCCGTTCTTTTGATTTGGATCACGAGCCTGTCGGAAAAGCTTTGCACTGCGGCCGGTTCATGGGCGATTATATAATGTGTATGCATTGCAGCCGTGCCGGACCGCGGCAGCGGCGCTGTTTTGCGATGCAAACGAGCCCGCGACCGCGGACGGATTCCCTCCATTCTAATTAGGTGATGCTTCGATGAAAAAAGTTTATCCAGACGCCAAAGCGGCGCTAAACGGCTTGCTCAAGGACGGAATGACCATTGCGGCCGGTGGCTTCGGCCTGTGCGGCATCCCGGAAAACATAATCAACGCGCTGGTGGATAGCGGGGTCAAGGGGCTGACCATTATCGGCAACAACGCCGGCGTGGATGATTTCGGCATGGGCTTGTTGCTGCAGACGCGCCAGGTGAAGAAGGTGATCGCCTCCTATGTGGGCGAGAACAAGGAGTTCGAACGCCAGGTGTTGGCCGGCGAACTGGAGCTCACGCTGACGCCCCAGGGCACGCTCGCGGAGAAGTTGCGCGCGGGCGGCGCGGGCATTCCGGCGTTCTACACGCGCACCGGTTACGGCACCAAGCTCACCGAGGGCAAGGAGACGCGCCAGTTCAACGGTGAAAACTACGTGATGGAAGAGGCGCTCACCGCGGATCTTTCCATCGTGAAAGCCTGGAAGGGCGACAAGGCGGGTAACCTTATTTATAACAAGACCGGGATGAACTTCAACCCGATGATCGCCACCTGCGGCAAGGTCACAATTGCCGAGGTGGAACAACTGGTGGAAGTCGGCGAGCTCGACCCGGACGGCGTCGATACCCCGGGGGTGTACGTCAATCGCATCTTCCAGGGCGCCAAGTACGAAAAGCGCATCGAATTCCGTACCGTGTCGGGACAGGCGGCCGCGAAAAAGGAGTCGCCCACGCGCGCCCTCATGGCGCAGCGCGCGGCCCGGGAATTGAAGGACGGCTACTACGTCAACCTGGGCATCGGTATCCCCACGCTGGTGGCCAATTACATTCCCGAGGGCGTCAATGTGACCTTGCAGTCCGAAAACGGCCTGCTCGGCATCGGCCCGTTTCCGACCGAGGACAAGCTCGATCCCGATCTCATCAACGCGGGCAAACAAACGGTGACCACGATTCCCGGGTCGAGCTTTTTCTCCAGCGCCGACTCTTTCGCCATGATCCGCGGCGGTCACATCGACCTCGCGATCCTTGGCGGCCTGGAGGTTGCCGACAACGGCGACCTGGCCAACTGGATGGTGCCCGGCGCAATGGTCAAGGGCCCCGGCGGCGCGATGGATCTGGTGGCGGGGGTAAGACGGGTTATCGTGCTGATGGAGCACACCGCCAAGGACGGCAGCCCCAAGATCCTGAAGGCCTGCAAGCTGCCGGTGACCGCCAAGGGCGTCGTCTCGATGATCGTCACTGACCTGTGCGTGTTCGAGGTAGAAAAGGGCAAGGGGCTGGTGCTGAAGGAACTGCACCCCGGGGCGACCCTGGAGCAGGTGAAGGCGAAGACGGGGTGCGATTTCAAGGTCGCCCTATAGAGCGTCATGGAGCATTTGTCGGTCCCCGGCTTCCTGCGTCGTTCGTCTTTACTGGTCGCGATTCACAAGGGCTTCTTTGCAAAAGAACAGCTCGAGGTGGAATTCAAGCTGGTCGGGTTGGCACCGGATCACAACCGGCAAATGGCCGAGGGCCGCTGGCCCATGAGCATGACGGCATCCGACACGATGCTTGCGCGGGCGACCCTGGACGGCGTGGATTTCGTTGCCTTCATGCAGACCGAACGAGGCTTGGACGTCCAGCTGGTCGCAAGACCCGAGATCAAGTCCTTTGAGGATCTGCGCGGAAAGCTGTTCGCGGCAGATCCGGTCGATTCGAATTTCGATCTGATTCGCAACAAGATCATGCGCGATCACGGCATCGCCGAAGACGAGTATACATTCGAAGTCATCGGCAACTCTTATCTCAGGCTGGCAGCCTTGCAGCAGGGAAAAGTGGCGGCCGCAATGCTGGCGCCTCCTTCGTCCGACAGGGCGGTAGCCGGCGGCGGCGCGATCCTTGCCGAGGGTGCCGACCACGTGCCTGACTGGCCGATCACCTGCGGCTGGGGATTGCGCCGCTCGCTCGCGGCGAACCGTTCCACCATCGTTCGCTACATTCGCGCCTCGGTCGCCGCGACGGATTGGCTGCTCATGCCGGAAAACCGCGAGGAAACCCTCCGGCTTTTGATGCAGGAGGAAAAATTGTCCCGCCCGAGGGCCGAGAAGGCCTACGCGCAGGTCGTCCCCAAGTGCGCTTTGAATACCGAAGCGCTGCGCAAGAACATCGAGCTGCGCATCGAGCTTGGCTACTACAAGCCGCCGCACCAGCCGACCGAAGCATTCTATGACAGCAGTTACTGGTGCGAGGCCACCGGCCTGCCCGCGCCGGAACCGGTCGGCTATCCACGCAATGCTGTTTTGGCATAGCGTGGTCCGGCGGATCGCAATCGAAATTCTCCGCAAACCGGCAGACGGATCACTAACGTCGAAAATTCGCCGCTGAATATTGAATGGGGTCCGGGTAATATATGCACAGACTGCAAATTGTCGCCCTGTGCCGATTATGTTCAATAAAGGAGCAACGTCGTGACGAGTGATCGAACCGCGAAGCTGGCCGAGCTTAACTTCTGGGATGAGATGCTGGCTCTGCGCGACAGGCAACGGGAGCTGCGAAAGACCTCGGTCCAGGTCGTTCGTTCCGAAGAACTTCCCCAGGAAAGCAATGAAATGGGATTGATGCGATGGTATTTGCATCCATCCATTACGGACACCGTGATCTCGAGCCTGGTGTTTTTCGAGCAGGAGATCCCTCCGGGCAGTCGCAGCGGCCGTCTCAAATTCCAGGGTGGTCAAGTGATCTACATTCTCGAAGGCCGGGGCTACACCTTGATCGACGGGGTGAAGCATTCGTGGGAGGGCGGAGATCTGCTCAATCTGCCCCTAAGGAAAGACGGTGTCATCGTCCAGCACGTGAACGACGACCAGGACAAGCCGGCGAAGTTCGTGGCCGTGGAGCCGAATCTCTGGCAGTGCACCGGCATCGACCGGGGTTGCGGCTTCGAAGTGCTGTCTCGCTCCCCGGATTACGATAGGTAACGCCGGTGCGGCAGGGGAGACGACGCACGCTCCGTGGCGCCAGCGCTGGCCGATGCGATGTAGCCAGTGGATGTGGAACCGGATAACGAACGCAGAAGGAGAACACTCGGATGCCTGACTTCGAACGTACACGCGTGCTGGAGCGCGAACCCGGCGTTGAGACGTATTACGATGTCCACATTCGCAGCCGCAGGGAATTCCATGAGCGGCAGAGGAATGGGCCCATAGTCATCAAGCCCTCGGATCGCGAATATCAGCAAACGCGCCAGGGGCGGCTTTTCTATTTTCTTAACGCCCAGGCGCACAAAGACACGCCGTTGCACGATTGGCGGGTATTTGTGCACGACATCAAGACGCATTCGGGCAAGCATCGCCACCAGGGCGGATTCGTGATCTACGTAATCGAGGGCAAGGGCTATTCCGTCGTGGATGGCGAGCGCATCGATTGGGGTCCGGGCGACCTGCTTCTCCTGCCGATCAGGCCAGGCGGCGTCGAACACCAGCATTTCAACCTGGAAGTGGGCAAGGGCTGCCGGTGGATCGCGTTCTCCTACGTTCCGGTGTCCAATCATGTCGCATCTGAAATCACACAGATACAGGAATCCCCGCAGTACGCGGGTTGAGCAGCGCGGCTCGTTCAGCTTACGAGGGGTTTCCCCCCGGGGATCGTGCCGGGGGCTCTGGAGCGCCTCATTCCACTTTGATGCCGATCTCGCGGATAAGGCGGCCGTAGCTGGCATATTGGTCGGCAACGTACTTCCTCAATGCGTCCGGCGCCATGCTGCTCGACTCGACTCCCATCTTCGCAATCATCTGCTTTACATCATCCAGAGATGTGACACGCTGAACTTCCGCAGCGAGCCGCTGCACGATCGCGTTTGGCGTGCCGGCGGGCGCGACCAGAATGTGCCAGGCCGGCCTCTCGATCGGGTACCCGAGTTCGAGAAATGTAGGGATATCGGGAGCAGCCGGCGAGCGCCTGGAATCCGCCACTGCCAGCGCCCGGAGGCGGCCATTCCGCAGATGGGCCATCCCATCCACGAACACCGGAAAAGAGAACAGATGCACTTCACCAGCCAGCAAAGCGTTCAGCGCCTGAGGGTTGCCTTTGTAAGGCACGTGAACGATGTCGATGCCGGTCGTTCGCCGAAACTGCTCAGCCCCCAGGTGGTGGCTCGAACCCGTGCCGAGGGAGGCATAGTTGAGCTTGCCGGGATTCGCCTTCGCCAGGGCCACCAGCTCGCTGACGGAGTTCGCCGGCACGTTCGCGTTCACTACGAGCACGCTGGTAATCGTCCCCAAGACCGCGATCGGCGCAAAATCATTGATTGGATCGTAGGAGAGCTTCGTATTGATATGCGGGCTGATGACAAAGGTAGACGTCGCACCCGTTGACAGCGTATAGCCATCAGGCATGGACTTGGCCGCGCGCGTCAGACCGATCGCGCCGGTGGCACCTGGCAGGTTTTCCACCACAATGGGCTGACCGAGCGCCGCTCGCTGTGCAAAAATCCGGCCCAAGATGTCGGCGCTGCCTCCCGCCGCAAACGGGACGATCAGCCGGATCGGCTTTGCGGGATATTCCTGTGCCGCCGTATCGGGAACGGCGGCTCCCAGCGCAATCATTCCCATTATGATTACGGATGCGACCGGACGCGGCATTTGACTTCCCGGGACGGATAGGCAAATCAATCCAGGGCTTGACTTACATCGACGCATGAGATTCTCCTACGCGTTAGGTTGCGGGCTTTACTATACGGCGCACCATCGGGCGTATGTTCAATTTTGCTCACCTCCTCACCCGGCGAAGGCCCCGATTGGAGTGGGTTTGAGCGCAATTACCGGTAAATTAAAAAGCCGGCATCAAGGCTGAAAGACTACTGCACCTTGATGCCGGTGTCCTTCACCATCTGGCCCCAGTGCTTGTAGTCGGCGCGCACGCGCTCCGCAAACGCGGGCGCGGGCCCGCCGAGCGGCTCGGCGCCAAGCTCAACCATGCGCGCCCGGGTCTTCGCATCGTCGATCATGAGCTGCATCTTCCCGTTGAGCAGGCGCACGATGTCGGCGCTCGTGCCTTTTGGCGCGAAGATGCCGAACCAGGCGGTCATCTGCCAGCCGGGGATGCCCGCTTCGGCCGATGTCGGCACCTCGGGAAGCCCCGCCAGCCGCTTCGTGGCTCCGGCCGCCAGCGCTTTGATCGCTCCGCTCTGCAAGCCGGCGCGCGTCGAGCCCAGGCTGAGCGAGGCCGCCTGCAGTCTGCCGGCGATCAGGTCGGGCATGATCTGCACGGCGCCCTTGTACGGCACGTGCACCATCTGCACGCCGGTCACGCGCCCGAACTGGTCCAGCGAGATGTGCGGCGGGCTGCCGGTGCCCGGCGAGCCGTAGCTGAGCTTGCCCGGGTTCGCCTTCGCATAGGCAACGAACTCGGCGAGATTGCCGGCGGGCAGCGAACTCGGCACGACCAGGAGGTGCGGCGTCTCCGCGATGTTGAATACCGGAACGAAATCGTTCAGCGGATCGAAGCTCACCTTGGCGGCGAGGTGCGGCCGCACCAGCAGGTTGCCGTCGGCGAGCGTCAGCAGCGTGTAGCCGTCGGGCGGCGACTTGATCACATAGTCGAAGGCGATGCTGCCCGAGGCGCCGACGCGATTCTCGACCACGATCTGCTGGCCGACTTGCTGGGTGAGCCAGTCCGCCGCAAGGCGCCCGAGGATGTCGGTGATGCCGCCCGGCGAAGTGTCTATCACCATCCGGATCGGCTTGGAGGGATAGGTCTGCGCCTGGCAAAGGGCGGTCGAAAAGCAAACAAGGAACGCGACCCAAAGACGCTTACCCATGGCTAACCTCTCCTTTCCCGCAATATACGCTTTCAGCGCAAGGCGTCCCGCAGGCGCGAACGCGTGAAGCGCATCGCCAGGCCGTTCACGCAAATCAGGCGAGCAGTTGTTTCTGGACTTTGCGGAAACGCGCTTCGATCCCGGCTTCATCGTGGTGCCGCCCTTCCCGCACCACCCATTTTCCGCCCACCATGACATTTTTCACGGTGCAACTGCCGCTGTTGAAAATAAACGAATCCATCAGCGTCTCGGCATGGCGATCGGCGAGATCGATATGCGTGTCATCGAGCACCACCAGGTCCGCGCGCAAGCCTGGCGCGATCGCGCCCATTGCGCGCCCCAGCGCCTGTCCGCCGCCGCTTGCCGCGTCGCGCCACAGATTGGTGCCCACCGAAGGATTGCCCGGTGTGGCACCGATATTGCGCCGGCGCAGCGACAGGCGCTGCACATATTCCAGCCAGCGCAATTCCTCGACCGGCGAGCGCGAGACGTTGCTGTCGGTGCCGATGCCGAACCGGCCGCCTTTCTCGCGGTAGCGCAAAAACGGAAAGATGCCGTCGCCCAAATTGCCTTCGGTGGTCGGGCACAGGCCCGTCACCGCGCCGGATTGCGCCAGGCGCTCGGCTTCGGTCATCGAAATATGGGTGCAATGCACCAGGCACCAGCGTGAATTGACCGGCATGTTATCCAGCAGCCATTGCACCGGGCGCTGGTCGCGCCAGGATAGGCAGTCATTCACTTCCTTTACCTGCTCGGACACATGTATGTGCACCGGTGCATAAGGGTCGGTTACATTGAGGCCGGCGAGCAGGTCGCGCAGCATCGCCGGACTGACCGCGCGCAGCGAATGCGGCGCAACGCCGAGGCGCAGGTCGTGATTTCCCGGGAATTCCGCGCGAATTTCGTCAATCATCGAAAGGATCATGTCCGGATTCGAGGCAAAACGCTTTTGTCCGGATTCCAGCGCCACTTCGCCGAAATTCGCGTACGCATAAAGCGAAGGAAGCACGGTTATGGCCATGCCGGTGCTCTTTGCGGCGTGCACCATCGCCAGCGCCATCTCGGCGGGGCGCGCATAGGGTTTGCCATCGGGTTTATGGTGCAGGTAGTGAAACTCGGCCACCGCGGTATAGCCGTTCCTGAGCATGTCGACGTAGAGCTGCGCGGCGATCGCCGCCGCTTCTTCCGGGCCGATGCGTTTGATGAACGAGTACATGACCTCGCGCCAGCTCCAGAAACTGTCTTCGGGTGATCCCATGCGCTCGGCCAGGCCCGCCATGGCGCGCTGGAAAGCGTGAGTGTGCACGCTGGCCATGCCGGGAATAGCCGGTCCGCCCAAAGGTTCGGCATCGGGTGGCGCCTTGCCGGTGCTCACCCTGGCGATATTGCCGTCGTCGCCGACTTCGATCAGCGCGTCGCGTACCCAGCCTTCGGGCAGCAGGGCTTCAGGCGAAAAATAGGTTTTCAAAATTGGCCCATAGTGTTTCCCCTGGATTGGGGGATATACAAGGGGCTCAGTTACGTAAATTCGGGCCCCCTTGTTCTCCTTACCGACGGCGCCGAAACCGGCGCATTCGGGCAGCGCATTCTAGTTTGAATAACGGCGTTGAGAACGAACGCCAATTACTGTAACATCGGTCATCCCAGCCCCATAGATGTCAATGACCAAGTATGTGTTTGTATCGGGCGGCGTAGTTTCCTCTTTGGGGAAGGGGATCGCTGCCGCTTCTCTGGCCGCCATTCTTGAATCGCGCGGCATCCGTGTCACCCTCCTCAAGCTCGACCCCTACATCAACGTCGACCCCGGCACGATGAGCCCGTTCCAGCACGGGGAGGTTTTCGTGACCGAGGACGGCGCCGAAACCGACCTGGATCTCGGCCATTACGAGCGCTTCCAGTCCGGCCGGATGAAGAAGACCAACAACTTCACCACCGGCCAGATCTATGAATCGGTGATCAGGAAGGAGCGGCGCGGCGATTACCTGGGCCGTACCGTGCAGGTGATCCCGCACATCACCGATGAAATCAAAGCCTGCATCGCGCGCGGCGCCAACGGCGCCGATGTCGCCATCGTCGAGATCGGCGGGACGGTGGGCGACATCGAGTCGCTGCCGTTCCTGGAAGCGGTGCGGCAGATGCGCCTGGAACTGGGGCGGCAGAACACCTGTTATCTGCACTTGACGCTGGTGCCCTACATCAAATCGGCCGGCGAGATCAAGACCAAACCGACGCAGCACTCGGTCAAGGAACTGCGCGAAATCGGCATTCAGCCCGACGCGGTGTTGTGCCGCTCCGACGCTCCGTTGCCCGAGGAAGAGAAGAAAAAGATAGCCCTGTTCACCAACCTGCCTCCGGAGGCGGTGATTTCAGTGTGGGATGCCGATTCGATTTACAAGATACCCTCGATGCTGCACCAGCAGATGCTCGACGAGATCGTGTGCCACAAGCTCGACATTCTTGCCCGGCCCGCGGATTTGTCCGTCTGGGACAAACTGGTGTTCGCGCTCGAACATCCGCAGCACGAAGTGACCATCGCGCTGGTGGGAAAGTATGTCGACCTGACCGAATCCTACAAGTCGCTTTCCGAGGCGCTGATCCACGCGGGGATTCACACGCGCAGCAAGGTCAATATCCGCTACGTGGATTCAGAACTCATCGAACGCGACGGCATGGAAGCGCTCGAAGGCGTGGACGCGGTGCTGGTGCCCGGCGGGTTCGGCAAACGCGGCGTCGAAGGCAAGATCCAGGCGATCCGTTTCGCCCGCGAAACCAGGCGGCCCTATCTGGGCATCTGTCTCGGCATGCAGCTCGCGGTGATCGAATACGCGCGCAATGTCTGCGGCCTGGTCGGCGCCAACTCGACCGAATTCGATCCGGATACGCCGCACCCGGTGATCGCGCTGATCACCGAGTGGCAGGACCGCGACGGCCGCATCGAACGCCGTGACACCGACTCCAACCTGGGGGGCACCATGCGCCTGGGGGCACAGGAGGCGCAGATGGAGCCGGGTTCGCTGGCGCGAAAAGTCTACGGTGCCGATGTCATCAACGAGCGCCACCGCCATCGCTACGAAGTCAACAACCAGTATCTGCAGCGGTTGAAGGACAAGGGACTGCGCGTTTCCGCGAACACCAGAGCGGAGCAGTTGTGCGAAATCGTGGAATTGCCGGCGCATCCCTGGTTTGTCGCCTGCCAGTTTCACCCCGAGTTCACCTCGACGCCGCGCTACGGCCATCCGCTTTTCAAGGCATTCATCGAGGCCGCGCTCAGCCGCATCGCCGATAAGGCCAGTCCGGCCCTGGCGGCCTGATTCGAATGGATCTGTGCGGATTCCGGATCGGTCTGGACCGCCCGCTGTTCCTGATCGCCGGCCCCTGCGTGGTCGAATCGCGCCAGCTCGCCATGGATACCGCGGGCACCCTGAAAGACATGACCGCCTCACTGGGTGTCCCCTTCATCTACAAGTCCTCGTACGACAAGGCCAACCGCAGTTCCGGGAAGTCCTACCGCGGTCTGGGCATGGACAAGGGGCTGGAGATTCTTGCCGATGTCAGGAAGCGGATCGGCGTGCCGGTTTTGACCGATGTGCATGCCGAGCGCGAGATTGCCGCGGTGGCGCGGTGCGTCGATGTATTGCAGACCCCGGCGTTTCTTTGCCGGCAGACCGATTTCATCCATGCGGTCGCCGCGGCGGGACTGCCGGTCAACATCAAGAAGGGCCAGTTCCTCGCCCCCGGCGACATGAAGAACGTGGTCGACAAGGCGCGCGAGGCCAGCGGCCGCGACAACATCATGGTGTGCGAGCGCGGGGTATCGTTTGGCTACAATAATCTCGTCTCCGACATGCGCTCGCTGGCTATCATGCGCGAGACCGGATGCCCGGTGGTGTTCGATGCCACCCATTCAGTGCAATTGCCGGGAGGCCAGGGAACCTCCTCGGGAGGCCAGCGCGAGTTCGTTCCGGTGCTGGCGCGCGCGGCGGTGGCCGCCGGCATCGCGGGCATCTTCATGGAAACGCACCCGGACCCTTCCAAAGCGCTTTCCGACGGCCCCAATGCCTGGCCGCTGGCAATGATGAAAGATTTGTTACAGACATTGAAAAATCTTGACGAATTGGTTAAACACAGTGGCTTTGCCGAATCAAAACTTTGAAAAAATGCCGGTAAACGGGGGTACCAAACCATGAGTTCTATTGTTGATATTGTCGCCAGAGAAATTCTTGATTCCCGCGGCAACCCTACTGTCGAGGCCGATGTGCTGATCGAATCCGGCGTGATGGGCCGCGCCGCGGTGCCCTCGGGCGCCTCCACCGGCAGCCGCGAAGCGCTGGAGCTTCGCGACCTGGACACCACACGCTATGGTGGCAAGGGAGTTTTGCGGGCGGTCGAGAACATCAACACCGAAATTTCCGAAGCCATCATGGGCCTTGATGCCCAGGAACAAAGCTTCATAGACAGGACCTTGATCGACCTGGACGGGACCGAGAACAAGGGCCGGCTGGGGGCGAACGCCATTCTCGCGGTATCCATGGCCGTGGCCAAGGCGGCGGCGGAAGAGTCCGGGCTGCCGCTTTATCGCTACTTCGGCGGCTCGGGGTCGATGCAGATGCCGGTGCCGATGATGAACGTGATCAACGGCGGCGTGCACGCGAACAACACCCTGGAGATGCAGGAATTCATGATCGTGCCTGTCGGCGCGCAAAGTTTTCGCGAGGCGATGCGTTGCGGCGCGGAGGTGTTCCAGTCGCTGCGCAAGCTCCTTGAAGGCAAGGGCATGGCGACGACCGTTGGCGACGAGGGCGGCTTCGCGCCCAGCCTGCCGAACCATGAGGCCGCGATCCATCTGATACTGGAGGCCATCGACCGGGCGGGCTACCAGCCGGGCGCCGACGTGGTGCTGGCACTGGATTGCGCCGCCTCCGAGTTCTATAGAGAGGGGAAATACCGTCTCGAAGCGGAAAATCTAAGCTTAAGTTCCGCGGAGTTTGTCGATTACCTGGCGAACTGGGCCGACAAGTACCCGATCATCAGCATCGAGGACGGCCTCGCTGAATCGGACTGGGCAGGCTGGCGCGTGCTGACTGAACGGCTCGGACGCCGGGTGCAACTGGTGGGCGACGATATTTTTGTCACCAACACCAAGATCCTGCGCGAAGGCATACAACAGGGCGTGGCCAATTCCATCCTCATCAAAGTCAATCAGATCGGCACGCTTACGGAGACTTTCGCCGCCATCGAAATGGCCAAGCGCGCCGGCTATACGGCGGTGATTTCGCATCGCTCCGGCGAGACCGAGGACACCACCATCGCCGATATCGCGGTGGGCACCAATGCCCTGCAGATCAAGACCGGGTCGCTTTCGCGTTCCGACCGCATCGCCAAGTACAACCAATTGCTGCGCATCGAGGAGGATCTGGGCGACTCGGTCAATTATCCCGGCAGGGACGCCTTTTACCAGCTGCGCAGCTGAAAGGTTCGAACAAGGCCGCGATGCGCGCGCTCGTCCTGGTGCTCGGCGCCCTGATTGTGCTGATTCAGTATCCGCTTTGGTTTGGCAAAGGCGGCTGGATGCGCGTGTGGGAGATCGACCGGCAGGTGACGGCGCAAAAACAGAACAACGGCAGCCTTGCAGAGCGCAACCGCGCACTCGATGCCGAAGTGCGTGATCTCAAGCAGGGTACCGACGCGGTCGAGGAGCGTGCCCGTTATGAACTCGGGATGATCAAGCAGGATGA
>MEQV01000031.1:17089-23217 GCA_001770355.1 Betaproteobacteria bacterium RIFCSPLOWO2_02_FULL_62_17
GGGGAAGAGGGAGTCCCCTCTTCCCCCGTTACCCCCATCGCCCCGAGGGGTTTTACAGTTTTCTCGCATCCTGACAGGCTTCACGGGGTGACGTAGACTACGCCTCCCGCTGGCGCATCTGGGGCGCCGCGAACAATAATTCACATCACGACAATCTGGGGGATAGCCTTGTACTCATTCACTTACACTCGCGCGAAATCGCTCGCTGAAGCCCGCGACATGCTCGCCAAGGATCAGGACGCCAAGCTGCTCTCGGGCGGCATGACACTGATCCCGACCCTGAAGCAGCGCCTGGCTTCGCCTTCGCAACTCATCGACATCAGCCGGATTGCCGAGCTGCGCGGCATCGCCGTGAAGGGCGAGCACCTGGAAATCGGCGCTGCCATGCAGCACGCCGAAGTGGCGCGTTCGAACGACGTAAAGCAGAAGATTCCGGCGCTCGCGTACCTCGCCTCGCAGATCGGCGATCCGCAAGTGCGCAATCGCGGCACCATCGGAGGTTCTGTCGCCAACAACGATCCGGTGGCTGATTACCCCGGCGCCGCGCTCGGCTTGGGTGCCACCATCAAAACCACGCAGCGCGAAATCGCCGCCGATGACTTCTTCAAGGGCGTGTTCGAAACCGCGCTGAAGGCCGACGAGATCGTCACAGGCATTTCCTTCCCGGTGCCCAAACGCGCCGCTTACGCGAAGTTTCCGCATCCGGTGTCGGGCTATTCCATGACCGGATCTTTCGTCGCCGATAACGGCAACGGCGTGCGTGTGGCGATCACCGGAGCGGGGCAAGGCGTGTTCCGCTGGAAGGAGGCCGAAGTGGCGCTGGGCAGGAACTTTTCGCTCGCCGCATTGAAGGGCCTGGCTATGCCCTCCAGGGGCCTGAGCAACGATCTGCACGCCACCGCCGAGTACCGCGCCAATCTGGTTGAAGTTATGACGCGCCGGGCAGTGGCTTCGCTGACAGGAGGGAAATAATGAGCGCTGCCTTCAAGGGCCGCCGCGAGGACCGGCGTCTCGTTACCGGCGCCGGGCGCTACACCGCCGACTGGAACCAATCGGGCCAGTTGTACGCGGCGTTTCTGCGTTCCGATCGTGCCCATGCGGAGATCGTTTCCATCGATACCAAAGCGGCGTCGGCGCATCCCGGCGTTGCCGGGATATTTACGGCTGAAGACACCAAGGCGGCGGGACTGGTTTTCCCGCCGCCGTTCCTTCCGTTTCCGGGCAAGGGCGGCCAGCCGATCAAAGTGCCGGCTCATGGCATTCTCGCCAGCGGCCGGGTGCGCTATGTCGGCGAGGAAATCGCCATGGTGGTGGCCGCCACCGCCGCTGCCGCGCAGGACGCGGTGGAGAAGATCGAGATCGAATACCAGGATCTGCCAGCCGTGTCCGATGTCGAAGATGCATTGAAGCCGGGCGCTGCGCAGATTCATGCGGAAATCCCCGGCAACGTCTCGCTGGTGTATGAGTACGGCAACGAGGCAAAGGTCAACGAGGCCATGGCCAAGGCCGCGCACGTCACCAGGATCAAGCTCTACAGCGCGCGTCTGGTCAGCAATCCGATGGAGCCCAAGGGTTGCCTCGCCGTCTACGATGCCGCCAAGGACGTGTGGGATTTCTGGTCCAGCACCCAGGGCATCACCATGATGTCGGGAAGCCTGGCCACTCACGGCATCGCGCCCGAAAAGGCGCGCATCCATGCACAGGACGTGGGCGGCGGCTTCGGCACCCGCGGCGGCGCCTATCCCGAATACCTGGTGGTGATGCTGGCGGCGAAGAAACTCGGCAAGCCGGTCAAGTGGGTGGCAACGCGTTCCGAGACCTTCGTCAGCGACCACCACGGCCGAGCCATCCGCCTCTCCGGAGCGCTGGCATTGGACAAGGAGGGCAATTTTCTCGCGTTCCGGCTCGATTGGACCTGCGACCTGGGCGCTTACCCGGCGGGTGCCGGCCCTTTCATCAACACCATCACGCCCATGCTTACCCCCACCGGTGTCTACAAGACGCCCGCGGTGTATGGATTGCACCACCTGGTGGTCACCAACACCACGCCGATCGCGCCCTACCGCGGCGCGGGCCGCCCCGACGGTGCTTATCTCATCGAGCGCCTGGTGGATGAAGCCGCGCGCGAGATGAAAATCGATCGCCTTGAACTGCGCCGGCGCAATTTCATTGCGAAGGATGCGTTTCCCTACGAGACGCCCACCATGGTTCCCTACGACAGCGGCGACTATGCGACGCTGCTGGAAAAGGCGTTGCAGAAAACCGACTGGGCAGGCTTCGAGAAGCGGCGCGCCGAATCCAAGTCGCGCGGCAAGCTGCGTGGCATTGGCCTCGCATCCTTTATCGAACCGGCCGGCGCGGCGCTCGCGCCGAAGGACCAGACGCTGCTCAAGTTCGGCAGCTCCGGCAACCTGGTTCTGCACAGCGTCACCGGGCCCACCGGTCAGGGTCACGAGACGGTGATGCCCGAGATCGTCGGGCGTGAACTGGGTGTCGATCCGGAACTGATCACTTTGAGCACCGGCGATCCCGATGGCCCGCCGCTGATCGGCGGCGGCACCGCCGGGTCGCGTTCCATGAGCTCGCATGGCGCGGCATCGCTGATGGCGGCGCGCGAGGTCATCAAAAAGGGCCTGGAACTCGCGGCGAAGGATCTCGAGGTGGCGGTGGCGGACATCGAGTTCAAGGACGGCAAGTACAGCGTCAAGGGCACCGACAAGTCCATCGGCATCATTCAACTTGCGAAAAAGCAGTCGAGCACCGCCGGTTCGCATCCGATGGACGCGGGGGGCGAGGTGCCCGCGGCGGGCACATTCCCGAGCGGCGTGCATGTGGCGGAAGTGGAAATCGATCCCGATACCGGCGTCACCAGCGTGTTGCGCTATCTCACCATGGACGATTGCGGCACGGTGATCAACCACACGCTGCTGGAGGGCCAGATGCACGGCGGCATCATGCAGGGCGCGGGCCAAGTATTCGGCGAGGAGTGCCAGTACGACCGCGCCTCCGGGCAGTTGCTCACCGGCAGCTTCATGGACTACTACATGCCGCGCGCCGGACTGATTCGCGACCTGCAGGTCTACGATCATCCGGTACCTTCGCCCACCAATCCATTGGGCGTGAAGGGCGCGGGCGAGGCAGGCACCACCGGTTCGCTGCCGACCTTCATGAATGCCGTGGTGGACGCGCTGCGTCCGATCGGCATTCATCACATCGACATGCCGATTACGCCCAGCAAGATGTGGCACGCGATACGCGCGGCGGCCAAATAATACTTACCGAACACTGAAAACAAGGTACTGACATGGCAAGAATAGAAATGACGGTCAACGGCAAGAAGGTCTCCCATGACGTGGAAGACAGGACCCTGCTTGCGGACTTTCTGCGCGATGAATTGGGACTCACGGGCACGCATATAGGCTGCGACACCAGCCAGTGCGGCTGCTGCACCGTGCACGTCGACGGCGTGGCGGTGAAATCCTGCACCATGCTGGTGGGGCAGGCCAACGGCGCCGATATCCTGACCATCGAGGGCATGGCCAAGGGCGACAAGCTGCATCCGGTGCAGCAGGCCTTCACCGAATGCCACGCGCTGCAGTGCGGTTTCTGCACGCCGGGCATGATCATGGCGGTGGCCGGGTTGTTGAAAGACAACCCTTCGCCGAATGACGATGAGATCATTCACGGCCTCGAGGGAAATCTGTGCCGCTGCACGGGCTATATAAATATCATCAAGGCCGTGAAGCACGCCGCGGCTGCGATGAAGTAATTAAACCCGGAAGGCCCCGATAGGGGAATGGACGGTTGTCGCGACAACCGGCTGAATCCTCCCGCGATGCTCGTCTATAATGCGCAATGGCCTGACACATTCGCCTTCAACTGATTCATGCGGGAGTGCGCAATGGACATCGAGAAATGGATTGTTGTCACACCGGGCATCCGCAGCGGAAAACCCTGTATCGTCGGTACCCGGATCACGGTCTACGACATTCTGGAATACCTCGCTGGCGGAATGACGGAGCAGGAAATCCTCAGCGATTTTCCGGCCCTGCGCCTGGAACACATTAAGGCAACTCTCGCATTTGCCGCTCAGCGTGAGCGTCGCCTGGCGGCATGAAGCGCCGTGCGTCTGCTATTTGACGAGAACCTGAGCCCACGCCTTTCAGACCCCTTGGCGGCGGCGTTCCCGGAAAGCCGACATGCGGATGATGTCGGACTGCACGGTCGGGACGACGCTGACCTCTGGAAGAAGAATACGCAACGCTCGGCGCGCTGCTGGACGCGCGCAAGCAATCCGGTTTGACGCAAGAAGAAGTTGCCACGCGCATGGGAACCACAAAGAGCGCGGTCAGCCGCCTCGAAGCCTCGCTGCGCAGCGATAAAGGATCACCTTCGATCGTGACGCTCCGCAAGTACGCGCATGCCTGCGGCAAGCGGCTGGTGGCGCGGATGGTTTGAGGCCGGGTAAACCCAGTCAGGTTACGCACGCGGGCATGAATGGCCAGCAGCTCGCGATATTCGTCGGCTCGGTGATTACGCGCTGGGCCACGGTGCGCAAGGCTACGAAAGGTCCACAGGTGGATTGGACAGAAAAGAATGCGCACGGGAACCCCGGCGCGACCCCTTCCGGCACTGCCGCAGCAATTGGTCCAATTTTTCAGACAGCACCCAGCATTGACGGGCATGATAGGTCAATGCTGATATCGATATTGATATTGTCAGATCCGCAACCAATGGGGCGACCCGAGATTCATTGCGCGCGGCGGGACCAGGACGGGAGTTTCAAGGGCATTACGGTCGTACGCAGGATGGGTCTATATTCCGTGACTGAAGAGGCAGCGCTGCTACTAACCACTCAACTACCGATACGCCCAGGCCGCAAGTCCATCATAACGGCGACCTTCTCATCTGGGGACAGCCTGCCTGCCTCATCAGCCACATCGATTGGGCCGTCATCAATATCCTGGGGCCGCATCGCTGCATCATCGTCATCCGCTCGACCAAGTTCATTGCGCTTTGAGCCGATGAGTACCTGGAACCACTGATCGCGCTGCATCACGGTATGGAAAATGCGTTCCTCGTAGGTTCCCTTCAGAAGCATGAAGCGGACGTCAATGAAGCCCTCGTCAGAGCGGCCCCAGCCTACCCGATCGACACGAACTTCGCGCTGCTCCATCTTCGCGGGATTCCATTCGAGATCGTAGTGAATGACATACCGGCATTGGTGCTGGAGATCGATGCCCTCCTCGCCGACCCGACTCACGAGCAAGACGAAAGGATTGAATAGCTGGTTGAAGTTCCTTCGATGAGCTTCGCGGTAGCGCACGTTCGCCCCGTCGTAGCGGCCGACGATGGCCAACCAGGCGCTCGCGCCGCACCTTGAAAAAAGCTACCACGCGCGTGTGATGCCTGTCGCGCGCGTTAAGCCACGCGACAAAGGAGCCGCTATCGACGGGGAGCAGATTCGGCACGCAGCTTCCGTCTGACGCGAACTGCGACCGTCTCGGACAAGTCGGCGCGTCCGCCAAAAACACCGATCAGCCCCAGCTTTACGGCCATTTTGTGCGGCGATTCGGCTCGCAGTTTCTGCTGCGCCAATGCGGCAATGCCGCGCTTGACCACTCGCAAGCTTGACGCGCCCAGGTGTTTATTCAATCGGGATAGCACGACGAATTCGCTGTCGTCTAGCCGAACGGAAAGCATTTTCATGACAGCCTCCAACGCTATTTATTTGTATGACACTGGCTCGAAGAACAATCGGCAACAGACCATATTTGCACAGCACAATCGCCCGCAAAGGCAATCCCCATGCGGTTTTCCGGCGATACTATTCACAAAATTGGCGTCTAAAGAGGTCGGGCGAACTCAGGCTCCGGTCCCCACCATCCGCACTTCGCGCTGGGGAAAAGGTATGACGACGTTGCACGCCGGCCCAAGCAAGAGCGGCACGTATGCTCAGAATCATCCCGTAAAGTGGGAATCTAAACTCAGGAAAAGTTACACTGACCCGATTTATTCTGCCTCGGGATTGTGACCGACATCGCGTTCGAGAGCTTCGAGGAAATCGAAGCTCTGTTCGAGGGTGAGTTGCATCAACTGCTAAAGCGAGGTTCCAAATGAAGCAAGCG
>MEQV01000032.1:0-8846 GCA_001770355.1 Betaproteobacteria bacterium RIFCSPLOWO2_02_FULL_62_17
GCAAGCCCGAGCATTCCGCCGCACGTGTCCACCCTCATGGGCAGCACGCTGCAAAGCATGTTGATCCAGGACAAGCTGGAGCGCATGGGGGTGCCCGGGGTGCGCGGCGTGTGGTGCCACGAGTTTGGCTCCGGCTGGTTTTTCAACGTGGTGTCGATCGAACAGAGTTACACCGGCCATCCGCGGGTGGTGGGGAACATCGCGGCGCTTGCCAACACGCACTCGGGCCGCTACACCGTCGTGGTCGAGGAAGACATCGACCCGGCGGACATCGAACAGGTATTGTGGGCCGTGGTGACGCGCAAGCGCCCGCACGAATCGATCGATATCCTCACGCGCTGCCCGGCGACCTCCACTGACCCGGCAATACCGCTGGAGGAGAAGCTGAAATACGAGGTTCTGCCCAAGCCGATGTATTCTTCGCGCGTGGTAATCGACGGCTGCCGCCCGTACGAGCACAAGAAGGACTGGTATCCGATCGCGCGCGTCAGCCCGGAACTTCGCGCGGAGGTGATGGCAAAGCATCCGAACTTCTTCAAGTAGCAGGAGCAATACGCCGATCCTATTCAAGAACGGGGGAAAATGATGAAATTTACGGCTGTCAGCTTGTGCATAGCGGGAGCACTATGCGCTCCGGTGTTCCAAAATGCCCTCTCCCAGGGGTATCCAGCCAAGCCGGTACGCGTGCTCTCCACCTTCACCCCGGGCAGCGTCGCGGACGGCGCCATGCGGATCGTGGCGCAGAAGATGACCGCTTCAATGGGCCAGGCGGTGGTGGTCGAGGTGCAGGCCGGCGCGGGAGGTCTGCTCGCCGCGCAGACGCTGATACGTTCCGCGCCCGACGGCTACACCATCCTGCACGCGGCGCCGAGCACGGTGGTATCCGCGCCCTTCCTGCAGAAAAACCCGCCGTATCATCCGCTGAAGGACTTCACCTACATCACCCGTCTGGCCATCGCGACGATTTCCATGCTGGCGACGACATCGCTGCCCGCGAACAACGTGAAGGAGCTGATCGATTACGTGCGGGCAAATCCCGGCAAGCTCGCTTACGGCTCCAACGGCGTGGGAGCGACCCAACACCTGGAAATGGAACTGCTCAAGGAGAAATACGGGCTTGACATCACGCATGTCCCCTACAAGGGGGGCCAGTTGGGCCTCAACGCGGCCGCGGCGGGGCAGATCCCGGTCGCGTTCGCGCCCGTCGCCTCGGCGCTCACGCAGGTACGCGCCGGGAAGGTCAAGATCCTCGCGGTCATGAGCGTGGAGCGGTATGCCGCTTTTCCCGATCTTGCGTCGATGGGCGAGCAGTTGCCCGACTACGAAAAAATGCCGACCAGCGATGAAATTGTCGGCCCCGTGGGCATCCCGGCGCCAATCGTGATGCGGCTGAATGCGGAAATCGTAAGCGCGCTCAAATCGCCCGAGGTCATTGAGCGGTTCAACAAGATCGGATTCATCCCCGGCGGCGGCACGCCCGAAGAGCACGCCGCTCAGATCAAGAAAGACATGGAAGTCTTCGCCAAGGGGCGCAAGGCGGCGCGTATCGAGGCCGAGTAGGGTCTGTCCGGGCCAGGAGGAGGAGACCATGAAGCGTTTATTGCAGTGGGCAGGGGCCGTCGCCCTGGGCATTGCCGCCGCGGGCGCGACGACGGCCGCGCGGGCGCAAAGCTTTCCATCCAAACCGGTGCGCATCGTCGTGCCCTACCCGCCGGGCGGGGTCGACGTGTCGATCCGCATCATGCAAAAAGCGATGTCCGACGAGCTCGGCCAGCCGGTGGTGGTCGAGAACCGCCCCGGGGCGAACACTGCGATCGGCTCGCAGTTCGTCGCGCGCTCGGCGCCTGACGGCTACACGCTGCTCGGCACCAGCACGGCACTGGTCACCGGAGCGGCAATCGGCAGCGTGCCGCTCGACCCGGTGAAGGATTTCGTTCCGCTCGCGCTGGTCTACACCTCGATGGGCGTGCTCGCCGCCCATCCTTCGACGCCGTACTCGAACTTGAAGGAGCTGATCGAGTACGCCAGGAAGAATCCCGGCAAGGTGAACTACGCGACCATCGGCGTCGGCTCCGAGCAGCACCTTACCGGCGAGATGCTCAAGCTCGGCGGCGCATTCGACATGAACCACATCGTCTACAAGGGCTTCGGCCCGATGCTGCAGGCGATGGTCGCCGATGAGGTGCCGCTTATTCTCATCACCTACCAGGGAGTGAAGCCTTTCCTCACCTCGGGCAGGTCCAAAGCGATCGCGGTGTATTCGCTGAAAAGACGCCATCCGGAAATACCCGCGGTGGCGGACTTCACCGAGATCGTGCCCTCGTTCGCGACGACCCGCTCGTGGGTCGGTTTGCTCGCGCCGGCAGGCCTGCCGCGGCCGCTCGCCGCGCGGCTTTCGGCGTCGGCGGTCAAGTCGATCAACGCCTCGGGGGTGCGCGACAAGATGGAGGAGATGGGCTTCATCGTCATGGCGGGCGGCGCCGAGGAATTCGCCGAATGGATCAGGACCGATTTCGACACTGCGGTGAAGCTGGTGCGCGACGTGAAGGCGGCCGGAGTCAAATTCGAATGAGGAGTGAGATGGAAAACTGATGGGCATTTCAATCTGGCGCCTGTCCGGCGGCTGCAGCCTGATCCTCGGCAGCATCGTCCGCGCTCAGACCGATTCTGGAGCGGTAGTCCGAATCCATCGCGACAAGCGTATGCAGCCGCAGCATCGCCTCCGTGTTCAGGGTTCCCGATGGGCCGGGATTCGTTGGCCGATCGCTGACGATTCCCGCTTCGAACAGGCTTTCGATTTGCTCTGAGTTCATTCCGAGCAGGTCGCGGAGGATATGCCGGTTGTGTTCACCAAAGCGCGGCGCCTGCTTATGGATGCGCGCATCGCGAAAGCGCAGGCGATACGGGCGTCCGATAATCGGACGCGCCCCGATCGGCGCTCCGTGCTCCACCCGCTCATAGAATCCACGCTGGCGAAGGTGTTCGTTGACCAGCAGGTCTCGCGCGTTGAATACCGGGCCGCAAGCGATGCCGTGCGATTGAAGCAGAGCAAGAATTTCGAGCACATCGCGTTCGCATGTCCACTTCGCGACCAGCGCGTCAATCTCACTGCGATGCCGCCGGCGTCCCTCGGCGTGGCGAAAACGTTCGTCATCGGACAGCCGCGGCTGATTCATGAGGCCGGCGAGTGCCGCCCACTGCGCATCGTTTTCCACCGTGATCGCCACCCACCGGTCATCGCCTCGCGCTCGGTACAGATTGCTCGGCACATGCTCGGGATGTTCGTTGCCGATGCGCTCACGCTCGCTGCCGTCCAACTGTTTCTGGAGCATGGGTTCGGCAACCAGCGCCGCGCCAATCTGGTACATGCCGAGATCGATCCACTGGCCCTCGCCCGTTCGCCGCCTGTGCGTCAAGGCGGCGAACAGCGCGCCCAGCCCGGACCAGCAGGCAAGAAAGTCAGGGTACGACTGGCCGACTTTCCATGGCTTGTCGCCGCGGTACCCGGTGTAATGGGTGATTCCCATGGTCGCCTCCATGGTCGTGCCCTGGCTCGGAAACGCCGACCACGGACCCGTCGAACCGTAACCGGTGTTGGAAAGCATGATCAGGGACGGCTTGAGCTTTTTCAGTTCCTCGTAGTGCAGGCCCCATTTGGGCATGACCCGCGGGGTGTAGTTCTCGAGCACGATGTCGCTCTTTTGCACCAGCTGCCGGAACACCTCCCTGCCCTGCGGCTGCCCCATGTCGAGAACCAGGGACTCCTTCCCGCGGTTCAGCACTTGGAAAATGCCGGTCCGGTTCCAGGGGTCCTCCCCAGGGTCGTTGTCGAGGTAGGAGCGGAAGGTCCTGTCGCGCGTCTGGTCCAGGCGGTGAGGCGCCTCGATCTTGATCACCTCGGCGCCCAGGTCGCTCAACAGCCCCCCCATGTAAGGAACCGCGAACACGTATGACAGATCGAGCACGCGAACTCCGGCCAGCGGCAAAGCGGGTTTCCCGGGATTGCGTTGCGGGCCTTTGGAACCTGCGGGAACCGGCGTAGCCCCTTGCGCTGTCAGCTCGGCCAGCACCTCGGCCCGGTGTTCGTCCAGCAGCGGGGCGCGCCTGCGCACCGACATCGGCGTCGCCGACAACTTCACCAGCTCGCCGGGGAACTTATAGCGGCCGGTGACCGGGTGATCGACATCGACAAAAAAATCGCGCGCATGCAGGTGTTCGCATTCGAGCAAATCCGCGGCGCCCTGCACCATGCCCACCAGCAGCCGGCGCTGCGCTCCTTTGAGAAACATGTCCTTGGCGTCCTTGTCCGCCAGGCACTCCTCGAGGAGCGCGCGCACTTCGGCTGCACGCTGCTCCCGCTGCGGCGGGCTGGCATACTTCGGATCGCGGAATTCTTCCCGTTCAAACAGGTCGGCATAATTTTCGAAGGGCGCACCGCCGCCGGTCTGCAGCGCCAGGAATCCCTTGCGCGCTGCGATCGGCTCCCCGGAGAAAGGATCCTGAACCACGGCACGGCGCCCCTGCACCGCACCCAGGAACGCGTAGTAGGCCTCGTTGAGCACCAGTTCCGAGGCGAGGCACTCGTGCATCGATACATCGACATGCTCGCCGATGCCATCGGCAACGGCAGCGGTGTAAGCCATGAGCGATGCGTAGGCGGCATTGAGCCCCGCGCAGTAGCAGGACTGCGATAAGCCATGCTTCAGCGGTTCGCGATCGACGCGGCCGCTGATCTGCATGATGCCGCTCATCGCCTGCAGCACCAGATCGCTGGCGCGGTAGTTCGCGTAGGGTCCGGTCTCCCCGAAATTCGTCACGGAGGTGAGCACGGCGCGGGGATTCCATTCGAACATCTGATCGAAACCCAGGCTCCAGCCGTCCAGGGTGCCCGGCCGGAAGCTTTCGATGACGATGTCGCTCGCCTCGATCAGATCTTTCAGGATGGGACGGGCCTCCGCAGTGCGCAGGTCCAGCGCGATGCTGCGCTTATTCCAATTAAGGTATTGGAATAGCAGGCTCTGTTCGGGGGCCGGCGCATCCTTTTTCAAGGGCTCGAGGAAACGCGCAAAGTCGCCTGTCCCGGGCTTTTCGATCTTGATCACGTCGGCGCCGAAATCCCCGAGCAACCTTGCCGCAAACGGGCCCGCGATGCCATGGCTGAGATCCAGGACGCGCACGCCGGCGAGCGCACCACCCGGCGCACCTCCGGGTTGCAAGGGGTCCGGCATGTGCGAAGCGCTACTCAACCAGGTTGTTAGCCCGGATCACCGGGCCCCATGTCTCGATGTCGCGCCGGATCTGCTCGGAGAAGGCATCGGGCGACATCGTGGTCGGGATCTGGTCGGGTTCCAGCACGCCGCGAACACGCTTGGATTCCACCGCGGCGACGAACGCGGCATGGAGTCTATCGAGGATGGCGCGCGACAATCCGGCGGGCGCCGCCACGCCATGCCAGTAGGTGAACACGTGCTCCTCGAAGCCCGCCTCGCGGAAGGTGGGAATGTCGGGAAAATTCGGCAGCCGTTCGCCGCTCGAGGTGACGATGGCCTTGAGATTGCCCGCGCGGATGGAGGGCGCCGAATTGCTCAGGCTGCCGGCGAACAGCGGCAAGTGCCCGCCCATGACGTCCTGCACTGCCGGTGCTTCGCCCTTGTAGGGCACATGCTCGAAGTTCACGCCGCTCGCCTTGGAAAGACGCACGAGCAGCAGATTGGGCGAGCTGCCCGTGCCGGCGGTTCCGTAGGCAAGCGATCCCTTGTTGCGCGCGTACCCGATCAGTTCCTTGAGGTTCGAGGCGGGAAAATCCTTCTTTACCACCAGCGTGAGCGGCGAGCGATACAAGGTAGTGATGGGCTGGAAGTCCTCGAGCTTGTAGGAAATATTCTTGTAGATGACCAGGTTGGTGGTGATCGTCGCCCAGCCCAGATAAAGCAAGGTGTAGCCATCGTTGCGCGCACGCGCGACCAGCTCAGCGGCGACCATGGTATTGGCGCCCGGGCGGCTTTCCACAAGCACCGGCTGCCCGAGGCGCTCGCGCAGTTCTTCGCCTAGCGCCCGCATGAGGCGGTCGGAACCGCCGCCGGCCGTATAAGGCAGGACGAAGCGGATTGGCTTCGAGGGAAAGGGTTCCTGCGCGAACGCACCGGACGCGACCACCGCGCACAGCGCCATGCCCCAGAATGGGAAACGCCGATTACTCGTTGCTGCGAAATTTGCCGCTGCTTCCATGTTGAACCCGTACCTAGACGTCCTTGTGCTCGGCCACGAATTTGCTGCGGCACTGTATCGAGTCGAAGTAGTACCATTTGCCATCGTAAAACTGGCGCGTGCCCTGCGCCGGATCCACTTCCTGGGCGCCGAATTTTGTCTGGCCCGTCGGCGCCTTTGCCGCTGCCTCGTCGATGCTCTTGCCACATACCGGACACGTGCTGGCCATTCTCACTTCTCCTGTCGTTGATTAGGTTTGAATGTCGCCCGGATTCCGCGGCGTCATCCTTCGGCCTCTGCCACCACCGGCACCGGCCTGCCCAGCACCACCCGCCCCGGGGTGTCCAGCAATGCCGCGGAGATTCTGGCACGGTGCTCGTAGCTGGTACCCAGGCGCATGGTCCACGCCGCGATGCGACGGTACCAGAGATGCAGGTCGAACTCCATCATGAAGCCCATGCCGCCATGGATGCTTTGCGAATTGCGCGCGGCGGTCAGGCATTTTTCATTGCAGAAAGCTTTCGCCTGGGAGACCTCCACTTTCGCCGGGAGCCCCTGATCCATCCTCCACAGGGCTTCGTAGGTGAGCAGGGAACCGCCGTCAATCCCCAGAATCATGTCGGCGCACATGTGCGCGACCGACTGGAAGGCGCCGATGGGCTGTCCGAAGGCCACGCGGTACTTCGCGTATTCAATCGCCATCTCGGCATCTTTTCTGGCCGCCCCCAAAATCTGGGCACACAGCAGGGCGGTTCCCCGATCGAGCATGCGCTCAATGATCGGCCATCCCCGGTTGAGTTCGCCGACCAGGTTGGCCACGGGCACCCGCACGTTTTCGAACACCACCTCGCTTTGCTTGTCTTTCGCCAGCGTAACGAAGGGCGTATGGGAGATGCCCGCGCTTTTGGCATCCACCAGGAACAGGGACAGTCCGGCGTGGCTCATCGAGGCGGGCGCAGTCCTGCAGGCGAGGACGCACTGGTCGGCAACGATGAAATTATCCACGAACAATTTGCGTCCATTGATGACGAAGTCCTTGCCCTGGGCAACTGCCTGCGTCTGAATCGTTTCCGGCAACAGCCGTGGATCCTGCTCCTGGAACGCCCAGGTCATGATCACCTTGCCACCGGCCACGCCCGGCAGAAGCGCCTCGCGCTGTGCGTCGCTTCCATCCCTGGCGATCGCCAGCGCGGCCACCACGGTGCTATGCAGCGGCAGGGGTAGCAGCGCGCGCCCGGCCTCTTCCAGGACCAGTCCCAGGCAAACCAGAGGCAAATCCAGGCCGCCATACTTTTCCGGCAGGGCCATGCCCTGCCAGCCGAGCTCGGCGGCCTTTTCCCACATTGCGGGAGGATATCCCTTGGGGTCCTTCTCCATCGCGCGCACCAGGGCAGGTGCGCACTCTGCCTTCAAGTACTCGCGGGCGGTGTCCCGTATCATCATCTCGTCTTGGTTCAACAGCACATCCATCGTCGTTCCTTTAGGCTGCAGCGTCTTGAGATCGCACCGTTCCAGGCGTCGCGACTTAGCTCTTGGCGCCCCGGGACAGGCCCAAGCCGCGGCGGGCGACCTGATCGCGCATCACCTGCACGCTGCCGTGATTGATTCCGGACTGGAAGGCGCCCAACAGATTGTGAGCAAACACCCCGCTGCTGATTGCCCGCGGCGAGCCGTTGAGCAACTGGCCGTAGGGACCCAGCATCTGCGTGATCGCCTCAGTTGTCTTCACCCCATGTTCGGGCGCCCACACCTTCTCAGCCGAGCCCTCGTAGGTGAAGTTGCCGCCATGCTCGACGATCGACATGCTGCGCATCGTCATCAGCCGGCATACCTGAGCCTCGATCCATAACTCGGCGAGCTTGTCCCTGATCGCCGCGTCCGCCGCCGGGGAATGCCCGCCCAAGCCTCCGCTTTCCTTGATCCAGTTGATAATGTCCTCGTCCCGTTGCACCGACATCAGGTACCGATTGGCGCCGACGCGGTCGAGGTTCAGGCCCATCGCCGCGACCACCCAGCCGTTGTTCTCGCCGCCCAGCAGCAGGGATTTGTGCACGCGCACGTCATCGAAGAACGTCTCGTTGGTCCTGCAGGTGCCATAGGTGGTCCCCACGGGGGCCGGCGGATCGTTCTGGATGGTCCACAATGGACGCACGGTGATGCCGGGCGTGTTCATTGGAATCAGAAAGATCGAGATGCCCTTGTGCTTGGGCACATCCCGGTTGGTCCGTGCCATCAGGTAAATGTGCGAGGCATGATGGGCAAAAGATGTGAACATCTTCTGGCCGTTGATGACGTACTCATCTCCGTCCCGGACCGCCCGGCATTGCAGCGAGGCGAGGTCGGCGCCGCCCCGTGGTTCGGTGAATCCCGGGGCAAACGAGAACTCGCCGCTGATCAATTGGGGAAGGTAGTAGCGCTTTTGTTCCTCCGTCCCCGCGGCCATGATCGCCCCCGCACCGCTGCCGCCGAGGGACACGTTGATGTAGACCCGATGAAACTCCTCCTCGACGATGTACTGGCTGATGCGGTCGGCGCCCTGACCGCCATATTCCTTGGGGTAGCTCATACCCACCCAGCCGCGTTCGGCAATCTTGTCGAACAGGGCGATCAGATGCGGCGAGTGACAATTGTTCCTGGGG
>MEQV01000032.1:8927-9195 GCA_001770355.1 Betaproteobacteria bacterium RIFCSPLOWO2_02_FULL_62_17
GGGATAGCGCTGCGAATTAAATGCGGCGCTGCGCGATCAAGGGGGATGCTTGGAGCATTGTATGATGCCACAGAGCTTTTCCGGGTATCCATTTTCGCCCGTCTCCGGAGGGCCTGTTCGCGGCGTTCGCATCGCCAGATTGCATTTACGGAGGTCACGCATGGCCGGCAACAATTCCTCGACGCTTATCAGACCGCCGTCGCAAAAATCTCGCGCCGGCTGTTGGAAGCAGCGCGGCGAGCTTTTGGCCGCGCGGTCGTATATCAGA
>MEQV01000032.1:9245-15185 GCA_001770355.1 Betaproteobacteria bacterium RIFCSPLOWO2_02_FULL_62_17
CGCGCGATCATGAACGAAGACGAGAATCAGATCGAACGCCTGCTGGCCCGCTGGGGCCACGCGCGCGACAGCGACGACTGGGACGTGCTCGCGGGATGTTTTCACGATGACGCAAGCATCCATATCTCGTGGATTTCCGGGCCGGCGAAAGAATTCGTCGCCCGCTCGCGGGCGATGGCAGAGGTGCGCAAACCGGGCCATCACCTCAAGCACCTGATCGCAGGGCCGTGGATCCGGATCAACGGTAATCGGGCCTTCAGCCGCTGCCACGTCAATCTCTACATCCGCGCAATTTTCGACGGCTACGAGTTCGACCTGCGCTCCTGGTCGCGCTTCTTCGACCTGCTGGAAAAGCGCGACGGCGTGTGGCGCATCGCCAAGCGCACCGCCGTCTATGAAAAGGACCGCATGGACGCGGTCGATCCGCGCGGCGTGCCCAAGGAATTCTTCGCCGGCATGAACTTGTCGCCTTATCCGCCGGCCACCAAGTTCCTGTGCTACTCGATCGCGCGCAGCGGGCGAACGCCATCGACCGGGATCATCTCGGTGTTCAGCAAGGAGGAGCGGGCGCTCAAGCACGAGGGTGACGCGTGGCTTGAGCAGGCCTAGCGAAGCTGCCGCAGAAATCGGGCCCGCCCAAGCAGGCTCATTCCAGCACGACCAGGCACGCGATCGGAGCGCGCATGGCCACCCCGTGACGCTTCGGCTGCGCTTGGTTTGACCTAGATCAAGTCCCAATACCAAAACAAAAAAATATACTGACTCAGTGCTAGGATCGCGCGGCCAAAAGCTTGCCGCGCTGTTTCTAACAGCCGGCGCGAGATTTATGCGAAGGCGGTCTCACTAGGTGCCGGGCCAGAAATTCGTTACAAGGTGGGGTGCTGGCATCGGTCATTAAAGGTCTCTGTTTGCGTCATGGTTCGCTTGCGAAGAAAGAAGTTGTCGGCGTGAACAACGCGAAGGCGGTTCAGAATTCCTTGAAACCCGGAAGGTGGGTGAACACCTCGTGCAAGATGTGTTTATTCACCTGCAACACGCGCGTGCTGGTATCCGACGACGGCGTAGTCATCAAGGTCGAAGGCAACCCTAGCAGCGCGGCGAACGGCTCCGCCCTGTGTCCCAAGGGCAATGCCGCAATCCTGCGGCACTACGATCCGCGGCGCTTCAAGACCCCTCTGAAGCGCACCAACCCGGAGAAAGGGCCGGGCATCGATCCCAAGTGGGTGCCGATCAGTTGGGACGAGGCCTACGGCATCGTTGCGTCCGAATTGAAGAGAGTGCGAGAGGACGATCCGCGCAAGCTGCTGCCCTCGATTGGTGACTTCCAGAAGGAATGGCTGTGGGGATGGCCCGAGGTCTTTGGCACCAGAAATGTCTTTACCTCGTGGAGCAACTGGTGCGGCGGCGGCTACCACTCGATGAACGGGTTTATCAATTCCTCTTTCAATGCCGTCACCGATTCCAATTACTGCAATTATTGGCTGAGCAACGGCTCCGGCGACGGCTTTGCGGCCCACTTGCAGGTAGCCGCGCAAGCCCGCGCCGTGGCGGATGCGCGGGTGGAGCGCGGCATGAAAGTGGTGTGCGTGGAGCCGCGGCTTTCGGTTCCCGCAGCCAAGGCCGATGAATGGATCCCCATCAGACCAGCCACTGACCGCTTCTTCGCCCTGGGCCTTTGCTGCGTGATGGTGGAGGAAAAACTCTACGACGCGCAGTTTCTGAAAATGGACACGAATGCTCCCTACCTGGTCGGGCCGGACGGTTATTTCGTGCGCGACCGCGAAGGCGGGGTCTACGTCTGGGACGCGGCCGAGGGGCGTGCGAAGCTCTGGGACGATGCCAGCGTCAAAGAGTTCGCGCTGGAAGGCGAGTACCGGGTGGACGGTGTGGCGTGCAAGCCGGCGTTCCAACGTTTCAAGGACATATTGAAGGACTGCACGCCGCAGAAGATGTCGGAGCTCACCACCGTGCCGGCGCAGACCATCATCCGCGTGGCGCGGGAGATGGCGAAGGCGGCGCAGATCGGTGCGACGATCACGATCGCCGGGCGCACACTGCCGCTGCGGCCCGCCTCCTACATCTATTATCGCGGCGCCTCGGCGCACAAATACTCGACGATGTCGAACCATGCCTTCAAGCTGGTCAATATGCTGCTTGGCAACATCGATGCGCCCGGGGGTCATGGGGGAATGGCGAGGAAGGACAGGATCGAGGACACCTATGGACGCATTAAAGCAGGCGAAAACGGCATGATCGATCCGCTCACCCACGTGCTCGGTATGCCGCCTGGTTTTTCCTATCCGCCGGATGAAAGCCATCTTGGGGGCTATTTCCCGCTCGGCTGGATTCCGGGGCATCTCAATCATGAAGTGTTGTCGAACCCCGAGAAGTACGACTTGAAATACAGGCCGGACACCCTGCTCCTGTGCCACTCGAACCCGTTGTGGAATCTGCCGGGAAATCGGGCGACCTGGCACCGCATCATGCGCAGCATGCGTTTTATTGTCGCGATCGACATCATTCCCAACGAGTCCAACGAATTCGCCGATGTCATCCTGCCGAATCACGATTTTCTCGAGTGCTGGAACATGCGCATGGGCGACACCACCCACGCCGAAGGCGTGAGCCTGCGCCAGCCGGTAACCGAGCCGCTCTACGACACCAAAAGCGAAGAAGAGATTTTTTACGAGCTCTCGGAGCGTCTCGGGATCCTCGAACAATGGAACGAGAAAATGAATCGCATGTTTGGCTTCCACCTGAAGCCCGAGCTGTTGCTGGAGAAGGCCAGGAAGTACACGGACAAGGAGATCGCGCGGCGCAAGGGTCTGCTCTGGAACGGCAAAGACCTCGACTGGTACGTTGAGCGCGGCCACGCGGTGACGCTCAGGCCCCCTGAGCAGTGGTACCGCCCCTGGGAGGGGCTGCGGCTGCGCTTTTATATCGAGGATATCGTTCGCACGCGCGACGATCTGAAGCGCAAGATGGAAGAGGCGCGCGTGCCGATCCGCCATGAATGGGACTGGGAGTGCTACCAGCCGCTGCCGCTGCCGCTTCTCGACCCGGTGCACAAGGAACCGCCGGAATTTGATCTGTACGCCATCACCTTCAAGGAGATCCAGATCAACTTCGGGGAGACGCTGGGCAATCCCTGGATCGACGACATCGTCTACCGCGACCCGGTGCATGCGACGTTGCTCATGAATGCGAAGACCGGCGCAGCCAGGGGACTGCGAAGCGGCGACTTCGTCGAACTCATCTCCCCCTATGGCCGGATCTACGGGCGCCTGGCGCTTACCCAGGCCGTGCACCCCGAGACCATAGCGGTGTCGAACTCGCTTTCGCGCATGGCGAGCCAGCAATCGGGCGTGCGTCAGGGCGGCGGCCACTTCAATGAGCTGCTGCCGGCGAACCTCGAGAACACCGATGCCTGCAGCTCTCAGTTGGAGTCGGTGGCGCGGGTGAGAATCACGAAGGTCTCAATCCGCCCTGAGGACTTGCCCTCCAATTCCGTATTCGCTCATAGGTCCACGCACTGATGGCCCGGCGGGCAATGGTGTTTGATCTCAACTTTCCTTAGAGGCAATGAATTCAATGACTTACAAAAAACATTTCGCTGAAATTATCGATTTCCAGAGTCGCCTTGGCAGGGGTGTAAACTGGGCGCCCTCGCCTAGCCGGCGCCAATCCCATTTTTGCCAGGAGCATATGAGATGTATGACGCCCCAATCCTGCAACACTTGAAAAAGAATGGCCAGCAACTCGATTTTGAGATCGCGGCGGCGACCGGTATTCCGCTCCCCAAGGTGCGTCTGTCCTTATCCGACCTGTCGGCGCGCGGGGAGATATCGCGATGCAATGTGACTCAATATACCGACGGTAAGCCGGTTGAACGGGTGCTCTGCCGGATCGCGGGCACCATTCCGCCCAAGACTCCCGGCAGAAAACCTGGAAGCTGACGGCTGCGCCTCGAGCATCGAGAATAATCGGCGAGCCTTTATTCAGGCCTCCGCCACCACGTAGTTGCGCAAAGTCCCGATACCGGTGATCTCGATTTCGATGGTGTCGCCCGGTTTCATATTCTGCGGCGCGCCGTCGGTGCCCAGCCACATCACGTCACCGGCCTGAATGCTGCAGTAGCGGCTGGTTTCGCTGATGAAGGTGGCGGCATCGAAAATCATATTGCCGGTCTCGAAACTGTCCACCACCTTGCCGTTGAGCCGGATGATGGTGCGCAGGTCGCGCGGATCGAGGCCGGTGACGATCCACGGCCCCATGGGTTTGAAGGTGTCGCAATTCTTGCTGCGCCAGAAGCTGCGGTCGCTGCGCTGCCAGGTGCGCTCGCTGACATCGTTGCCGATAGTCCATCCCAATACGCAGTCGAGCGCCTGTTCCTTCGCTATGTGCCTGCCTGACTTGCCGAAAACCGCCACCAGTTCGCCTTCGTACTGAAACACTTCCGTAGAATCCTTGGGTTTGACGATATTTCCCTCGTGCTCAAGCAAGGCATTGTTGGCCCTATAGCCGATTTCCGCGCGCGTTGGCAGCTTGGGCTCCTCGCCGCGTGTTTTCGCCATTTTGGTGATGTGGTCGCTGTAGTTCACCCCTGCGCAGAAAAACGTACCCGGGATCACCGGCACCAGCAGCTTGACCGAAGCGAGCGGCAGCGATTCGGATGAGCGCTGGTACCCGCCAAACGGGCTGCCCTCCACCGGAATAACCCTCTCGCCTTCGACTATTGCGTAACCCATCCTGCCCGCGGCTTGAAAGCGGCACCAGATCATTTTGATTTTCTCCGTGGATGTCAGTTCAAGGTGGGGATGGTACATTTCAAAGGTAACGGCAACAATATATGAAGTCAGCCGCGGCGCCAGAGCTGCGCAGGGGGAACGGTGATGACAGACATAACGGCAGAAGGAAGCATCGAAAGGTTTCTGGATTTTGACAGCGGCGCCGGGGACGTCAAACGCGTGCCGCTGAAGAATCTTCCGCTGATCGACCTTGCGCCTATCGTGCGGCAAGGGGATGTCGCCGAACAGCAACGTGTAGGCCGCGAGATCCGCGATGCCTGCGTCAACATCGGCTTCTTCTATCTGAGCGGACATGGCATCCCGCTGGATGAACTGGACGAAATGGTAGCCTGGGGGCATCGCTTCTGGGCGCTGCCGCTCGCGGAGCGCCTGAATCTGCAGAAAATTCCGGAATCCAAGGGCCTGGGTTTTATTCCTTCGGGAGGCACGAACCCCGGCGCCGATACCGCCGTCGACACCCGCGAGGTCTTCTCCATGAGCCGCGAGGTAATAGAAGGTGAACCCGAGGAGGGACGGCATGCGGCCGGCTGCACACGCTGGCCGCCCGAATCATTGCTGCCGGGCTTCAAGGCCTGCATGCAGGCACATGTACACAAGCGCATGGCGCTCACCAAACAGTTGCTGCAGGGCTTCGCGCTCAGCCTGGAGCTGCCCGAAGATTACTTCGAAGCCTCGCATCATTATGTCGGCTGCAACCTGGTCTACAACTACTATCCGGCCACCGATCCGGCGAAGCGGGAGCGCACCCAGTGGGGCATTTCGCCGCACACCGATTACGGCACGCTGACGCTGCTCTGGCAGGACCAGCTCGGCGGCCTTGAAGTACGCAACGCCGCGGGCGACTGGATCGCCGCTCCGCCGTTGCCGGGCGCCTTTGTCGTAAACATCGGCGACCTGTTCGCGCGCTGGACCAATGACCTGTACTCCTCGAACCTGCACCGCGCCGTGAACACCAACAGGGGCGCGCGCATCTCCGTGCCTTTTTTTGTTTATCCGCGGGCCAATTTCGAAATCGAATGCCTGGAGACCTGCCGGAGTCCCGGGCGTCCGGCGCGCTATGAGAAGGTACGCGCCGACACCTATGTCATGGCGCTGCTGGAACAATCGCGCCGCACCGGGCGGGCGGGCGTCT
>MEQV01000032.1:15224-15578 GCA_001770355.1 Betaproteobacteria bacterium RIFCSPLOWO2_02_FULL_62_17
TGAAAATGGTCGCGCGGAACAGCTTTTGCGAGAGCGCCTTATAACAATTCAAGGTCGATAGCGCTGTCGCTCAAATCCGCGCTCTGCTCGCGCAAAGGCATTGAATCACCCTACAATCCTGCCAAGTCAACCACGGAGGTACCCATGCATAGTCATCACCTGTTTATCGCGGCGCTCGGGCTGGCGATTGCCCAGCCGGCTGTAACGCTGGCACAAACCTATCCGGCAAAGCCCATCCGCATGGTTGCCGAGTTCTCAGCCGGCAGCGGCGGCGATCTGGTGCTGCGGGCAATTCAGCCCGCCATGGTCGAAGCCCTCGGACAACCCGTCATTATCGAGAACCGCCCCGGCGCC
>MEQV01000032.1:15610-16470 GCA_001770355.1 Betaproteobacteria bacterium RIFCSPLOWO2_02_FULL_62_17
CGCGTCCCCCGATGGCTATGTGATCGCCGCCTTGACGCCTAATGGTCTGATCAGCCGCCGTTTCCTTGCCAAGGGCGGCGCGCCCGTGGACGTGCTGAAGGACCTCACGCCGCTATCCGCAGTCGGCGAAACCGTGACATTGATACTCGCCAGCCAGACCTCACCGGTGAAGACCTTGAAAGAAATGATCGACTACGGCAAGGCCAACCCGGGCAAGTTGAGCTACGGCACTTCGGGCTTTGGCACCACGCACCACCTCTCGCAGGAACAAGTGCGCATGATTACCGGCGCCGATTTACTGCACATCCCCTATAAGACCGGTGTCGAGGCCGTGCAGGGTTTGCTCTCGAACCAGATTCCCATTGCCTACGCGATTCTGGGCTCCATCGGCCCGCACCTTAGGGCGGGCAAGGTCATTCCCTTGGCTCGAGTGGGAACAACGCGCCATCAACCGCTGCCAAACGTGCCTGCGCTGGCCGAGCTGGCGCCGGGCTTCCAGACACCGCCCTCCTGGACCGGTTTGTTCGCGCCGCCCAACATGCCGGCGCCGATACTGGCGCGTCTTGGCGGAGACATCGTCAAGGCCTTGCAGCTGCCCGCGACCAAATCCAAATTGCAGGATGTCGGCTTCGAGGTGATCGGCAACACCCCGGCCGAATTCGCGGCGATGATCCGAGCGCAGATTGAACTGACCGGAAAAATCGTCAAGGCTGCCAATATTCAGCCGTTGGATTAGGCCGGTTCAGAACGCCTGATCCCAGGGTATGCTGAGCCGCGTGGCGCTGTTGATCATGCCCACCATGCTGTAGGTCTGCGGATAGTTTCCCCACAGCTCGCCGCTTGCGGGATTGATGTGCTCT
>MEQV01000032.1:16478-18598 GCA_001770355.1 Betaproteobacteria bacterium RIFCSPLOWO2_02_FULL_62_17
ACCCAGGCGGTTGCGCCGCGCTATCGTCGCCTCGAACAAGGCGCGCGCTTCGTCGCGCCGGCCGATCGCCGCCAGCGCGTCGATATACCAGAAAGTGCACACGATGAAGGCGTTACTGGGCGGGCCGAAATCATCGGGTTCAACGTAGCGGTAGATGAAATCGCCGCGGCGCAGCTCGCGTTCCACGGCATTAACCGTCGCGGCAAAGCGCGGATCATCCGCTTTCAGGAACCCCAGTTCGACCAGCAGCAACAGGCTGGCATCGAGCGACTCGCCCTCGAATGTGGCCACGAAGCTCGAACGTTTCGCGCTCCAGGCGCGCGCGCAGATCGCCGCGTGGATGCGCCGCGCGTACGCCAGCCAGTACTGCGCCCGGGCGGCAAGGCTCAGCTTGGACGCGATCTTGGCGAGCCGGTCGCAGGCAACCCAGCACATCACGCTGGAAAAGGTGTGCACATTCGCCGTGCCGCGCAGTTCCCACAGGCCCGCATCGGGCTGCTCGTAAGCAGAAACCGCCCGTTCGCCGAGCTGCTCCAGTTGCCGGAACAATCCTTCGCTGCCGATGGCGATGAGACGCCGGTCGAAAAAAACATGGGTCGCGGCCAGTATCGCCGAGCCGTATACGTCGTTCTGTACCTGGCGATGCGCCTGGTTGCCGACGCGCACCGGCCCCATGCCGCGATAACCCGCCAGCGTCGCGACCTCGTGTTCCTCCATTTCGGGGAGTCCGCTCACTCGATACACCGGCTGCAATGCGCCGCCCTCCGCGCGCGCCGCGACATTGATGATGAAGCCGAGGTAGCGCTCCATGGTGCGCGTCGCGTTGAGCCGATTGAGCGCATTCACGGTGAAATAGGCATCGCGCAGCCAGCAATAACGGTAATCCCAGTTGCGTCCGCTCCCGGCCGCCTCCGGAATCGAAGTAGTGAGCGCCGCCACTACCGCGCCGGTATCGTCGTAAGCCGCAAGCTTCAGGGTGATCGCCGCGCGGATGATCTCGTCCTGCCATTCGTACGGAATCGACAAGTCGCGCACCCAGTCCTGCCAGTAATTGACGGTCTGCTCGAAAAAACGGTGCGCGACCACGCCGACGGCATCCTGCAGCGTCTCATCCGGCCCCAGCACCAGCGCGATTTCGCCGCTCAATACAAACGGCGCTTCCTCGAGTACCGCCGTGATC
The DNA here is from genome assembly GCA_001770355.1 of Betaproteobacteria bacterium RIFCSPLOWO2_02_FULL_62_17. Lineage (GTDB taxonomy): Bacteria > Pseudomonadota > Gammaproteobacteria > Burkholderiales > SG8-39 > 2-02-FULL-62-17. The sequence goes on from MEQV01000032.1 coordinate 17,659, forward strand.
GAACAATCGGTGGTCAGGCGAATGACAGCCAGTTCGCCGGCAAAGCGCACGTGATTCGATCCCCAGGTGCACTGCGGGCGCGATCGCCCGTAATCGCTGGCGGGCCGCGCTTTAACGCGCACTCTGGGACTCCCGGCCAGGCAACGCACGCGCCGCACCAGCTGGCTGGGATAGAAAAGGCGCCCGTATTGGCGGAATCGCGGCGCAAAATCGGTGATCTCGATCGCCCCGCCGGCCGCATCGTAAAGCCGCGTCACCAGCACCGGCGTGTTGGTGATGTAGCTCTGTTCGGCGCGCACCATGCCGAGAAGATCGACCATCAGGTAGCCAAAATCGTCCGCCCTGGCGCCATCGCGCAGCAATGAACAGAAAACCGCATCGCCGTCGAAGCGCGGCATGCACGCCCAAACGATGCGCCCATGGGCATCGATCAGCGCGCCGATGGTCGAATTGCCGATCAGGCCCAGATCGAGATTGTTCATCCTGCCTTCACCCTGGGTCGCCCCCCGCCGCATCGTTCCACGAACTCGCCAAGCCACTCGAGCACCGCCGCGGCATTGGCCAATTGCCAGCGCGCGCAGGTCTTGCCTGGCCCAACCTTGACCGAAAATCCGCCCAATGCGTTCACCACGTCGAATCCGTACTCGTCGGTAAGGTCGTCGCCCACGAACATGGGCTCACGGCCGGCGAACGGCGCCTGTTCCATGAATTCGGCAATGGCCGTGCCTTTGTCCTTGCCACTGGGGCGGATCTCGTAGACATACTTGCCTGCCTGCATCCCGAACTCGCTGCCCATCGAGGTCACGATACCTCGCATCGCACGCTCCACCAGGCCACCCAAATGCGGCGCCATGCGGTAATGCAGCGCGAGCGTCATGCCTTTGTTTTCAAACACCAGCCCCTGGTGCGCCGCGGTGACGCGCACAATTTCAGCCGCGGC
>MEQV01000033.1:0-2726 GCA_001770355.1 Betaproteobacteria bacterium RIFCSPLOWO2_02_FULL_62_17
GACGCGAACTTGAAACTTGTGACGGCATTCGCCGACCAGGCGGTGATCGCCATCGAGAACGTGCGCTTGATCGAAGAGATCCAGGAGAAGAGCGCGCAACTGGAGATCGCCAACCGGCACAAGTCGGAGTTCCTGGCCAACATGTCGCATGAGCTGAGGACGCCCTTGAACGCCATTATCGGTTTCTCCGAAGTGCTCTCGGACAAGTTGTTCGGCGAGGTGAACGACAAGCAGTTGCAGTACCTGAAGACCATCAACGCTTCAGGGCAGCACTTGCTCTCGCTCATCAACGATATCCTGGACCTCGCCAAGATCGAGGCGGGACGCATGGAACTGGAGCTTTCCTCCTTCAGTCTCGCCGCAGCCCTCGATAACGCAATGACCTTGATCAAGGAACGCGCCGGGCGCCATGGGGTGGTACTGGCGCTTGAATGCCCGCCCGAACTCAAGGAATGGACCGCTGACGAGAGGAAGTTCAAACAGGTGATGCTGAATCTCCTCTCCAACGCGGTGAAGTTCACGCCGCAGGGTGGAAAGATCACCGTGACAGCCAAACGCGGCGACGGCGGACTGGAAGTCTCGGTCACCGACACCGGCGTGGGCATTGCCCCAGAGGATCAGCGGGCGGTGTTCGAGGAGTTCAAGCAGGTCGGCAAGGACTCGAAAAAGAAGGCCGAGGGCACGGGGCTGGGTTTGTCACTAACCAAGAAGATTGTCGAGTTGCATGGCGGACAGATAGGTCTCACAAGCGAACCCGGCAAAGGCTCCACCTTCAGCTTTACCCTGCCCCTACATCCAGGGGCGGCAGCATGAGTACGATTCTGGTCGTGGAGGACAACGAGAACAACATGATGCTAGTGCGGGGCGTGCTGCAGATGAAGGGCTACACAGTATTGGAGGCCACTACCGGAACCGACGGGGCGCGCCTCGCTCTGGAATGCGATCCGGACCTGATCCTCATGGACATCCATTTGCCCGATATCAGTGGCATTGAAACACTCACCCAGATTCGGGCGGCGCCTTCAGTCAGGAAAGTTCCGGTAATAGCGGTATCGGCCTCGGTAATGCCCGAAGATCAGCAACAGATCATCGCCTCTGGCTTCGACGCCTACATCACCAAGCCGCTGAACATGAGGAGTTTCCTGGAATCTGTGGAAAAGCTGTTCATGACGTTAAGCTGAGACTCGAAGGGGCGGCATTGCGTGGGTCACACTGAGGCCGATCCCATCGCTGGCGCCGCTTCGGTGGCGGTGCTGGCTTCGGCCCGGTTCTTCCGGTGGGCGGTTTTCTCGGCGCGCAATAGCAACATGTCCTAGCCCGAACAGCGTTTGGACGTTGGCCAGCAAAGCCGCCAAGCCAATACGTATTGGGCTGATTTGGGACAATATGGAGAGCGCCTCCATCCGCTTGCGTCGCTGACCTAGTCAATTAGATCGTAGGTAAATCCGCTATGGACCAGTGCAGCGACGGTCCGCTCGCGGTGCACTATTTGCGGGTTAAGCATCCCCGGGAACGCTCGCCAGAAATCCGCCCCCCATCCGAAGCATTCCGGTTTTACCTTAATCGCGGGAACAACCTCACCGCATTCCCACGATTGATCGCCGCCAGTTCCTTCTCGTTGAAGCCGTAGTCCACCAGGCCCTTGCCGATTTCCCTGGAGCTGCGATAGGGAAAATCGGTGCCGAAAAGGATCTGGTTCACCTTCACCAGCCGCGTCAGCGACGACAGCGCGCCCGGATGCGCGGCCTGCGCCACTTCGTAATAGAACTTGCGCAACTCGGCCAGCACGCCTTTGGGAAACATGGTCTTGAATGCGCCGCGCACTGCCAGCCGCGTGAAGCGCTCGACGATGAAGGGCATGGTGCCCCCGCCGTGCGAGAAAATGAAACGCACATCGGGATAGCGCACCGCGGTGCCGCCGAACAGCACGCTGGCGATCGCGCGCGTGGTGTCGGTGCAGAACTCGATGGCGGAACCGGGCACGCCGGGAATCGGGCTTTGCAGCGCGCGCGGTTCGTGCGGATGGCAGTAGACCACAGCCTTGCGCCGGTTGAGTTCCTCGTAGATCGGCGCAAAGGCGGCGTCGCCCAGGTACTGCATGCCATAGCTGGTGCGAATGTCGACGCCGTCGAGCTTCAGCACATCCAGGGCGTATTCAATCTCTTTAAGCGCCGCGTACACATCCGGCATCGGCAGCGTCGCGAAGTGCCCGAAACGCCCCGGATAATCGCGCTGCAGGTTCGCCGCGTACTCGTTGCACTCGCGCGCGACGCGCACCTTCCGCGGATGGCCCGCGATCGCCGCGCCCGAGGTCACGGTGGTGATCGCGGTCTGGGTGCCGCCATCGTCCATGGACTCGATGGCGACCGCCGGGCTCCAGCCCTTGTAGACCTCGTTTTGCCAGTGGTTCTCGCCGGCAAGCCCCAGCGACTCCATGGCTTTGATATAGACCTCCGGCGCTATGTGGTGATGCACGTCGATACGCCGGGGCGAAGCTTTGGCAGGGACACGCCTGGCCCTGGCCTTGCTCTTTGAAGACGACTTGCCCGAGGCGGCGGCACGTTTCGCCGCCGCTTCGCGCACCGCAAACGCTGCGCGTGTCCCGGGCAGCGGCGGACAGCAGGAGCACCAGATGCCGCCATGCCAGGGATTGGAAATGGAGTTCGACACGGACGGCATCATGGAATCACCTTTTCGTTGTTGATGGATACGGCTCGCTCGGGCCC
>MEQV01000033.1:2786-15750 GCA_001770355.1 Betaproteobacteria bacterium RIFCSPLOWO2_02_FULL_62_17
GCGCCGCAGGTGTGCGTTGATCGGCGCGGCCTGATATATCTGCGGATAAGAAAACTCCGGCGTTCCGCTTTTCTTCCTCTCGCGAAAATCGCGCAATTCCCATTCCCGCACCAGCGCTTCGGCCTTGCTGAATGCCTCCTCGAACGAACCGCTCTTGGGCAGCGATTCCTTGAAATAGGCGCGGCCGAAATAGGTGAAGTCGCGATCATCCTCGCAACCAAAGGATGGCCGGTCCTGGCGTGCCGCGGCAATCACCAGTGTGCGCTCGTCCTTCAGGTGCTCGATGAAGCCCCCCGCATAGCAGGCGGATATGACGATAACCTTCCAGAGGATGCCCGACTCGCGCAGCAGCCCCCCCAGCTCCCGCGCCGGCAGACTGCGCAGGCCCATGTTGTTCTGGCTCAGCACCAGCTCATGCTCTTTTGAACCGTGGCTGGTGAGAAACAGGAACAGAATGTCCTGTTCGCGGTCCATCCTCGCCGCAATCGCCTTGAGCGATTCGCGAATGCTGGTGATGGTGGCCATGGGCATCTCGGTCACGGTGGTGCGGCTGTTCACCAGCGCAAGCGAACGGTTGCGCGTGCCAAATCCGCTGTCGAACTGATCGCGGACGAACGCCGCTTCGCGGCGAAACACCTCCTGCGTTCCGTCTCCGCCCAATGCCAGCATATACATGTTGATGCGTCCGGGGTCGCGCGGCGCCAGGCTGCCGAGCGCGCCTTGCAGCACCGATTGCTGCGAGTACAGCGCCAGCTCCACGTTGCGCATCGCCAGTTGCCGCGCCGCCTCGTCCTCGAACCGGCCCTCCCGCCAGATTCCGCGGTCCTCGGTGCGGCCATCGTCGCGGGGCCTGGCGTAGCTGAGCACGCCCTCCCCATCGTACTGGCCGTTGGCGAAGCTGCCGCTGTACTGATCGCCATTGGCCATGCGCAAGCTGCCCTTGCCATGGAAGCGCCAGGCGCGGAACTCGCCCTCATAAACGAAGCCGGCTTTGCCGCGCAGGCGTCCGCGCCCGCTCAAATTGCCGTTGGTAAACTCCCCCTCGAAGACATTGCCTTCGTTATCGGTAAACCTGCCCGGGCCGTTGCCGCGCCAGCGGACGAAGCTCCCCTCGTGAGTAGCGCCATCCGCACGGGTGTAGATGCCCTTGCCGGTGAAATTACCCTCGGCAAATTCACCCTCGAAGCTTTCACCCTGGCCGGTGTCCAGGCGACCTTGGCCCGAGTAATGACCCTTGGCGAATTCGCCGCGGTATTTGCGCCCGTCTTTATAGCTCAGCGTCCCGCGGCCGCGGTATTCGCCATTCACGAAATCGCCCTGGTAGACGTCGCCATTGGCCAATTCGAGCCGGCCGCTTCCATGATAGAGGTCGAGTTTGAAATCCCCTGCGTAGACTGAACCATCGCGCATCTGCAGGCGGCCCAGACCGTCCATCACGCCATTGCGGAATTCGCCGTCGTAGATGTCGCCATTGCGAAAACGCATCACACCCTGCCCGGAAATCAGGCCTTGGTTCATCTCTCCCACGTAGCGCGCGCCATTGGCCCATTCGATGCGGCCCTTGCCATGCAGCTTGCCGTCCTTGAGCGTGCCGAAATAGCGTCCGCCATCGGAGGTCAGCGCATCGGGGCGAAGCTCCTGCGCCAGGACCAGAGCCGGCCACGCGATACAAAGCGCCGCCAGCGGCGCAACCCATCGCAAACTTACCGGCACCGGCTCACTCTCCGACCGGCACGAACAGGGATTCAATCGCCGGTGCCGCGGCAATCAGGCCCTGCTCGGCCATAAAGGTGACCAGCGCCTGCAGCGTCTTGCGGTTGCCCTCGACGCCATAAGGCCAGTAGTCATCGCCGAACAGCTCGTTGATTTCCGCGACGTCGCAGGACAGCCAGGGCAGCATGTAGCGCAGCGTATCGCCGCGCAGACGCTCGATGGCGCGCTTCTTGGATTCGTTGAACACATCGAACAGGCTCTTGGCGATGAAAGGGTGCTCCTGGTGGAGCGCGCGGCGTATCACCACCAGATGCATGATCGGGAAGATGCCGGTGCGGCGGTAGTAGTCTTTCTCGACGCTGCGATAGTCGGGAAACAGGCGCTGAACGCTAGGGTTGTGGCGCATCGAATTCGGCAGGGCCGTTCCGATCATGCCGGCAATCTCGCCCTGGTCGATCAAATCGCTGAGCGAGCGCCCGGCCGGATCGGTCGCCACACGCGCCGGCCGCACCATCGGCACCGCCGCGGGCTCCCCATGGCTGCCGTCATGATTGACCGCGCCCTGCACCCAGTCGATGCTGGACAGGTCCACGCCGTAGTCGTGCTGCAGGTGCCCGCGCTGCCACACCGCGGCGGTCATGGTGTGGAGCGGCACACCGATGCGCTTGCCCTCGAAATCCTTGGGCAAAAGAACACCCGAGTCGATGTTGATGCTGATGAAGCTGTGCCGGAACATGCGCGAGGGAAACACCGGAATCGCCACGAACGGGCAGTTGCCTGCGCACAGATGGCTGATGTACTCGGAACTCGACATTTCGGCGACGTCATACTCCTGGCGCGCGCCCATGCGATCGAAAATATCGCGCACCGAATCCATGGCGATGTAATTCAGATCGATTCCCTCGGGCTCGACTTCCCGCGTGTAGAGCGAAAGCATGCGGTCGTAAAGGCCGCAGGCAAAGGTCACTGGAATTTTGGGCATGAAGTTTTCCACCTGAAATGCCGGGCCGCCAGGTACTGGAGCGTCGAATTCTACGCCGGGATGACGTACGCCGAATGCCGTGTGCGAGGATCCGCGGCTTGAGGTTTAATGCGTGCTCACATTCGCTTTTTGGCAGCAAAGGAATTCACCATGGCTACGCCGGTACAACTGCCCATGCTGGAGGTCATCACCCTCGAAGTCGCCAAAAAAATCATCGACGCGGCCATTGCCAAGGCGCACGAACTGAAGATCCGCCCGATGAGTTTCATCGTGCTCGATGGCGGCGGCCAGGTGGTCTGCTATAACCGCGAGGATTTTTCGGGAATTCTGCGCTTCGAGATTGCCTATGGCAAAGCCTATGGCGCCCTGGGCATGAACCGCTCCAGCCGCGCCATTCACATGATGCAAGCGCGCGCCCCGGATTTCATCGCCTCGGTGATGACAGCCTCGCAAGGCAAATTGATCTCCTCCCCCGGCGGCGTTCTGATCCGCAACGCCAGCAAGCGCATCATCGGCGCGGTGGGCTCCACTGGCGACGGCGTGGACGCCGACGAAGCCTGCGCGATTCACGGCATCCATGCAGTGGGCCTGCTGTCCGATCCGGCCGAGGCGGTGCCGGGGCCGTACCAGCCACCAATGAATTAACGTAACAGGAGCCACCATGGCCATACGTCTGCTGATTGCCTCGAAAGTCAAACCCGGGCAGGGCAAAGCCTACGCGCAAGCGTTTGCCCATATCGAAAAGGAAACCCAGAGCGAGCCCGGCTGCGAGCAGTACGAGCTGTTCCAGAGCGTGCAGAACCCGGACAAACTGGTGCTGATGGAGCGCTGGACCGACCAGGCTTCGCTCGATGCGCACATGGAGATTATGAAAAAGCGCGACATGAGCGCGCACTCCGCCATGCGCGCCGAGCCGCCCTCGCGCGAACGCTACGAGGTCTGATCAGACGTAAAAACCGCCCGGAACCATAGCGGGCTCCAGGCGGCAACGCACAAAAGGCAGGCTGCCGCTATCTTCAATCTGCCGGACTCTCGGGCAGCCGGCACACAGGTCAATATCGGTGTCCTGATGGCGTATCGGGCAGAACACCCGGCCGTTATCGATGATCAGTCGGTCCGTCGGGGTACGCAAGAAATTGAACATGATTCTCTCCCTCTCTGGCCACGGCTTGCCGCCAACCGGCGGCAAATTTCCATGGCCAGTCCAATATTGCGACGCCCCATCCCGTGAGTCTTGACATGGATCAAGAGGCGGCACGATCCCCGGGCCGGGGTTACTCATTGAGAAACACATTTACCATCCCCACAGCAGGCTGGCGCCGCCTCAGTTCGCCGGAAGTGCCGGCAAATTAAACAGGCGCTGGGCGTTGCGATAGGCGATGTTGTCGGCGAGTTCCGGCGGCAACTGATCGAGCAGGATGCGGAAATTGGCCAAAGCACCCTCCTGCGGTCCACGCTGCACCCCGACGCCGTGGAAAACGTCGCTGCCCAGCACAAAGCGCTCCGGGAACGCTTTGAACAGTTCCAGCCAGAACGGCTTCAATTTCAATTCCCCGTCCAATGCAAACGAGGGCGGCGGCGCCCCGACCGTCAACCGCACGCTCATGTATAAATTGGGGTGCCGCTCGAGCAGGCCGCGCTGCACCTGAGGGTTTCGGGTCCGCAGTGGATCATTTCCGGCATGCGCCCAGATGATTTTGGCGTCCCGGTTATAAGCGAGAAGGCGCTCGAAAGCGGCCTGGTTGCCCTGGAGCCGCGCCGGGTTGCTCGGGTTTAAATTGGGAAACTTGGGCAGATCCATATCCTCCGGCACCAGATCGATATGCAGGTCGATGGGCAGCTTGAGTGCAGCCGCGACATCCGCCAGTACCAGCATCAACGGGTGATCGGGCGGGGATGCCTGGTAAGCATGCTGCTCTCCCATCCCGCGCAAGGAAAGATGGCTCACCGTAAGCTCGCCAAATGCGACGATGCCGTTGTTCCTGGCAAGCGCCTGTGCCCGCTCGCGAAAGCGCCCGCGGTCAGCGTCAGTCACCGATTGCGGATTGGCATCGCCAATGTGGGCATTGAGGCCACCGCCACCGCCAGCGACCGAGAAGCGGCCCGCGTACCTGTCCGTCAGGCCCCGCAAATCATCTGCTTCATAACCAAATCGCGAACCCGGCGGACGTGGCGGCGACATCAGAATCGTGTGGGTTATGCCGAATTTCCGCATTCGCTCCACTGTTGCTTCGATTGCGGCGCCGGTAAGACTTTGCAGTTCAATATGGGCGTGCGTATCGATGATTGCGCGATCCGCGGCCATCGTGCCGGTGGCCGCGCCCCACAGCACAAAGCAGATTGCGGCAATTACCCTTACCATTGTTGAAACGCAATCAAGCTACGCTGCCGCCGGCTACTCACTCAGCATCACGTTGATCACGACACTCTTGCCCTCGCTCATGGCGGCATTGCCCTCCTTCAGCGCAGCCTTCAGTTGATCCAGCGTCTCGACGCGGAAGCCGACGCCGCCAAACAGATTGGGCAGATCCTCGAAGGCGAATCCGTTGATCGGCTCGCCGAGGAACAGCTTGTGCTTCGCGCCGGCCCCGTCCGGATAGTAAGAAAGCTGGTTCTCGCGCATCGCGCGGTAGCCCTTGTTGTTGTAGACCACGGCCATGGTCGGCAGGTTTTCGTCACGCGCGAATCCCAGGCCCTGCACCGCGGGGTTGTAAAGGTAGGCGCCGTCGCCGATCAGCGTAACGACCGGCTGCTTGGGGCGCGCCAGCTTGACGCCCAGCGCTAACCCTAAGCCCTGCCCCAGGCCCGAGCGCAGCGCAATGTAGCTTTGCGGTCCCTTGTGGCCGACGTGGCGCTTGTTGATGCCGCCGTGCACGGTGGTCTCGTCCAGGTAAATGGTATCGGCGGGCAGCACCTCGGCCAGGGTCGCGCACAGGGCGACCGGCCGGATGCCCGGTTTCGCGCGCGCATCGGCTTCGGCGGCGCGGTAGCGCTGCATCAGTTTGTCATGCGCCGCGGACCAGCGCGCGCGTCGCTCGGCCACCTTGGTGGCATCCGGTTTGGCGGCGCGTGCCGCCGCTGACAGCAGCTTCAGGCTTGTCGGCACGTCCCCACCGAGATAAACGTCGGTCTGCAGGTTCTGATAGGCCATGTGCAGTTTCAACGGGCTTTCATCCATGGTCACCACCCTGGCGCTGATCGGCCCCATGTTCGGCGGATACCAGGGATTGCGGCTGCGCATGACCAGCACCAGGTCGGCCTGTTTCAGCAGCGAGCCGGTCTCGAAGCCCTGGTACAAGGGGTGATCCTTGGGAAAATTGTTCACATCCGAGTTATTGCTCTCCACCACGGGAATGGCAAGCAACTCCGCCAGTTCCACCAGCGCGTTGTAGCCCTCGGCGCTGCGGCCAACCGAGGCGGCCGTGATCACCGGGTTCTTCGCCGCGGCGATCATGCCAATGACCTTTTCAATGTCGGCATCCGCGGGACGCAGCTTCGCAGGCGCAGGCACCTGCCGCGTCTTCGCCGGGGGCACCCATTTGCCCATCATGACCTCGATGGGCACATCCAGATACGCCGGTCCCGGAGGATTTGCCATCGCAATCTCGCCGGTGCGCGCCACCATTTCATAGATGTTGGCGCTGCTCGATGCCTGATGCGCCCACTTGACCACCGGGTCGATGGCGCGCGGCATGCCGCCCATGGCATTGTGATTGTTGTACCACTGCGCGCCCGGATCGAAATTCTCCTGGTCGCCAAAGGTGGAGGATTCGCCGGACATGATGAGCATCGGCAGATCGTTAATGCGCGCGCCATGAATGCCCACAGCGCCCTGCAAGAGGCCCACGCCCGCGTGCAACAGCACCACCTGCATATTCCCGGTCATGGCCGTGTAGCCCATCGCAATATTGACGGCGAGGGTCTCGTGGCCGCAGGAAAGATAGCCCGGACCTTTCACGCCATTGATCTTCTGGCGGCCCAGGGCCTCCCATACCGAGCCCCAGTCCGAACCGGGCGATGTAATGATGTAATCCGAACCCAGATCGCGGCACGCCTGAAGAATCGCTTCGCCGCCGTCCATGACCACGCTTTTATCCATTAGGTTTCCTGTTCAATTCACTGTTGTTATCAAACCACCATACTTCATCAATCCGCCTTCGCGCCCGATGCCTTGACGATCGGCGCCCATTTGGCAATCTCGGTTCTGATATAGGCATCGAATTCCTCAGGCGTGCTGCCCACCGGGTCGAGGCCAATATCCGTCATGCGTGCGCGAAATTGCGGCTGCCTGAGCAATGCGACCACATCGGCATTGATCTTGCGCACGATATTCCGCGGCGTCGCCGCCGGCACCACCATGCCGTTGACGCTGCGCACATCGAACCCGGGCAGGGTTTCGGCGATCGTCGGCAGGTCGGGCGCGGTCGGCGCGCGCGCCGGGCTTGCCACGGCAATCGCGCGCAGCTTGCCGGATTTTATGTAGGTTTCGGAGGAATACAGCGGATTGAACATGAATGGGATGCGCCCCGCGATCACATCCAGGAACGCCGGTCCTCCGCCCTTGTAGGGAATGTGCAGAATATTCACGCCTGCCGTGGTCTTGAGCAACTCCCCGGCCAGGTGCATCGAGCTGCCGGTGCCCGCCGAGGCGTAACTCATCTTGCCCGGATTTTTCTTCGCCAGCGCGATGATATCGGCGATAGTTTTTGCTTCGAAGCCCGGATAGGCGAGCAGCACCAGGTGAGTGGTGGAGTTGAGCACCACGCCCGATAAATCACGGACGGTATCGAAAGGCAGCTTGGCATGCAGGCTGGGGTTGATCATATGAGCCGTGGCCACCATGGCGATGGTGTAGCCGTCCGCAGGCGATTTCGCCACGTATTCCGTGCCGACGATCATGCCGCCGCCGGGTTTGTACTCAACGACGACTGACTGCTTCCAGGTTTCCTGAAGCCCATTGGCGAACAGGCGCGCGAGGATGTCGGTGCCGCCGCCGGGCGCGTTGGGGACAATCAGGCGTACCGGTTTCACCGGGAAGTCCTGGGCGTGACTGCCCGCCGCAATGAGCATCGCCGCGGCGGCGAACGTGCTGATGAATATCTTCATTTTCTCCTCTGACTTTGCGTAGGGTCCGTATTATGCCGCCTCAGCGCGCGGCCGAGGCATCCACCTTGATCATTGCGGCGCCACGCTCGGCAATCATCACGGTGGGCGAGTTGGTGTTTCCCGAAGTGATGGCAGGCATGATCGACGCATCCACCACCCGCAAGCCCTCGATGCCGCGCACCCGCAGGCGCGAATCGACCACCGCGCCGGCATCGTCCGCGCGTCCCATGCGGCAGGTGCCCACTGGATGGAAAATGGTGGTGCCCACGTCGCCCGCGGCTTTTGCCAATTCTTCGTCCGATTGGGCCGCCGGACCGGGCAGGAATTCCTCCGGAGAGTATTTCTTCATGGTCTGCGTTTCGGTGACGATGCGGCGCGTCATGCGCAGCGACGCGGCGGCGATGCGCCGGTCCTCGGGCGCCGACAGGTAATTCAGCATGATGGCCGGTGCCTGGCGGTAGTCGGCCGACTTGATGCGAATGCTGCCGCGCGAGCTCGGATTGAGGTTGCAGACGCTGGCGGTGAATGCCGGAAACGGGTGCAATGGATCGCCGAACTTGTCCAGCGACAGGGGCTGCACGTGGTATTCCAGGTTGGCCGCCGGCTGCGACGGATCGGATTTCAGGAACGCCCCCAGTTGCGAGGGCGCCATGGTGAGCGGCCCGGTGCGGTGCAACGCGTATTCCAGCGCCATCTTCGCCTTGCCCCACAGCGAATTGGCCATGGTGTTGAGCGTCAGCACGTTTTGCACCTTGAAAGCCATGCGCAGTTGCAGGTGGTCCTGCAGGTTTTCGCCTACGCCGGGCAGATCATGCGCGACGCCGATGCCGTGTTTGGCAAGCAACTCCCCCGGCCCGATTCCGGAGAGCTGCAGAATCTGCGGGCTGCCGATGGAACCGGCGGCCAGCACCGTCTCCCGTTGTGCCGCGGCAAAAAACTCCTCCCTGCCACGCAGGTATTCCACACCCAGCACCTTGCGGCCCTGCAGGCGCAGCCTGGTCACCTGCGCCCCGGTGACCACCGTGAGATTGGGCCGCCCTTGCGCCGGGCGCAGGAAAGCCTTGGAGGTGTTGACTCTTACGCCGCGGCGCTGGTTGACTTCGAAGCGCGAAATCCCGGCGTTGTCGCCGCAATTGAAATCCTCCACCTTGGCGATACCTGCCTCCGCCGCCGCATCGCGGAACGCGTCAAGAATTTCCCAGGACAGGCGCTGCCGCTCGACGCGCCACTCATGGCCCGTGCCACCTTGCGAGGCCGCGCCATGAAACGCATCGCCGCCGCGCCAGTGATCCTCGGTCTGCCTGAAAATCGGCAGCACCTTCTGCCACGACCAATCCGCATCACCCGTTGCCGCCGCCCATTGATCGTAGTCACGCGCCTGGCCGCGCATGTAGATCATGGCGTTGATCGAGGAGCAGCCGCCCAGCACCCGGCCACGGGCATACAGGATCGAGCGCCCGTTCAGCCCCGGGTCGGGCTCGGTGCGATAACACCAGTCGGTGCGCGGGTTGCCGATGCAGTAAAGGTAGCCGACCGGAATATGAATCCAGATCCAGTCATCCTTGCCGCCGGCTTCCAGCAGCAGCACCGATACCGTTGGGTCGGCGCTCAAGCGATTGGCAAGCACGCAGCCGGCGGTGCCGCCGCCGATGATGACGTAATCGTGGGGACCTGTTTGCGTCGACATTTTCTCGGCCTGATCCGGAATGGTTCACCGGACATCTTGTGCCCGGGAATGCATGATACTGTCGATGGGGCAGCCATGCCGTGGCATGAGATTAGACGCATCCCTAAACTGCCCGCAGGACTAGGCCCGGCCAGCGCCCGCCGATTGCAGCGCCCGCCAGACTTTCTCCTGTGTCGCCGGCATTTCGATACGCTTGGCGCCAATCTGCGCCAACGCATCGTTGACCGCGTTCATCACCGTGGGCAATGCGCCGCAGGTGCCGGCCTCGCCCGCGCCCTTCACGCCCAGCGGATTCTTCTTCGTGGGTATGACGATGTTGTGCAGGTCGAACTCGCAGAAGTCGTCGGCGCGCGGCATGCAGTAATCCAGGAATGAACCGGTCAACAGTTGCCCGCTGTCGCGGTCGTAATGGAGGTCTTCGAACAGCGCCTGGCCGGCGCCCTGAACGATGCCGCCAAAAATCTGTCCTTCGCACAGCAGCGGATTGATCATCACCCCTACATCATCGACGGCGAAGTACCGGGTGAGCTCGACGAAACCGGTATCCGCGTCCACTTCGACTTCGCAGATATGCGTGCCGTTGGGGAAAGTCGCGGTGTCGCCGCCGTAATCGGCGCGCGCATACAGGCCCGCTTCCAGTCCCTTGGGCATGGTGTCCTGGCTGAAGGACTTCTTCGCCACTTCCATGAGGCCCACCGAGCGGTCTGTACCGGCAACGGTAAACTTACCCTTGGCGAACACCACGTCGGCGTCGGCCGCCTCCATGAGATGCGCCGCGATCTTCTTGCCCTTCTCGACAATGCGCTCGGCGGCGATCACCACAGAGGAACCAGCCAGCACCGCCGAGCGCGAACCGAAGGTGCCTACGCCTTGCGTCACCACGTCGGTATCCCCGTAAACGTAACGGATATTGTCCGAATCCAGGCCGAGACGGTCGGAAAGCACCTGCTTGAAAGTCGTGCCGTGACCCTGCCCGTGATCCATCGATCCGCAGATCAGGGTCGCATTGCCGGAAGGATCGAAGCGCACTTCAACGTGCTCGTAGTCGCGGCCCGCGGCGGGCTCGACCAGCAGGCCGATGCCCACGCCAAGAATCTTGCCGCGGTTTTTCGCCTCGGCGCGGCGTTCGGCCGCGTCGGCGTAGCCCGCGCGCACTATGCACTCTTCCATGGTTCGCGCGAACTCGCCGCAGTCGTATTTCTGCTTGAACGGCGTGGTATAGGGCATCGCCGAGGGCGGAATGGCGTTGCGGCGGCGAAGCTCGGCCGGGTCCATGCCCAGTTCCTTCGCGGCCACATCGACGATGGTCTCGACCGCGTACAGGGGCTCGGGACGCCCGCCGCCGCGATAAAAGGCGATGCGCATGGTGTTGGTGAGCGCGCCGATCACTTTGGCGTGCACCCCCTGGAACATATAGGTGTTGTTGAGGCAGCCGATCGCCACCATGGTCGGGTTCACGTTGCGATCCGAGGTGTTGTAGGCGCCGATGGCGCACTTATGCACGGTACGAAGCCCCAGGAACTTTGCGTCCTTGTCAAGCGCCAGTTCGGTTTCGATGACGCTGTCGCGCGCCTGCTCGTCGGTGAGCAGACCCTCGCCGCGCTCGGATATCCACTTCACCGGCCGGCCGGTGAGCTCCGCGGCCCACATCGAAAGCGAGTACTCCGCCGAGGCGCCGCCCTTCATGCCGAAGCCGCCGCCCATGTTGTCGCACACGACATGCAGCTTATTCTGCGGAATCTTGAAAATCTGGTCGGCGATGGCGGTGCGCGTGCCGTGCGCCGACTGGATGGTGGCGCGCAGCGTGTAGCGGCCCTCTTCCGGATCGTATTCGGCCAAGCAGCCGCGCGGTTCCATGGAATTGGCGGTGACACGATTGACCACGATCTTGTGGCGGATGATGCGCTCGGCTTTCGCGAATGCCGCGTCGGTGGCCGCCTTATCGCCGGCTTCATGACAGAAGGCCTCGTTGCCCGGATTCTTCTCCCAGACCGCGGGCGCGCCCGCCGCCAGCGCGGCTTCGGGCGTCACCACGATGGGCAGCGGATCGTAGTCGACCTCGATCAGTTCCGCGGCGTCCTTGGCCTGATTGAGCGTCTCGGCGACGATAAAGACCACCGGCTCGCCAACATAACGGACACGCTCCTGCGCTAGCAACGGTTGCGGGGTGACGAATGCGGGCGAGCCGTCACTTTTCTTGCGCGGAACGATGGGACGCGGCGCGCCCAGGCCGCGCGCGCGCAGCTCATCGCCGGTCAGCATGGCCAGAACGCCCGGAGAGGAACGCGCGGCATCGGCGTTGATCTTCCCGAGTTTCGCGTGCGCATGCGGCGAGCGCAGCACGTAGGCACGCGCCTCGCCGGAAATTCTTACGTCATCCACATAACGCCCGTGCCCCCTCAAAAGCTTGGGATCTTCTTCACGCGGAACCGCCTGCCCTATGCCGTACAAACCCATGGTGTTCCCTCAGTAAAAAGCACATTAGATCGAATTCTGGCTGCTCCGGCTTGATGCCGGCAGCCTTGACGATGCGACCGCATACACCTGCCGGTGCATGGCCGCGAGCTCCTCCGGTCTGCCGCCGATGCCTGCCGTTCTCGTCCACCCAGTGGCCTAAACCGGCGGATTCTAGGGCCTTTGCGAGCTGCGCGTTGAGACGCATCCGGATATTACTGGGCAATCCGGCCGGCGCATAGCCGGTATGGAAACGGCGCTGCCGGCGGCGAAATTACGCCAGCGCTGGAGGTTTCAAAACGGGCGTGGCCGGCTCAGAACAGGTGCTGCATCGTGCACATCACAGTCGCCCCTGCGTCGCGCGCCGGCCTGGCGATGGCCCACAGGCTATTGCGGCTCGATCCTGGCCACCTTCACGTAGCGCGCCCAGCGCGCGCTGTCCTCTTTGAGCATCGTGAGCATCTGTTCGGGGGTGCCGTTGAGCACGTCGGTCGCCACGTTGTGCAGGAACGCACGGGTTTCCTCGGTGGCGTTGATTTGCGCGACCCAGGCGGCCAGCCGCTCGACGATGGGCTTCGGGGTTCCCGCGGGGGCGACCACGCCCCACCATGCCGAAATGTCGTAACCGGGAAATCCCGATTCGGCCATGGTGGGCACATCGGGGAGCGCCGTAGAGCGCTTGGAATCTGTGACCGCGATCACGCGGATGCGCCCGGCGCGCGCCTGCCCGGTCATGAAGGTGGCATCGCCCACCAGGAAATCGATGCGCCCGCCCATCAGGTCGGTGACGCCCTGCACCGTGGTGGTGTAGGGAATGCGCTCGGATTTCAGGCTCGCCATCTCCTTGAACAACTCGCCGGCGACCTGCCCGGTGTTGTTGTTGATGCCGAAGGAACCCTGGTCGGGTTTGCTTTTCAGCGCGGCGACCAGGTCGCGCACCGTCTTTACCGCGCTCTTGCCATCCACGGCGAACACGAAATTGAGGCTCGTAATCGGCGCAATCGGGGCGAAGTCCCTGATCG
>MEQV01000033.1:15779-23916 GCA_001770355.1 Betaproteobacteria bacterium RIFCSPLOWO2_02_FULL_62_17
GGCGCCGCGGCCAGCGTTGAACTCGCCGGCGCGATGAGGATGGTGTAGCCGTCGGGCTTGGCGCGCGCCGCCGCTTCGGTACCGATCACGCCCTGCGCGCCAACGCGGTTTTCGACGATCACCGGCTTGCCGGCGAGCTTGGCGATCCTGTCGCTGTAGTAGCGCACCAGGATGTCCCCGCCGGAATCGGCGGCGAAACTGCAGATGGCGCGGATTTCGCGGGACGGGTAATCCTGGGCGGCTGCCGGCAATGCGCAGACACACAGGATGCAGGCGGCCGCAGCGAATTGCCCTGCCGATTGGAAAATTGAATGCTTCACGGCTCCTGGTTGATGGGGCACGCGGCGGGGAACTGCTGTTTCCAGCCCCGCACATGATGTTACTCAAGTGCCTGCCCTTCGAAGCAGCGACCTTGCCCTGATTTCAGGTGCTGCGGTTGATCCAGGTCAACGGTATAGGCTGCGGCAAGTCTTACGATTTACACAGGCTAAATTTTTGGGGCCGAAAATGTTCACTCTCGAGATCGGTCAGGAACTGGAGTTCATTGAGCCGACACACACGGAGGACGGCGTATTGATACCGAAAGGCACGCGCGTGCGCGTCGGCTTTATCATGCCGGAATTGCTCGAATCCAATGTCACGCTGGTGGTACTCAGCGGAAAATTACCGGAAACCCTGACGGTACCCAGGCATATTGTGACGGTGCATTGCCGGCCGATTCAGAAAGCCGGGTGACCGTTTTCTCATTTACCATCCCCGCTGCTGGTCATACCCACCCGGCAGTCAGCCACGCGCCTGGATAACGTTGAAGAAGCTGTTGTCGGCAATGGATTCCGGCACAATCGGATCGACGCCGGCATTGCGCGCCTGAAATTCACATTCGGTGCGCAAGGAATCCATGGATAACCCGGCGGTCCAGCGGTCTTTCAGCAGGTCGTAGCAGCGGCCGGCAAGTGCCCTTTCCAGATGAAAATGGCCGCTTATGAATCTCAGGGCGGCTTCTCGGTCTTCCTTTAACGCAGTGACTCCGTGCGTATAGCCGCGCACCATGGCCTCGACCATCGAGCGTCGCGTAGCGATGGTGGTCGTGGTGGCCACAAGGCCATGGCTGGCGGTGCCTGGAAAGTGGCTGCTCAATTCGGTCAGGGAGTTGTAGCCTTTCGCCTGGAGGAAAAACGGCGCAGGCGGGGAAGCGATCAGAGCCGCATAGACGCCCTCTTCGAACTTGCGGATCCGGTCCGCCATGGTATCGGCGGGCACCTGGGGAACCACGAAGACATCCCGGTCCGGAACCAGGCCGCTATTGCGAAGGAACTGGCGGGCTTGAATTTCGGGTGTCGAGCCCGCAGCCGGAACAGCGACTTGCTTGCCTTTCAAATCTTCCAGGCTCCGAATACCCTTCTGCACGATGAGCTCATGCAGGGGATCGTTGAGAACCTGGAGGAGGATCCTTAGATCCGTTGGACCGCGCAGCGCCGTCTGGATCACGCATTCATTGGCTGCTCCAAAATCGGCCTCGCCCTGGAGCACTGCCTGGGTATTGCGCAGCCCGGGACGAACGATCACATTGACTTCGAGACCTTCCCTGCGAAAAAATCCCTGCTCGATGCCGAAAAGATAGTTACACAGGTTCAAGGTGGGGGCCATGATGGCCAGACGCACGGTTTCAGTTGTCATGGATTGCCTAAATCTTAATGTTTATTTTTAGAACAGGCATAGCCAGCCTGCCCTTTCGACATGCCTTGATGTCATAACCAACAACTTATAATTGAGTGTCGGAACTCAATAATATTGCTTGATATACCCGTAAGCACGGTCGAAAAGATCCTGGTCGGTGTGCAGCTTGTACTTGAGCAGGGTTTTGCGCAGTTCCCTTTGCACCAGCCGTTCACCTTGCGTGGTGTGCTGCCAGTCCGGGAAGCGCACTTTCTTCACGATATCGTTGATGTCCGCGACGATGCCGTCGAACTCCGCCACCGCCAGCTTGCGCTGATAGGCACGGCGACGGCCAAAAATGATGTCGCCCTTGCGAAAGCGCAACTTGGTGCCGATGACATCGCTGCCCTTACCCCAGCGGCAGATATGCAGGTTCTGTGGATCGAGATCATTCAGACCCACATAAATCTCGTCCGCCGCGTCACTTGGCTCGACCCGTTCGTTGACGCTCTCCGCGAACGCCCCGAACGGCAACCGCTTGCATCCCTTGCGATCGAACAGCGGCAGCTTCGCCCAATCCGGGTTAGCACGAAGATCCGCCAGCCGATTGTTCAGATTTTTCATGCTTGATTGAATTTATTCTGGAATTTCTCAATCAGCATGAGGACGTCAATGAATTCAGGTGTTGCACCGAAGAACATCGCCTCCCTCATGGCGTCGTAGTCGCGCTGCCACTCGGGAAATTGGTCGCGTAGCGGCATAAGCCGCAGCGCACCGCGGCGCAAGGTCTTGTAGTCCAGCCAGTTATAGCGAAAAAATACTTCTCGATGCGCCGCGATGCGTTCGAACAAGCCTTGGTCCGCAAGCGCCTGCTCTGCAACACCCTGCCGGATCATGCACCAGAGGTCGTAATAGTGCCGCGACAGAAACAGTCCGCGCCGTTTTTCGGCAGGGCGATAGGTTTCCTCATGCAGCAGCATGGCCTTTTCCCAGAAGGTGCGCCGCGCAGACAAGGTGCGCACGGGAAAGCGGCTGTCGCCCATCAAATCCGGAAATGTCTGCGCGAGGTAAGGCTCTATTTCCGGCGTTTCGGCGGGATCGATATCGGAGCGCGCTCCCATTTCGATCTTGACCACGGGAGCTACATAGCCGCCACCATCGAAAGCGGCCGGATAGCGAAACAACAGCGTTTGTCCGTCCGCATCGGCGGGGTCGGATTCAAGCTGCCAGCACTCGGGGCCGAGTGACTGCGCGATGCGCGCCGACAGCGCGGGCGCGAGCGAGTCCCGTATGTGCGCCTGGCATGACTCACGCAACGCGCCCAGGATCTGGCTGCGCTTTTTGCGGCTTGGCGCCGCCTCGGGGGAAGCACCCCCGCCGTAGCCCAGGAAATCGCGGTCAATGACCACGTCGATATCCTCGGAGAAACGTTCGATGAGCTTCCACGCCTTGGAGAGCGAGGTGCCGCCCTTGAATGTAAGCCGCGGTCCGATGTTCGGAAGATTGAACAGCTCGCGCAGCGTCCAACAGACCCAGAAATCCTTTTCCACGCTGGCGGCAGGAAGTCGCATCCGTGCTTCGACCTCGACGCAAGCCGCGCGGCGACGCTCCGGGGACAGTTGCAGGAATCCATCCATGCGTTATTCGTTCTCTTCGGCAAGCCGGCGAAAGATTGTCGCGATCCACGCGGGCGCGAACTGCACGTCAGCCAGCAATCCTGCCCGGTCCGCGGGTTTGAGATTGCGGCGCAGTTTGGCAATAACCGTGTCGTCGACGTTCTTCTGCCCCAGCCAGCGCAGCGTCTGGATGACCAGCCCGCTCAAACGGCCTGCGGTGGCCATGTTGCGGGGGGTGGTCCGTTTGAGCACGATTTCCCGATTGTCGATGGTGACGCGGCGACTGCGGCCGTCGGTGAGATAGACAATTTTCATCGGCACCTGGTCCGAGAGGCCGAGCATGTTGGCCGCGTAGGCCCCGGTGGGCTGCAGTCTGATGGCATCGCGCCCCCTGAGCGCATCGGCAATGGCGTCGGTGCTGGCGGACAAGCGGCCAAGCTGCGGATCGGTGCGCGGCACATCGTAAAGACCACGCGTTACCTTGCGCAGCCGGCCGGCACGGCAGTTGCGCGACAGGGCCTGGTCAACCGCGTACCGGCTGCCGAGGTCGAGAAAGTCTCGCGGGGTAAAAACGCGACCACCTGCGGCCGTCTGAATACGGTCGATAACCTGCGTGTCGATGGAATGTGCGTGTTTGCCCATGATTTGCTGCAGCCTTAATATTTGTCAGAAATTATGCACTATTTTTCTGACAAATCAAGCGATTTTCCAGCAAGAACGATGGTAGAGATATGCGACAGGGAAATAGCAGTTTTTTTATTACTTATCAGTATGATATGGAAATATTATCACTTTCTCTTGTTGAAAAAACACCTACGTTTTTCTGACAAATAGTGACGATGAAGCCTCCAACCGCTTTTGAAACAAAAACCGCTCTGCTTTTGTTTCAAAACCCGACATGGCTATTTGGACCGCCCCTCCCTCAAGCAGCCCACCCAGGTTGTAGCCAAGGCATTCATGTTCTCGCCAGCGCTTCCAGTGGCTCAATAGCATCCTGCATCAGCCGTTGGCCCTCGATCCCCACTTGTTCTGCGCTCAACCTGTGCCGGGCGAGCAATCCGGACGTGCAACTATGCGCAGCTTCTTCCTGATCGGCCAGGCTTGCCAGCATCTCGCGAAGGCCATTTCCCGCGCGCGCAGCCAGCGCCTTCCATTCCCCAGGGAAACGCTTTTGCAATGCAAAGGCCCACGCTTCAGGCCAGGCCAACACAGCATCTTCTTCCTTGCGATTGGCGAGCCAGGCCAGCGCAATGACGCGCCCCAGATCCTTGTTGCTACGCTTAATACGACGTCCCTCAATCAGCCCGCTCATGGTTCCATCACCAATTTTCGGATGATGCAGCAGGTTGGCCAAGGCCATCATTTCAGGCCGCGCGATGGCTATGCCGAATTCTGTGGCTATGGGCTGCTCTTCAACCAGCGACAGGTAGCCAAAACTGCAAAGGCCGAAATGCCCCTGTTCGATTTCGAGGCGGACAAACTGTTTGCCCGGATTTTGGGGGTCATCCCTCACTTCGGTGGCACTTTGTGCTGCACCGGGTGGCGACATCATCAGCTCAATAAACCAATCGTCGCCGCCGGGCGGATGCAGGCGCACCAGCGGGAGTTCTTCGATCGGTGTGTCGGCCGTACCGGGCTCGCCGAAGTTTTCATCCTTGCGCATCTGCCAGTTCGCTCCAAACAGGCTTTGCGCAACGATCTTGCCCGCCGGGACGACCTCGATATGCGGGGACAGCATGCAGTCGACGTCCTTGGTCTGTACCAGAGCTTCCGGGTCATCTTGAAAGTATTGATAGCCCGCAGCAAGGCTGCCGATGATGATGATCGATCCGCGACAGTCCGCCGGCAGCGCATCGGCCACCTGTTTGAGTACTTCGCGTGGCGAGAGGAGGCTCACGCCCTTGCACCCACGCCTTTCTCGAAGTAATTCAGCAATTCCTTTGCCTGGGGTTCAAGCCGTGCTTCGTGCAGATCCAGCAGGCATTCGACGGGATCGGCCCATTGGATTCCGCTCTTGTCCAACTCAAAGAACGACTCTGAGCGGCGCACCACGTGCACGACCAGCGAAGTCGACGCATTACGTTCAGTGGTCTCCTTCAGCGCAGGGTCGAGGCGTTCGACAAAGCTCCAGTCGATGCGCCCTTTCGGACAATGCAGCGAGATATCCAGTCGCGGCATTCCCGCGAGGTCAATGTCCGGCTTGTAGTGCCGCGCCCCTTCTATGCCACCTATGGCCAGGTCACTGCGTCTGAGTGTTGCCAGGCGGCGCAGCAGGGATTGCGGCGAACGCGGCTGGCCTGACCGATCAACAAATCGTTTGGTGCCGCGGACCTCGTCCGCGATGCTCACCAAGCGGTTCCATTCGTCGCGCGGGAACATCCGCAGCAGCGACATGCGGTTGGTGTGTCGCACGACGACATATCCCAGACGCTGAATGGCGGCGGCAGCGGTCGGATAGCTGCAGCCCACCATCCTGGTAATCCAGTCGGTCGTCACCGGTTTACCGACCAGCCACCTTTGCCGGATCATGACTTTGAGAATTTCCTCATAGAACTGACGAGGATTGCTACCGCGTTGCGATTCCTTATCGACCAGCAATTCCAGCCACGGTCGAAAATCATCATGTCGCTCAAGATCGGGCGGCAGTCCGATGGTGTCGCCTTCCCGGGTCACCACGAGTGCAAGGCGCTGCGCCACGTCCGGCCTAAGGGTTTGCTCAATGAGATGCCATTCAGCGTTCTGGCGATTTTTGGAAATACGGGAATCAGGCAGTACGAGCAAGGCACGGCTGGCCTGATCAAGGGTCAGCAGGTATGCCAGGCCCAGCACGCTGGCACGCACATTTCTGAAGCTGTGGGTTCCCGGTTTGACTTCGACCCAGACTTTTTGCGCGCCGCCCTCCCAGCAGCCATCGGGCTCATAGCCGATGTCAGCTTTGAACGAACGATGGGACTTTGGGGCAGTCAGGGTTCGATTCACGGACATTAAGATGCAACAAAAATATTAAAGTTGCAAGTTAATATTTACGTTGCACCTTAATATTGAACTAAGCACAACAATATCTCAATAAATCAATGATCTGAAGATTTTACAAGCAAATCTTCCAATGCACACCGTACACGCCGGGAGCTTTCCAGCCAATCCGCAAGCGCAGTCTCCAAGCCCCTGTCCTGCCCCACCGAATAGCCACCCTGCGACTGTTCCGCGACATTGGCTGCCCGGTACGGCGCAGGTGCGCGATGGCCGAGAGCAGCATGCCGCCACAACCGCAGGCAGGGTCGTAGATACTTTCACCGGATTTCGGTTCGATCATCTCGGTCAAGAGATTCACGACGGTGCGGTTGGTGTAGAACTCGGCGGCGGTGTGGCCCGAATCGTCGGCGAATTTATTGATGAGGTACTCGTAGCCGTTGCCCGGTTCCTCCTCCGGCAGCGCCGCCACCGTAAGTTCCAGCGAACTGAAGTGCTCGACCAGATCGCACAGCATCGCGTCGAACAGACGATCCTTCTAGGTCCACTGTCCCTCTATTGGGATTGAGCGTTCCATCCGGTCTTATTCTTCGCTGACACCGCAATGATGCTTCGCGGTCACCGGGCAGGATACGACTGCGAGTATGGTTCCTTCACCGACCAGCCCATCCGAAAATGCGGCGCCCCCCGAGAACAGCAACGAGCACCAGCGCGCCGGCAACGACGCCCGCCAGCGCATCCAGCAGCGCCGCAATCACCGACTCCAGCACGCCGCCCAGGCCGGAGAGATGGCCGGCGCCCTGTGCCAGGTGTTCAATCGCCTCATGCACGACGGGTATGCCGTGGGTGAGGATGCCGCCACCCACCATGAACATGGCCACGGTGCCAGCGACGGACAGGCCCTTCATGAGCATGGGGGCGAGCCGCAATAACCAGCCTCCGATTCTGCGCAGCACGCGACCCAAAAGACCGGGGTTGACGTTGCGGCCCAAATACAAACCGGCATCGTCCAGCTTGACGATGCCCGCCACCAATCCGTA
Organism: Betaproteobacteria bacterium RIFCSPLOWO2_02_FULL_62_17; assembly: GCA_001770355.1. Classification (GTDB taxonomy): domain Bacteria; phylum Pseudomonadota; class Gammaproteobacteria; order Burkholderiales; family SG8-39; genus 2-02-FULL-62-17. The sequence goes on from MEQV01000033.1 coordinate 23,062, forward strand.
GACGCCGATGGTCATGAGCACGGCGATGGCGGTAAGCACCGTGACCTGCTTGCCGAATGAAGCCTCCGCCACCGTCCCCAGGGCGATGACGATGATTTCCGCGGACAGGACAAAATCCGTTCGGATAGCGCCCTTGATCTTGTCGCGCTCCAGGGCAGCGATGTCCACCGCAGGGTCGGCGAGCGCGCTGGCGAGCGCGGCATGATGCGCGCTGTCTTCCTCTGCGCCGTGCAGGAATCTGTGGGCGAGTTTCTCGAAACCTTCGTAGCAAAGGTAGGCGCCGCCCAGCATCAGCAACGGCGTCACGGCCCAGGGAATGAAGGCGCTGATGGCCAATGCCGCCGGTACCAGGATCGCCTTGTTGACGAACGACCCGCGCGCCACCGCCCAGACCACCGGCAATTCGCGATCCGCGCTGACGCCGGCGACCTGCTGCGCATTGAGCGCAAGATCGTCGCCCAGCACACCGGCCGTTTTCTTGGCGGCAAGCTTGCTCAGCACCGCGACATCGTCAAGGATGCTGGCGATGTCGTCGATCAGCGCGAACAGACTGGAACCCGCCATGTGAATTTCCCCGCCTGCGTGCTTACTCCGTTTGTATTCCGGCCGCCTTGACGATCCCGCCCACCGTTATCGGAATGCTACTCAGCCTTCAGGTTCGCCAGGCGCGCAAGCTTGGCGTACAGATCCATCGAGCGCTCGATCTGCTCGGCGAACTGCTGCGGCGTATTGGCCACCACCACCTGCCCGACGGCGGCGATCTTGTCGCGCATCGCCGGCTCGTTCATGGTTTTCGCGATATAGGCGTGAAAGCGATTGGCGATGCCCGCGGGCAGCCGCGGCGGCGCATACACC
>MEQV01000033.1:23926-25365 GCA_001770355.1 Betaproteobacteria bacterium RIFCSPLOWO2_02_FULL_62_17
AACCGGCGGAGGAAAACGCCGGCAGCGTTTCGCTCACGGTGGCCACCTGGGGCAGTCCCTGGAAGCGCCGCGTATACAGCACCCCGAGAACCTTCACCGCGCCTTTGCGCACCTGCTCAAGCACCGTGGAGATGGGCAGCACCAGCATCGGGATATGGTTGCCGACGAGGTCGGTGGTCGCGGGCCCGCCTCCCTTGTAAGGAACATGGGTCATGGAAATGCCGCCGAGGGAGGCGATATATTCCATCGAAAGATGCGCCTCGCCGCCGATGGCCGTGGTGCCGAATGAGACCTTGCCCGGGTTGCGCTTGCTGTATTCGATCAGCTCCGCCACATTGCCGGGCGGAAATGCCGGGTTGGCGGCAATGCAAAGAATCGTCGTGGTTGCCGCGGTAATGGGGGTGAAATCCTTCACCGGATCATAGGGCAATGTCTTCGAAGTGAATTTCGACAGCAGGTGCGCAGGCCCCACGGTAACAAGAAAAGTATAGCCATCGGGCGCTGCGGTAGCCACGATCTGCGCGCCGATCTGCCCGCCGGCGCCGGCCCGATGCTCGACCACCGCCGGCTGGCCCAGTGAGTCGCGCATCCTCGGCGATATCGCCCGCGCAACCAGATCGGCCGCGCCGCCTGGCGGATACGCCGATATCAGGCGGATGGGCTTATCCGGCCAGCCTTGCGCCGACGCCGCCACCGCGGTCAGAGCAAACCAGGCAACGCCCAGAACACGAGCAGGAAGATTCATGGCACCCCCTCAATGCGTGGCCGTCATTTCGTTTTCCCACTTCTCGGTGGTCTCGAAAACGATCTTGCCGGGAACCTTGGATGGGAATCCGCCGCGCACCACACCCGCCTTCTGGTCCTTGTAGATACGTCCAAGCAGGGGCGACAAAGGCCGGCTGTTAGGCATCGCGATCCACATGCGCAACAGATGCCTCATGCGATCGTCTTCCGGCCAATCTTCGAAAGCGGTGCGCGCATGCATGCCGGTGTGATTGTTGATGAGCTGAAGATCGCCGGGTTGGAAATCGGTGGCGAAGCAGAATTCGGGATCGGCCGCGAGCGCGTCGAAGTAATCCAGCGCTTCGATCTGCCTGGCGGTGATGCGCGGCGCATCCGCAAAAGTCTGGCCGTTCTTGATGTGCCCCCTGACATAGCGGCAGGAGAAATAGCCATCCTGCAGGGTGAAGAGCGGCTGCAGATACCATTTGCTCTCGCCGGGCCGCTCCTGGCCCTGCATGCTCCACGCGTAGGGGTGATAAAGCTCGTGAAGCAGGTCTGGCCGGGTGCGCAGGATCTCGTTATGCACGGCGATGGAACTTGCCACCAGCGAGCGCCCGCCGCTCCTGGCGGCGCGCAAAACGAAAAGCCCGGTGACATCGGCGGTGTCACAGTGAAAGGTCAGCTTGCCGGAGGTCTTGTAACCGCGAAAGCGCGGA
>MEQV01000033.1:25414-36275 GCA_001770355.1 Betaproteobacteria bacterium RIFCSPLOWO2_02_FULL_62_17
CGTCGCTTTGCGAAACCGCCGTGCCGATATGCTTGCCCAGGCCCCAATACACGGCACGCGCATCCGCCTTGCTGTAGCGCTCCACCGGAAAGCCGCGCATCAGGAAAAAACCGGGGCCATTCTCCAGCATATTCAGGGCGCGCTCGGCTATTTTTGAAAAGCGCGCCAGGGGAAAATCCGACTTCTGCATCGCTTCGAGCGGCAGATTGCGCGCCTTGAATGCCCTGTGGGCCGCGTCAATCTCGGCCATGTCTTCGTCGCCAAGCTGCAGGAACCACTCCGCGGCGCGCTTGGCGATAGCGGCGCTCTTCCAATTGGCGGGCGATTCGATGGGTTTGGTGGGAACGACGATCTGCGACATGCTGCGCCTCCTCATTGAAGCTGATTGCCAGAATAGATCAGAACGGCAACGGCACGCCGAGCTTGCGTTCCAGCGCGCGCTCATAGATCAGCGCGCCCGCCGCCGCGTCCTCCAGCGCGATGCCCTGGGATTCGAACAGGGTGATCTCGTCGGCCGCGCGGCGCCCTTTCATCATGCCCGCCACGATGGGCGCCAGTTCATAGACTTTCTCCCAGGCGAGCGTGCCGCGATCCACCGGCCAGCAAAGGTCCCCACACTCGATCTTGGCGCCCTCGACATCGTCGGTGGCGATCATGCCGGCGCGCGTCACCGTGGTTTCATCCAGCTCCCGGTTGGTGCGCGTGTTGCCGCCGGCGGCATTGATGTGGGTGCCAGGTTCCACCAGCTTGCCGTCGAACAGGGGCAACTGCGTATTGGTGATGGTGACGATGATGTCGCGGCCCTTGACGGCCTCTTCGGGCGACTCCACCGGCCTTACCTCCAGGCCGATCATTTTGCTCATTTTCTCGGCGAAAGCCTTGCGCTTTAGCGCGTCCCGGCCGTAGACGTGTATGGAGGTGAGTTTGCGAACCTGGGCAATCGCGGTAATCTGAGTCTCGGCCTGATGCCCGGTGCCGAAGCAACCCAGGCGCGAAGCATCCGGCCTGGCCATGTACTTGGTGGCGAGGCCCGAGGCCGCGCCGGTGCGGATCTGTCCGAGCTTGCCGGAGCGGATGAAGGCGACGATTCCCTGGCCCGCCTTGTACAGCACCGTGTCCTGCCCCTTGCCGGCGCCATAAGCCTTGAAGGCAAGATAGCCCTTGCGGTCCATGGAACCGAACATCATCATGAAACGGCGACCCTGAAACGGAACACGGCGCCGCGGCTGGTTCGCCGCGAAGCCTTCCGCCTTTTCCTTGAAGGCTTCCTCAAGGGCCTGGATACAGGAGGGCATGTCGAGCAGCCCCGCTACGCTTGTGTCGTCTAGAAAAATTGCCACTCATTCCTCCTGTTGATATCGATTCCTGCGTCGTCGGCTCAGGCGCTGAACGCGGCGTTCAGCGGCAATCCGGTGACGCCCTGCAGTTCATCCAGGCCCAGTCCGGGAACCAGATCATAGGCCACCAGGCCATTCGCCGTAATGTCGATCACCGCCAGGTCGGTGTAGACGCGCTTGACCACGCCGACGCCGGTAAGCGGATAGGTGCATCGCGCCACGATCTTGGATTCGCCCTTGCGCGTGAGATGCTCCATCATCACCCAGATGTTTTTCGCGCCGACCGCAAGATCCATGGCGCCACCGACCGCAGGAATGGCATCGGGTTCGCCGGTGCTCCAGTTGGCGATGTCTCCGCTCGCGGATACCTGGAACGCGCCCAATACGCAGATATCCAGGTGCCCGCCGCGGATCATGGCGAATGAATCGGCATGATGAAAGAAAGCGCCTCCTGGAAGCAGAGTCACGGGCTGCTTGCCGGCATTGAGCAGATCCGTGTCGATATCCCCGGGTGCGGGCGCCGGCCCCATGCCCAAAATGCCGTTTTCGCTGTGCAGGAAAATTTCGCGATCCTTGGGAAGATGATCGGCCACCAGCGTGGGCAGCCCGATACCAAGGTTGACATAGGCGCCATCGTGAATATCGGCGGCAAGGCGTTGCGCCATTTCCTGCCGGCTGCGTTTGGCGTAGCTCATTGGCGCCCCGCTGCAATAGCCGCTGCGGGTACGCGCGGCACCTTCACCACGCGCGCGACAAAAATTCCCGGGGTGACGATGGCCTCCGGATCGAGTTCGCCCAGTGCCACGGTGCGGTGCACCTGCGCAATGGCGCATTTCGCGGCCGTGGCCATGACCGGACCGAAATTGCGCGCGGTTTTTCGATACACCAGATTCCCCCAGCGGTCGGCCGCTTCCGCCTTTATCAGCGCGTAGTCCGCGTAGAGCGGATGCTCCAGCACGTAGTCCCGGCCGTTGATGCGGCGCGTCTCCTTGCCCTTGGCGAGTTCGGTGCCGAATGCAGTCGGCGTGTAGAAAGCACCAATGCCGGCGCCGGCGGCGCGAATACGCTCCACCAGCGTGCCTTGCGGCACCAGTTCCAATTCGAGCTTGCCGGACCGGTACAATTCGTCGAACACCTGCGAATCGACATTGCGCGGAAACGAGCAGATGATCTTTCGCACATGACCCGACGCAAGGAGCGCGGCAACCCCGCTTTCCCCCTGGCCGGCGTTGTTATTGACCACCACCAGATCCCTCGCACCCTGCACGATCAGCGCGTCGACCAGCTCATTGGGCAGGCCGGCATCGCCGAAACCGCCCACCATGACCGTCGAGCCATCCTGCACTCCGGCGAGCGCGGCCGCAAGCGAACCCTGGATTTTGTCAATCATGCCTGCCTCTCGAGCTCCCGTCCCGTGCGGCGCCACGCTGCGCCGACCCAGCCGCTTGAATTCACCTGGATTTAGTTATTTTTCAAAAATAGAATGTCCAAAGGACGTCCACTACCGCAATATTGCAATACTGATTTTGCTCTAAACAATTACTGAAGCCTGAGAAAATGTTCGCGGTAATACTTCAATTCATCGATGGATTCATAAATATCGGCCAGCGCTTCGTGCTTGCCATGCTTGGTAAGACCCTTGGCGAGTTCGGGCCGCCAGCGTTTCGCCAGTTCCTTCAGGGTCGATACATCGAGGTTCCGGTAGTGAAACCAGGCCTCCAGTTTGGGCAGCCAGCGCGCCATGAAACGGCGGTCCTGGCAGATGGAGTTTCCACACATGGGGGATGTGCCGGTCGGCACGTACTGCATCACGAATTCGAGCATCTTCCGCTCGGCGGCCGCCTCATCAAGAGAGGAAACCTTGACCTTTTCGGTCAGCCCGCTTTTTCCATGGGTGCCCGTGTTCCAGCTATCCATCGCCGCCAGAACCGCGTCGGACTGATGCACCACCAATACCGGCGCTTCGGCGACCATCTGCAGCGACGAATCAGTGACGACAAATGCAATCTCGATGACGCGATCGCTGTCGGGATTGAGACCGGTCATTTCCATATCGACCCAAACCAGGTTGTTCTGATCCTGCGGCATGCGGCGGTGACCTGTGAGGTGTGTAAAATTGAATTGTCGCACAACGCTTGAGGGCGAAAGAGGCGGCGTGAGGACCGCAGCGCGGAAGCTTTGGGTCCCTGCCCGGCTCCAATCAATATGGCCATGCATCCGTTCACACTCGCGTTTCTGCTCGCGCTCGCACTGGCGACCGGGGTCAAGCTTTGGCTTGCTTCGCGCCATGTGCGCCATGTCGCGGGCAATCGCGAGTTGCTGCCGCCGGAGTTCTCGGGAAGCATCACCCTCGCCGCTCACCGCAAGGCGGCCGATTACACCGTGGCGAAGACCCGCCTTGCCATGATAGAGACCGCCGTCGGCGCCGTGATGGTACTTGCATTCACGCTGGGCGGCGGACTCGAGTCGATCAGCGCCGGCTGGGCGCGGGTATTCGAGTCCGGCGGCTATGCCCATGGCATCGCCTTGATATTTTCCGTCGTTGTCATCGGCTCGATCATCGACCTTCCCTTCGGCATCTATCGGACATTCGTGATCGAAGAGCGATTTGGCTTCAATCGCATGACAGCTTCGCTATTCATCATCGATCTGCTCAAACACACCGCGGTGGGAGCGGCGATCGGTATTCCCCTGCTGTTTGGCGTTCTCTGGCTGATGGCGCAAATGGGAGACAACTGGTGGCTGTATGTATGGCTTGCATGGGCCGCGTTCAACCTGCTGCTGCTGACGCTGTATCCGACCCTGATTGCACCCTTGTTCAACAAGTTCAGCCCGCTCGAGGACAGCAGCCTGCGCGAACGCATCGAGAATCTGCTGAAGAAATGCGGTTTTCGCGCCCAGGGCCTGTTTGTGATGGACAGCTCGAAGCGATCCAGCCACGGCAACGCCTATTTCACCGGCTTTGGCCGCGCCAAGCGCATCGTCTTGTTCGACACGCTGATTCAGCGGCTTTCCGCGGCGGAGATCGAGGCCGTGCTCGCGCATGAGCTGGGGCATTTTTCGCATCGCCACGTGTGGAAGCGCATCGGCGTGCTGTTCCTGTCTAGCCTCGCGCTGTTGTGGCTCTTGGGCCAACTGATCGGACTGGACTGGTTCTATACATCCCTGGGCGCGCAGACCCGAAGCATGGCCATGGCGCTGATGCTGTTTTTCATGGCATTGCCCTCATTCATTTTCCTGCTGCAACCGCTGGCCAGTTATTTTTCCCGCATGCAGGAATTCGAGGCTGATGCTTACGCCGCCTCGCATTCGCAAGCCTCGGACCTGGTCCAGGCCCTGGTCAAGCTGTATCGCGACAATGCCGCGACGCTGACGCCCGACCCGGTGCATTCCGCGTTTTACGACTCGCATCCGCCGGCGATGACGCGCATCGCGCGCCTTCACGCGGCGAGCGCGGGATGAAAGGCGGCATGAAAGCCTTTTCCGGCCGCCAGTGCCGCCCCCTCCCCCGGGGAACGCCGCATCTTTCCGGCGCCGAGATGGAGGCGCTGTTGCACGATTTCCCCGGATGGACGCTGCAGCAGGGGGCCATTAGCAAGACGTTCTCCTTTCCCGATTATCATCGCACGCTGGCTTTCGTGAATGCCGTAGCCTGGATCGCGCAGCAGCAGGACCACCATCCGGAATTGAACGTTTCCTACGAGCATTGCCGGGTCTCCTTCAATACCCATTCCATCGGCGGCATTTCCGAAAATGACTTCATCTGCGCGGCCAGGATCGAAAGCCTTTTTGCGTAAGCAAAGTGGCGGCGTGGCACAGCCCTCCAGCCAGAGCCCGCGGGAAGGCGAAGTGGTCGCAGCCTATGGCCGTAATTTCATGGTCGAGACTGCCACGGGCGAACTGCTGCATTGCGTGCCGCGCGGCAAAAACTCAGCCATCGCCTGCGGGGATCGCGTCGCGATAGTGTCTTCAAGCAGCGGCGAGGCCGTGATTGATGCCGTGCGCGCACGCGACACTCTCCTGGTTCGCGCCGCCGCGAATCGCGTGAAACTGATCGCGGCCAACGCCACCCAGCTCGCGCTGGTGGTGGCTACCGAACCAAGCTTCAGCGATGAACTGGTAATGCGGGCGATCGCCGCGGCGGAACATGCGTCGCTGAAAATTCTCATCGTGCTCAACAAGGCAGATATCACCGGCGCGCTTGCGCAGGCGCGCGCGCGCCTCGCCTGTTTCGTCAATGCCGGCTACCACGTCGTCGAAATTTCAGCGTTGAGCAATATCGCGCCGCTCGCCGCCTTGCTCCATGGCGAGAAAACCGTGCTGGCGGGCCAGTCGGGAATGGGGAAGTCCACGATCATCAATGGCCTGTGTCCCGGCGAGAACGTGGCAACCCGATCCATCTCGCATTTTCTTGCTTCGGGCCGCCACACCACCAGCGCATCCAGTTTGTACCGCCTTGATCCGCAAAGCTGGATTATCGATTCCCCCGGCATGCAGGAGTTCGGTCTGGCGCACCTGGACCGCGCGGCCATCGAAGCCTCGATGCCGGAATTTCGCCCCTATCACGGCCAGTGCCGCTTTCAGGATTGCCGCCATGGTCCCGAGCCCGGATGCGCATTGCGCCAGGCGCTTGCAGAGGGACGCATTGACGCGCGCCGTTTCGAACTGTTTCACCGCATCGCGGGCACGGCCGGCCGATGAAGCCATTTTTCAGCTCCCTGAGTCCGCATGAGATTTATCACCTGCGCAATCTTCTGCAATCGGCGGGAATTCCCTGCCGTATCCACAACGAGCATCTGGCGAGTCTGGCAGGCGAGGTGCCGTTCACCGAATGCGCGGCGCAGTTGATCCTCGACAGGGATCAGGATCGCGACATAGCGGAACTCATCCTGAAGGACTGGCGTGAGTCTGCGCGGCGCAGCGGCCCGGGATGGACGTGCCCGGAATGTGCCGAGGCGATCGAGGAACAGTTCACGGCATGCTGGAAATGCGGCCAAGCGCGCCGATCCGCGTAGTCATCCTGGCGCTCCCATCTCAGCGCAATACGCTGGCAATGCCGAGCAAAAACAGCATGCAAAGCCATAGCACCAGCGTCCTCCACACCAGCCCCACGGTGCTATCCAGGTGGGCAAGGTCAGGTTCGTCACCCAAGCCGAGTTCCGGCCGTTCCACCACGACGCCGTCACGCAGGTAAGGATTGCCCAGTCGCACGCCAAGTGCCCCGGCTCCCGCGGCAATCACGATGCCCATGGATGGGTCGTCCCAGTTCCCGGCCTGGGTACGCCAGCAGTAGAGGGCGTCTTCGAAATCTCCGACAATCGCGAAAGTCAGCGCCGACAGGCGCGCCGGAATCCAGTCTATGAGCGCGAATACACGCGCGGAAAAATTGCCGAACACGCTCAGGTCCGGCGACAGCGTCTTGCCCCAGCGTTGCTCCAGGTAGTGGCTCAAGCGGTACAGCACCGCGCCAGTCGGCCCGGGCAGCAGGACAAACCAGAAAATCACCGAAAACACATTGCGGTATGACGCCGACAGTGCCTGCTCCACGCTAAGCCTGATCAGATCCTCCACGGAAAGCTCCGCGCAGCCGTGTCCGCGCCAGGCGGCCAGCAGCTCTCGCGCCTTGGGAAGGTCGTCCTGCTTCAGTGCCAGTTGGATGTCGGTGAAATAGTGGCTGAACTGGCGGAACCCCATCGTGACATATAACGCGGCGACATTAAACGCGAGCCCGAGCAACGGGTTGATATGCCAGAGCACCGCATAGACGAGCCACGCGCCGAACACCAATGGCAGGACTGCGACCATCCAGGCAATAATGCCGTGATGGTTTTCACCGGCGTTGAATTGCTGTTCGAAATAGCCCGCATATTGCGAAACCGCCGTATACAAATAGCGGCGGTCGGACAGGGGGCGCCACTGCTCAAGCAGTAAGGCTGCGATCAGGGAGATGAGAGACATTTCATGCTTTGATTTCCCGGCGAAGATACCACAATGGAAACGCGATAGACGCGGCGCTGCGGGTTTCGGGAGCGGGCTCGATAACCCACTCGCCCTCACCCGAAACCCTTCGCGTCGCTTGCGATATTTCCCGCCGAATTTCTATAAGCCCTTCGCAGGCTATTGCCCAGACAGGAACGAGTAAAACTGCAGCAGCATGGCGGCGGTTGCGCCCCAGATGTAATGCTCGCCATAGGGAACGGCGTCGAATTCCCGGCGGCGCCCTTCCCGGATCATGCTGTCCCTGCGGTGATTCGCCGGATCGAGCAGAAACGCCAGCGGCACCTCGAATATCCCCGCGACTTCAAATTCATCCAGGCGCAGATCGAATGGCGGGCGCACCAGGCCTCACCGGGTTCGGCGCCGCCACCGGGAAAGCTGATCTGGCCGGCGTGTACCTGCAAGTGCTCCGTTCTGCGTGTAAACAACACCGTCAGGCCCTGGTCGCGCTCGATGACCGGAATCAGCACGGATGCCAGGCGCAGTGTTTCCCCGCCGGGGATTTCGGCGCGAAGCGGGACATCGCCGGCGCGCTGTTGACGCGCGAAGAATCGCTCCCGCAACCAGGCGGTATCGGGATTCAGGATAGGGGAAGGCGGCATTCGGGTATTGATCGCCGGCAGAGTCAGGCAAACCCGCCGGTTCGCTTGAAGTTCTCGGTGGCCTGCACCAGCGCCGCGAGAATTCCGGGTTCCCAGACCGAATGCCCTGCGTTGGGAATGATCCGATAGGTGGCCTGCGGCCACGCCGCGGCAAGCTCGTGCGCCGTGACCAGCGGGCAAACCATGTCATAGCGGCCCTGCACGATAATTCCGGGAATACCCTCCAGCCGTCCGACATTTTCCATCAATGAGTTTTCCGGAAGAAAGATATCGTTGATGAAGTAATGCGCTTCTATGCGTGCCAGGCCCAATGCCACGATGTCGCCGGCAAAATAGGCCACTGTGTCCGGACTTGGCATGAGTGTTGAACACGAGCCTTCATAGACGCTCCAGGCCCTCGCCGCGGGCATGTGCACTGCGGGGTCGGGGTCGATCAGGCGGCGGTGATAGTTTTTCGCCAGATCGCCGCGTTCGGCGGGCGGCAGCAATCCGGCAAGCTTTTCCCAGGGTTCCGGATAGATGCTTCGCAGGCCGTAAAGGAACCAGTCGATTTCGCTTCTTCGGCATAGAAATATTCCGCGCAGCACCAGCCCCAGACACCGGCCCGGATGCGTCTGGGCATAGGCCAGCGCCAGCGTACTTCCCCAGGAACCGCCAAATAACAGCCAGCGATCAATCTTCAGGTGCGCCCGCAATGTCTCCAGATCGGCGATGAGAAGCGGCGTGGTGTTGTCGCGCAATTCCCCCAGCGGTGTCGAGCGTCCCGCGCCGCGCTGGTCATAAACGATGATCTGGTAGGCCTCCGGATCAAAGAATCGGCGGTGGGCCGCGGTGCTTCCGGCACCGGGCCCTCCATGAAGAAACACCACGGGGATGCCGCGCGGGTTGCCGCACTCCTCCCAGTACATGCTATGGATCGCGTCGAGCTCGAGCAGGGCCGATGCCCGCGGCTCGATCACCGGAAACAATTCCTGGTGCTTGCCGGTCATGGGTGCCTGCCTGACGCGCCCGGCAGTCGCCTGCCGCAAGATCTGGCGAAGTTAGGACAGCCAGGCATCACTTGTCCTTGGCGGGGTCCTTGCCTTGCGGGGCCTGTCCTTGCATGACGTTCCACCACGCATCAGCCAACGGGTTTCCCGCCGGGGAATCGGATGATTTGGCCGGGAATCCCTGCTGTATCGCCGCCAGAGTGGCCTTCTGCATTTCCAGTCCTTGAATATTCATTTGCAGCAACGACAGATTAATTTTGAGCCAGTTTTCTACAGACTTCAGGTCGGCGATGCGCTTGTCCACTTCACCTAGATCCAGCGTCGGCGTGACCAGCCCGGCAATGGGAACACCCATTGGCCCCCAGAGCGACTTGAGAAACTGCAGCGGATCCTGATTGGGAGGTTGATTCATGTGATGCTCCCCGGTATTTGGCGCCGCCAGTGTATCAGCCCGGGAAGCGGCACCGGTAGCCAAGCCGGACTAATGAGACCCCTCCAGAAACTCGATCACCTCGCTACGCCGCGCCATGGTGTCGCGATAGCCCATGTCGATCAAGGCCGAACAGAATGCCCGCTCAAACAGCAGATAGCTCGCCAGGTTGGACCCGTTACGATTCATCGCGCCTATGCCGCGCAGCAGGAAGCGGATGGTCCAAGGCAGTTCGCGCAAGAAACGGGTTGCGACGCGCTCGATCGGCTGTGAGGGAGAAATCACCAAGACCTTCACCGGCCGCAGGCCGGTGCCGCTTTCTTCAAGTTTTTCCCTGGACATCATGCCAATGGTCCGGTTAATCCGCTGAACACGCTCGATATCGACGTACAGGCTGTCCAAAAAAATACTGTTCAAAGCATGGCCGGCGATTTGCGCGATGGTCGGATACACCTGCGTTCTGACACGCGCCGGATCGCTGACCTGGCGGCCGGTGCCTATCACCAGAATGCGATCGGCGCCAAGATGCAGCGCAGGGCTGATGGGCGCGATCTGCCGCATGGTGCCGTCGCCGAAGTACTCCCGGTTGAGCTTCACCGCCGGAAAAATGAATGGCAGCGCCGAGGACGCCATCAGGTGCTCCACGCGCAGCGGCATCGCGCAGCCAGTGCGCTGGCTGCGCTCCCAGGCCACGACACCCGGCCCCCCCTGGTAAAACGAAACACTCTGGCCGGAGGAATATCCCGAGCAGGTGATGGAAACCGCATAGAGGCGGCCATCGTCGATATTCTGCTGTATACGGCCGAAATCCAGGTTGCGGGACAGCATTTCCCCGAGCGGCGCGTTGTCGAGAAGCGAGACCGGGCTCGATCTCGATAAAAGCATCATGGCCGCCAGCCAGCGCGCGCCGGTTTTCGCGACGCTCACGGGATCGGCGCGGTAGACAACACGCACATGCATGTTCTCCCAGACTTCCAGGAGATTGGAAACGGCCGCGTCGAAGTTGTCCGCGTAGACGGCCAGGGTAGCCGCGTTGATCGCGCCTGCGGAGGTTCCACAGAGAATCGAAAAAGGGTTCTCCTCGGGCATTGGAAGCAGTTCCCTGACCGCCTTCAACACCCCGATCTGGTAGGCAGCGCGTGCGCCGCCGCCGGTGAGAATCAGGCCGGCCTTGGACTTCGTTACCCGTTCGGCCGCCGCCAAATCAGGTTCCGGTAAACAGGTCGCGGTGAGCCGCGTTGGCGTCCACCACGGTCAGCGCGGTCATGTTAACGATTCTGCGCACAGTCGAAGAGGGCGTAAGGATGTGCACCGGCCGCGCCGCGCCCAGCAATATCGGGCCGATGGTTATGCCCCCCCCGGCGGCGACCATGAGCAGGTTGAACGCTATGTTGGCGGCGTCCAGATTGGGCATGATCAGCACATTGGCGCCGCCGCGGAGCCTTGAATTCGGAAATGCGGCATGCCGCAAGTCCGCCGACAGGGCGGCACTGCCATGCATTTCAC
>MEQV01000033.1:36329-42727 GCA_001770355.1 Betaproteobacteria bacterium RIFCSPLOWO2_02_FULL_62_17
TCTTTGTCGCGCTGGCCGAATCGCTGGTGCCGAAGGACGAATGCGAAAGCAAGGCCACCTTGGGCACAATGCCGAAACGCCGGACCTCTTCCGCGGCCAGAACGGTCATTTCGGCCACCTGATCGGCCCGGGGATCTTCGTTGACGTAGGTGTCGCAGATGAACAGGGTGCGCTCCGGCAGCATGAGAACGTTCATCGCGTAGTAATTCTTCGCCCCCGGCCTGCGGCCGATCACCTGGTCCACATAATTGAGATGAACCTGATGCGTGCCGAAGGTGCCGCACAGCATGCCGTCGGCTTCACCCTTGTGTATGAGCATCGCGCCGATCAGCGTATTGCGGCGGCGCATCTCGATCTGCGCGTACTGTTGCGACACACCGCGCCGCTCGGTGAGCCGGTAATACTCCTGCCAGTAATCACGGAAGCGCGGGTCGTACTCGGTATTGACCAGGTCAAAATCGGCATCGGCCTGGATGCGAAGACCGTAGCGCTCAATCCGCCTCGCCATGACCTCGGGACGACCGATAAGAACCGGGCGGGCCAACTCCTCGTCAACAATCAGCTGCGTGGCGCGCAATACGCGCTCGTCCTCGCCTTCGGCGAATACGATGCGACGCCGCGGCCCCTGCTTGGCGGCCGCGAACACCGGCCTCATGATGAGGCCGGAGTGATAGACGAACTGCTGCAGCGTATCCCTGTAGGCGTCGAAATCGGCGATCGGGCGCGTCGCGACGCCGGAATCCATGGCGGCCTTCGCCACCGCGGGCGCAATGACCGTGATCAGGCGCGGATCAAACGGCCGCGGGATCAGGTAGTCGGGGCCGAATTTGACATTCGACGCCCCGTAAGCGGCCACCACCACTTCCGACTGCTCGGCGGTCGCCAGCTCCGCGATCGCCTGCACCGCGGCGAGTTTCATGGCCTCATTGATCTGCGTCGCGCCGACATCCAGCGCCCCGCGAAAAATGAACGGAAAGCAAAGCACGTTATTGACCTGATTGGGGAAATCGGATCGCCCCGTCGCGATCAGCGCATCCGCTCGTGCCACCCTGGCGAGATCGGGGAGAATCTCCGGCTCTGGATTTGCGAGCGCGAAGATCAATGGCATTTGCGCCATTTTCTTGACCATCTCGGGCTTCAGTACCCCGCCCGCCGAAAGGCCCAGGAACACGTCGGCATCGCCGATGATATCCCCGAGCGAACGGGCCTCGGTTTTGCGGGCATAGCGCGCCTTGTTGTCGTCCATTTCCTCCTTGCGCCCGTCCCAGACCACGCCCTTGATGTCCGCTATCCAGATGTTCCTCATCGGCAGGCCAAGAGAAACCAGAAGGTCAAGACAGGCCAGCGCCGCGGCACCGGCCCCGGAACAGACCAGCTTTATCTTGCTTATCTCCTTGCCGACGACACGCAATCCATTGAGCAGCGCTGCGCCGACGATGATGGAGGTGCCGTGCTGATCGTCGTGAAACACCGGGATGCGCATGCACTCGCGCAATTTTCTCTCAACATAAAAGCATTCCGGCGCCTTGATATCCTCGAGATTGATTCCGCCGAATGTCGGTTCCAGGGCCGCGATGATATCGACCAGCTTGTCGGGATCGCGCTCGTCGATCTCGATGTCGAAGCAATCGATGCCCGCGAATTTCTTGAACAACACGGCCTTGCCTTCCATGACCGGCTTGGCCGCAAGGGGACCAATCGCGCCCAGTCCAAGGACTGCAGTACCGTTTGTTATGACCCCGATTAGATTTGCCCGGGAAGTCAGATTGCTCGCCTGCGCCGGATCGCGGACGATTTCATCGCAGGCGGCCGCCACACCCGGAGAATAAGCAAGCCCGAGATCGCGCTGATTGACCAGACCCTTGGTCGCGGTGACCGCGATTTTTCCAGGGCGGGGCAATCGGTGATATTCGAGCGCAGCTTTTCTTAGAGAATCGTCCATGGCGGGCCTGGCGCGGCATACGGACCATCCGTATCTCTGGGCATCCGTGTGCCTGAGGGATTATAGAACCGATCCCACGGCAACGCGCGCAATCCGGCGCTGCGCCGTATCATGGACCGGCGCGATGATTGGAACACTCTCATTGCTGCCGAATATTTGTTGAAGGTTTTCCCCTGCCAGCTCTCACCCGGTGGAAGCAATGATTCCCGTCCGATTCGCGCAGCGCATGCAGGAGATAGAACCCTTCAGCGTGATGGAGGTGCTGGAGCGCGCCAGGCAACTGGAAAAGGCCGGACGGCGCATTGTGCACATGGAGATCGGACAGCCGGACTTCGCCGCGCCGCAAATAGTCATCGACGCGGCGATCAAGGCGATGCGCGAACGCACCCTTGGATACACACCCGCTTTGGGTCTCATGGAGCTTCGCGAGGCGATTGCCGGATATTATTTGCAGCACCATGGTTTGAATATCCCGCCATCAAGAATCGCGGTAACGACGGGGTCCTCCGCTGCGCTGCTGCTGGCCCTGTGTGCGCTGGTCGGGCCGGGGGATGAGGTGCTGATGCCGGATCCCTGCTATCCGTGCAGCCGTCACCTGGTGAGGCTCACCGAGGCCAGGCCCATTGCAATCCCCACGGATGAAACCACCGCTTATCAGCCCACCGCGGACATGGTCGTTGCGGCCTGGCGTCCCTCCACGCGCGGAATCTTGCTCGCCAGTCCGTCAAATCCGGCAGGAACGATTGTTGAACCGGGCGAGTTGCAGGCGATCTGCGAACTCAGCGGGCATCGCGGCGGATTCACGATTGTCGATGAAATTTACAGCGGGCTCCTCTACGAGGGCAAAGCCGCGAGCGCGCTTTGCCGGAACCCGGATGCGATCGTCGTCAGCGGATTCTCAAAGTATTTCTGCATGACAGGCTGGCGCCTGGGCTGGCTGGTGGCACCGGAAGCGCTCATCCGCGAGGTCGAGAAGCTCGCGCAAAACCTCTATGTCAGTCCGCCCGCGGCGGCGCAGTATGCCGCGCTCGCGGCTTTTCATCCGGAAAGCCTCGCCGTGCTCGAGACGCGGCGCCTTGAATTTCGCGAACGCAGGAATTTTCTATTTGATGCATTGCGGTCGCTGGGATTCGGGATTCCGGTATTGCCGCAGGGCGCGTTTTATCTTTATGCGGACTGCGCGAGGTTTGCCGCCCAGAGCAACGCTCTTGCCGGCCAGATGCTGGAACAGGCGGGCGTGGCGGTTGCGCCTGGCAAGGATTTCGGCGAACACCAGGCGCACCGCTACCTGAGGTTCGCTTATACGCGCTCGCGCGGGGAACTCGAGGAAGGCGTGGAAAGGCTTGCGCGTATGCCTGTGGTTCGATCGGCACTGGACAGATCGGGCAACACATCCTAGCCGAACGGCTCAGACCGCGGGTGCCGGAGCCCTGGCAAGCGGCCGGTTGGCGCGCATGGCCTGGCGCATGCGTTCCTGTTCGGCAATCACCTTCAGCGCGTACTGATTGGAGGTATCGGCAAGCGCGCCGTTGTAGACCTGCAATCCGGTTTCGACACTGCCCGTCTGTCGAATGTACTGCTTCAATATGCGCGCACCGATCAGGATATTGCTCATGGGATCCAGCACCGCATGAGCGCCGCCTGCTTCTTCGATTTTGTCCTGGTGGTGTTTGGGTATGACCTGCATCAAACCTTTTGCCCCGAACTCGCTTTCGGCGATCGGATTGAAGCGTGATTCAACCGCCATGACGGCGAGGATCAGGAGGGGATCCAATCCAACCTGCCGACTGGCTTCGAAAGCGGCACCAATAAGATTTTCGGCGGCGTCAGCGGCGACCCTATATCTCCGCGATAAACTACCGGCCAGCGCCCGGTGCTGCTGATTTTCCAACTCCGGGGAAGAATCAGTGAGGGGACTGCCGGCATAGCGTATTTGACCGTTCGCCTTTGCCCGAGCGTCCATCGCCTCGTTGGCGAGTCGTCCGCCGTACACAAGCGAAATCGCCAGTGCGACCAGGCCCACTAGCGCCAAGCCATTGTGCACCACGGAAAAAGCGCGACTGTAGCGAAAGACCGCTTGCTGTATCCAAATTGATGTGTTCATCGCACACCTCCTAAGCTAACCCGTTCAAAGGGTACTGCGTCCAAAGCCCAGCCTGTTCTTTAATATCGAACAATAACAATGTGTTTTATAGCGTTTATTCTTTGTCAGGCTCGGTCGGGCGCCGCTCAAACTGAGTTGCCGACCGTCTCCAGGGAACGCCCCGCAGGGTTTCCCACACTCTGACAGATACCGATGAAAAGCTGCTGCTACAAGAATATTTTTTGAATCAAAACCCATTTTAATTAAATAGTTAGACGAAGTCAAGGACTGCCGGATTGACACTGAACTGCTACCGGGCATCGATGCCTTGTGCGTCGCATCAATAATGCGCTTGTCCGACGTCCTGCGAGGCCGCAGTTCATTCGACGGCAGCCAAGCCTGCTGGTTCGCGCATTTTTCACAGTTTGGCGCCATGCGCGCTGTGCGCCCGCCGCGGCGCCCGGTTTTCCGAGCGCATCGGGGAAACCTGACGAATCCGGCACGGATTTCAAACGCCGTCCTCGGCTCGGGCGCGAATTCCGGATCGGCCCTATGGTCTTGGGCCGGTCGGAAACGGCCACGCAGCGATAGGACTCAGCGCGGTTTTCGCGGCGCTACTTGCCGGACTGGCGGGCGCCTGAGCCGGTTGCCCGAGCGAGGGCACTGCCGGCTTCACGGCAGGTCTTGCTGCCGGCTTGCGTGAAGTCTTTTTGGCACCTGTTTTTTTCACCGCTGACTTGCGGGCGCCTTTCTTCTTCGCCGCCGGTATTCCTCTTTTTGCGGCTTTCTTCTTCTTACTAACCGGCTTCTTTACCGGTTTCCTTGCCGGTTTCTTTGTTACTTTTTTCGCTTTCTTCTTAGTGGCCATATTCGCTATCTCCATCAAGAATTAAACACACCCGCACGGATCGCGCGGATTATTCAATTACTGGCCTGGCCAGTTGGGTTGAATGCATTGCTCCGGTTGGCCAGCATGTCCTGATACAGGATGTCGGGATCAAGGCGTATTCCGGCATTCCATACGACGGTCGCTGCCGAAGGATCAATGGTGGCGCCACAGAATTGCTCCACGTCCCTCCACGCACGAAACGCCACGACCTCGAGCAGGTTCCCCAGAAAGACGCTGCCTTCTACCCCGTCGTCAAATCTCAACCACAGCCGGTAATCCCTCGAAGCTTTGCATTGCGTCACCCTATGCATGGTCATCTCCCGCCGTGAATTGCCAAGACTTTGCTTTACTCCCAGGAAAGAGCGCCTCCAGTCTGGTACTCGATTACTCGAGTTTCGAAGAAATTGCGCTCTTTCTTCAGGTCGGTCATTTCGCTCATCCACGGAAACGGATTGTTCGCGCCCGGATAGAGCAACTCGACGCCAATCTGCTGGCAGCGGCGATTGGCGATAAAACGCAGGTATTCCTTGAACATCGGCGCATTCAAACCCAGAACTCCGCGCGGCATGGTGTCCTCCGCGTAACGGTATTCGAGTTCGACGGCCTGCTTCACCAGTTCCTGGATTTCTTCGCGAAACTCCGCTGTCCAGAGGTGCGGGTTTTCCATCTTGATCTGGTTAATCAGGTCGATGCCGAAATTGCAGTGCATGGACTCGTCGCGCAGAATGTACTGGTATTGCTCAGCCGCGCCGGTCATCTTGTTCTGCCGTCCTAACGCCAGGATCTGGACAAAACCAACGTAGAAAAACAAACCCTCCATCAGGCAAGCGAAAACAATCAGGCTGCGAAGCAGTTTCTGATCGTTTTCCAGCGTCCCGGTCTTAAAGTCGGAATTGGTAAGAATATTGATAAAAGGGATGAGGAAATCATCCTTGTCCCTGATGCTGCCGATTTCCTGGTA
Source organism: Betaproteobacteria bacterium RIFCSPLOWO2_02_FULL_62_17 (assembly GCA_001770355.1). Taxonomy (GTDB): domain Bacteria; phylum Pseudomonadota; class Gammaproteobacteria; order Burkholderiales; family SG8-39; genus 2-02-FULL-62-17. The sequence goes on from MEQV01000033.1 coordinate 42,205, forward strand.
GGCATTGAAAATCTCCCCCTCGTCCAGGCCCAGGCTTTCAACAATGTACTGATAGGCGTGGGTGTGAATTGCCTCCTCGAACGCCTGGCGCAGCAGGTATTGCCGGCATTCGGGCGCCGTGATGTGACGATAGGTGCCTAAAACGATGTTGTTGGCAGCCAGCGAATCCGCGGTCACGAAAAACCCGAGATTTCGCGTAACCAGACGCCGCTCGTCGGCAGTCAGCCCATTGGGATCCTTCCACAGGGCGATGTCCCTGCTCATGCTGATTTCCTGGGGCATCCAGTGATTCGCGCAGGCAGCGAGGTACTTTTCCCAGGCCCATTTGTATTTGAAGGGCACCAGTTGATTGACATCGGTATCGCCGTTGATCACGCGCTTGTCGTCAATCCGGATCCTGCGGAATCCGGTAGCGGAGGGAGCACTCAGCATGTCCCCGCCCACCGAAGCGGGAGAAGGCGGCATGAACCCCTGCCCCGGCTGCATTCCCAACCCGGTTACTCTCGCCAACCCTGAATCGTCG
>MEQV01000033.1:42764-43335 GCA_001770355.1 Betaproteobacteria bacterium RIFCSPLOWO2_02_FULL_62_17
ATTGTTCTTTTTGAATTCACCGGGCCCAAGTTCATTGGCAGGCCTCGCATTCGGGGTTGTCAATGGCACAGAATTTAGGCGCGTCGGTACCGGCCGCGGCACCCTGCAAACCGCCAGTACTATCGGAGGGCACCGCGTTGAGCTGCCCGGTATTCACCGTCGATTTCTCGGCATGTGTAGCACCCATCGAACGCAGGTAGTAAGTGGTCTTCAGCCCGCGAATCCAGGCGAGCTTGTAGGTCTCATCAAGCTTCTTGCCAGACACATTCGCGATATAGATATTCAGGGACTGCGATTGGTCGATCCACTTCTGCCGCCGTGCGGCGCATTCAACCAGCCAGGTCGGATCGACCTCGAATGCCGTGGCGTACAGGCGCCGCAATTCAGCGGGAATCCGGTCGATACGCCCGAGATTTCCGTCGAAGTACTTCAGATCCGCCACCATGACCTCATCCCAGAGGCCCAGACGCTTCAAGTCCCTGACCAGGTACTCGTTGACAACGGTAAATTCGCCGGAAAGGTTCGATTTGACGTAAAGGTTCTGGTAGGTCGGCTCTATGGACGCGGAAAC
>MEQV01000034.1:0-1845 GCA_001770355.1 Betaproteobacteria bacterium RIFCSPLOWO2_02_FULL_62_17
GAGCCGGTCCTTGTCGTAGATGCATGACATCTTGAAAATACGCCACACGCCGTCGCGCTTCTCGAACAGGTCGTAGAAGCGCGACCAGGCGAGGTAGTCGAACAAATGGCCGTCGAGGTATTCGCGAATCACGATGTTGACATCGGTCTCCAGCGTGGCCCGATGGCCGCGCACCTCGGCGCGCATGTTGCCCAGCCAGTGCTTGTTGCGTTCCTCGGGACGGCGCGCATTGCCCATTTCGCGCGAGCGTTGCACGAATCCGCCGGCCGGGCCCGAGTACCAGGACACGGTGATGGCGGCATCGTCATGAAAACACTGCGCGAGCCGGTCCCACTCGCCCAGGTCGCGCGCGAATGCCCACGCGCGCCGGACTTCACGAATGGCTTCCTTATCGTGCTCAATGCTGCCTTCGTTTGACATGCCGCCTCCTTGATTGCCTCGGGTTTCTAGGGCTTGCGTCCCGGGCCGCCGCTGTACCAGGCGCCGGCGCCCAATAACGTGGCGATCACCCAGAATACCGGAGCCACGCCAATGGCAGCGCCAAGGGCGCCAAAAATCATCGGCACTCCGGTATGGGTGATGTTGTTGCTGGTGAGCCGCAGGCCCAGGGCTTCGCCCGAGCGTCCCGCCGGGGAGCGGTTGTAGATGATCGACATGGTGAGCGGCTGACCGCAGCCCATGCACAGGCCGAGCGTGAATGCGATCGCCCCCAGCAACCAGGGATTCTCAAGGAGAGGAACCAGCAAATAGCCCAGCGCGCCGAAGGCAAGGCAGCGTGTCAGGAGTTGCTCCTCGCTTTTCCAGCGCACCAGCTTGGGAATGGCGGCGCGCACCACGAAGGCCGCCACCGAGTACATGCTGACAATCATGCCGATGACGGATGCCGAGTGGCCGATGCCGCGGGTATAGACGGGCATGTAGAACTCAAAAATATCGATGCCCGTAAGCAGCACGCCGCCGGTGATGACGATGCGGCGCAGTTCGGGCACGCGCATCAGGTCCATGGCGTTGCCGGGCGCGGCGCCTTCTTCGCGCTTGGCCGGTCCGGGCTGGTTGCGAACAAAGAATGCGACGGCGATAAACGCGGCAAGCGGAAACAACATGCATATCAGATACGCGCCTGCATGGCCAACGCTGTCAATGCCGAAGCCCGCGATGATCGGTCCGACGAAGGAGCCCACGGAAACGCAGGTGGCGTAGTTGCCGAAATTGCGGGTGCGCTCGGTGGGGCTGTTGCCCAGCAGCCCGATCCAGCTTTGCATTGCCAGCGCGAAGAATATGTTCGCGGTTCCAAGCAAGGCCGCCGAGAGGAAAAGGCCCAGCAGCGTGGGCATGAAATACGGCACCGCCATGGCCAAAGTTACGCCGGCGGCACCCAGAACCAGAGGTCTGCGCAGGCCCAGGCGATCGGTAAGCCGCCCCGCATAAATGGAGAGAAACAGCGGGAACAGCGAGATGCTCGCCACTAACAAGCCGATCACCGACACACTGGTCCCCAGTTCGAGCGCAAATAGTGACAGCAGCACCCGGCTCGAGCGCATCGCCACCATGTTGCACATTGCAACCGCCAGCGCGGCGGCGATGGGTTTCACGCGGGCTAAAAACGAATCACGCCAACATCACCCTCGATGTCGATCCTGGTGCCCAGCGGTGCCGACAGTTTCTGCATGAAGGTGAGCACGTGCCGGGCAACCTCGCCCTCGGCGAGCACCGGGCGCCCGCGTTGCGGAATCGGCCGCTTCCAGGCCAGATCCACCGGGTAGAGCTTGATCTCTTTGAGTTCGCGGCCCTTGAACTGGCATATCGGCAGCAGCGCCTCCCAGAACACGCGATCGGCGGGAAAGC
>MEQV01000034.1:1875-12359 GCA_001770355.1 Betaproteobacteria bacterium RIFCSPLOWO2_02_FULL_62_17
AATAATCGCCGGGAACGTTATCGGCGCCGAGGCCAAAGCGGCGGTAGCCTTCATCGGGCACCCAGGGCATGGTTTCATTTTGAAGGATGAAATTGCCCAGGCTGTAGAAAATCGGCCGGCCCTTGTAGATCTCGATGCCGCGCAAATAGTGCGGACCGTGCCCGGCGATCACATCGCAACCCTGGTCGACGGCAAAGTGGGCAAAGTCCACCATGAACTGCGGCGGCGAGGTGCGCGAGCCGCCATGATAGTCACCGTCCACGCCGGACTCGTGCGTGTGCACGCCATAGACCAGCCAGTCGGCCTGCTTCTTCGCCCCGCGTATCCAGCGGCCGATGCCTTCGATGTCTTCCTTGTGGAGGGTGGTTTCGGCGCGGCAGGCATCGGCCACGCGAAAGTCTTCGCCCATGAATTTCAGGATCGCGTTCTTGTCGTAGGGTTTGGCGCGGCCGGTGAAACCAAAACGCGCCTGCGCGTCCGCGTGCGCCTCGTAGCCCAATTCCTGATTGGCGCGGCGCAGCGCGTCGAACAGTTCGCGCGTCACGTAATTCACCGTCTGCTTGCGCAGCGCATTGATCCCCGGACGGCCGGGAAAATCGCTGCGGCCGTAGCCGGCGCGCGACACCTCGGTATAAGTGCTGGCCGCGGACATCACGGCGACCCGGCCGCCGGGTGAATCCACATAGCCCGGCGCGCGCGCGTGATCCAGGTCCTTGCCGCCGCCGCCATGCGGAATACCCAGTTCATTGAGATATTTCAAGGTGGTGAGGAAACCGCCCTCGGAGAAATCAAAGGAATGATTGTTGGCGGTAAATACCGCGTCGAAACCCATCCACTTCAGTTCCTCGAGGTTTTTCGGATCGGAGCGGGTATAGGTGCCGTGTGACCAGGCCCAGGAACTCTCGTAGTCGTGAAACAGCAGCTCCAGATTGGCGACGCTGACATCGGCCGAGCGCACCAGTTCCACCAGCTTCAGGAACGCGGGCTCGCGGAACACACTCATGCGCCGCGAAATCATGGCGTCGCCGACGACCGAAATGGAAATGTCGCCGCGCTCGGCTTCGTAAGTCATTGAGTCCTCCTGGGGATTGGATTGCAGCGGAACTGTCGGGGAGACTTGAGCGGAATTCTAAGCCATTGCCATTTGACCCGGTTTTTGTCACGACTCCCAAGTCACTTGCTAAGAAAAGAGATTATTTTTTTCGCTTTTGCGAAATGGTCACAAAGACTACGAAACAGGTACGAAAGAACCTGGTGCGAAATGCTTCGGCGACGGCGCGGATCGTCGGCCTTGAGAAAACCCAGTTCCGCCAGCAGCAGCAGGCTGGCATCCAGCGTATCGCCTTCGAACGCGGCCACAAAGCTCGCGCGCGCCGCGGCAAGAATGGCCGAGCCATAGACATCGTTCTGCACCTGACGGTATGCCTGGTTGCCCACGCGCACCGGCCCCATGCCGCGATACCCCTCCAGCGAGAGGGTTTCGCGCTTGCCAATAATGGGTCCCACCCCAAGGAAGAGGAGATCAGATTCAAATCCCACACCCTGAAGATTGCGGCGCGCTGGAATCTGTCCGGGCACTGGACAAAGTCGGCGGACCCGCCACCGAACCAGTCGCCATGGCCCGCAAAATCTGGCAGCCGCGCGGCTAGTCGTCCTCTTCGACGAAGACTTCTTCGCGGCGTTTGCTGACGTTGGGCAGCAGAACAATGACCACCAGAATCGCGGTGCAGAAAAGCAGCGCGGCGCTGATCGGGCGTGTGAAAAAGATGGAAAAGTCTCCGTCTGAAATGATCATCGACTGTTGCAACGCCTCCTCCAATCGCGAGCCGAGGACCACGCCGAGGGTCATCGGCGCCGGTTCGAAACCGAACTTGCTCATCGCGTAGCCCAGCAAGCCGAATACGGCCAGCAGCACGATGTCGACGGTCGAACCGCTCAGCGAGTACACGCCGATGCAGCACAGAATGATGATGGTCGGGAAGAGCAGGCGGTATGGGACGGCTAGCAGCTTGACCCAGATGCTGATCAGCGGCAGGTTGATCACCAGCAGCATCAGGTTGCCGATCCACATCGACGCGATGAGCCCCCAGAACAGCTCGGGATTTGAGCTGATCACCCGGGGACCGGGAACAATGCCGTGGATGGTCATCGCGCCGACCATGATCGCCATGACCGCATTGGGCGGGATGCCCAGCGTGAGCAGCGGGATGAACGACGCCTGCGCGCCGGCGTTGTTGGCCGATTCCGGGCCTGCGACACCTTCGATCGCGCCGTGACCGAAGCGCGTCGAGTCGCGGGCGATTTTCTTTTCAATCGTATAGGAAGCGAAAGCGCCCAGTACCGCGCCATTGCCCGGCAGGATGCCGAGCCCCCCCCCGACGATGGTGCCGCGGATGATCGGCCAGGCCGACTCGCGCAGTTCCTTCAACCCCGGCAGCAGCCGCCCTATGGTGCTCTTCAACACTTCGCGCGACATCGAGGTCTCCAGATTGCGGAGGATTTCACCGATCCCGAACAACCCCATGCCGAGGATTGCGAAATTGATGCCGTCGGCGAGTTCGTTGACGCCGAAGGTCATGCGCAACTGGGCAGTGACCAGGTCAGGCCCGACTGTGGACAGCAGCACGCCGAATATGATCGCGATCACGGCATTGAACATCGACCCGTGGGCAAGGGCGGCGGCAAATACGAGACCCATGACCATCAGCGAGAAAAACTCCACTGGACCGAAGCCCAGCGCGAACTTGGTCAGCGGAATGGCCAGCGCGGCAACGAAAATGGTGGTGACACTGCCGGCAAAGAAAGAGCCGATGGCGGCGATGCCGAGCGCAATGCCGGCGCGGCCTTGCTTGGCCATTTGATGGCCATCAAGGCAGGTCACGGTCGAACTCGTTTCCCCCGGGATCGACATCAGGATGGCGGTCGTCGAACTGCCGTACTGCGCACCGTAATAGATGCCGGCCACCATGATCAGCGCGCTCACCGGTTCGAGGCCGAAGGTGGCGGGCAGAAGGATCGAAATGGTGGCGATCGGTCCGATGCCCGGCAAGACGCCGACCAGCGTACCGAGCATGGCGCCGACAAAGCAAAGCACGACGTTCTGAAGGGAGAGGGCAACGGAAAATCCCAGCCCGAGATGCGAGACTAATTCCCCCATCGAATCAGAACCGGATTCCCGTGCCGGGAATGATCAGCACGGGAATCGATACCTCGAGGATGTAGCGGAACAGGACGACGCACACGATTGTAACCAGCGCAGAGAACGCGATCACTGCGCGCGGACGCGCACCCTCGATGCCGAACCCGCTCACCACGAGAGCAAGCATCCCGGCGACCGCCAGACCGAAAGGGCGAAGCGTCAGCGCAAACAGCAGAATCCCGACTGTCACCAGCACCAGGCCGCGGATTGCCCATCGCTGCAGCGGCTCACCCTCGAGCAGGAAAGACTGGACGACCTGGACGACCCCGCTGATTCCAAGCAAAACGGCGAGGCCACGCGGGAACATGCCCGGGCCCATCGCCGTGGCCGTGCCCTGACTGAGATCGGCGACCGCCCACAATACGAACAGGCAGATGCCGATCAAAACCAGGCCGGCAAAGAATCTCTGCGGCGAACGCACGTGAAGCGGCCCATCCGTGTACTTGCGACGACTGCGCTAGTTGACCTCGGCACCGGCAGCCTTGACGCGTGCGCCCCAGGACTCGATCTCGCTCTTGACGAACGCGGCAGTTTCGTCGACCGACAGCGCGCTCAATTCGCCGTTGCGTTTGAGGTTGTCGGCGGCCTTCGCATTGCCGTCAATCGAGTTGATCGCCTTGTTGAGCGTTGCCACGACGTTGGCCGGCGTTCCCGCAGGCACCCAGAAACCTACCCAGGACGATGCTTCGATGCCGGGAAACCCGCTTTCGGCCAGCGTCGGGCAATTGGGAAGATTGCGGTAACGCTTGGCGGCGGCAACCGCCAGACAAACCAGACTGCCATTCGTGACCTGGGACACCGTGTTGCCCGACGCTGTCGCGGCGAGGCCGTCAATCTGACCGCCAACGGCTGCCTGATTCGCCAGCGCGCCGCCCTTGAACGGCACGTGGGCGACGTTAACCTTGGCCGTGACTTTGAAGAACGCGAACCAGGTCAGGTAGGAGCCCGACCCGACCCCCGCGCTTCCGTACGTAAATCGTTTTGTCTTGGCGGCTGCGAGAAATTCCTTGAACGTGCCTGGCCGGCTCGGATTCACCGAAAATTGTTCAGGCGCCCGCACCGCGATGGCGACAGGTATGAAATCCTTCACCAGCGAGTAGTCGATTTTCTTGTACAGCGTCGCATTGACCGTGAGCGACGTGGTGCTCACAAGTACCGTGTACCCATCGGCGGGCGAACTGGCGACGGCGCGGGCCGCTATGTTCGACGCGGCACCGCCACGGTTCTCAACGATGACGGGCTGATGCAGCACATTGCCGACATGATCCCCGACAATGCGCGCGACTGAGTCGGCGAATCCGCCGGCCGCAAAACCGACTAAAAACGTGATGCGCTGGTTGGGATACTGCTGCGCCGACGCCTCGCCGATTGGGCCCAGAGTCACGATGGCTGAAGCTATCGAGACCGCAAGGATTGATTTATTTCTGAATGTGAGCATGACAGTCCTCCTCCTGGTTGAACCGACAAGAAAACCCCTCTGCAAGGCCGCCGCCAGCGACCGGAAAAACCTGGGACATGCAGCGCATTTTCTCGAGATTGATTTCTTTTTCTGCACGACGTAGTGAACACTGCCCGCGCGCCACAAAGGGTGCTGCGGCTGACTTCCTGGCGTACCGTTTTCTCCGCTCAATCGCGCCGCCTGCTGCCGGCGCCGCATTAAACCTGCCGCGCCGGCCAGCCTCCCAATGGCAGGGGCGATTATATTTGTTTAAATTATTCTGGTTGATCAATTTCGCGATAAATATAAAAAAGGCGTACGTATATTCATCTCAAGCAGTTCACCGGCGCATCCCCGTACTTGCCAAAGATCCGGCATCCTCCCCAAATTCATCCCGACAACTGAAAGTGTCTAAAAGTTGAGCGGACACTACGGGGTTCAATTGAATGGTCAGCTTGCTGACGGCTGTGTTCAATCGGTGCCGAAGTGGTCGAGCAGCGAGGGGTCGCGCAATGTGGTGTCCTGTCCAGGCGGGGCATTGGCGATCGCACCGCGGAAGGAGCCTTGCTGCCGCCATTCTTCCGGCGGACGTACGCGCCCGTCGCTGCCCACCTGGTCCATCGCCCAAAAGAGCTCCAGCGTATGGCCGTCCGGATCAAGGAACTCGACGGAGACCTGTGACCCGGCGCGTCGGCGCCCTTCGAAGGCTATCTCCACATTGTTGTCGCGGAGATGCTTCGCCGCGCGCAACACCTCGTCAATCGTCCCGATTTCGAACGCAATGTGGTGTAGCTCGTGCCGCCGTGTTTTGCCGGGTGCCGCACCAACGAGGCCAAGACCGTGGTGGTCGGAATTGCAGCGCATAAAAACGATTCCACCCTTCGACATGCTGTCGGGATAGACGTCGGAGACCTTGAAACCGAGCATTTGCGTGTAGAACTTCACCGAACGGTTGAGGTCCTGGACCATCATCAGCACATGGCCAATTTTGTTGATGCTGAATGGCAGTCCGGTGGGCGTTTGCAGATTTTTCAAAGCCTGCACCTGCGGGCTCGCGAGACCCTCCATATCAATCAGTTCTCTGGGCATGATTGTGCTCCTGCGCTCAAACGGTTCTGGCTGGAACAGCGCGCAGCATCATAGCGGAAAGCAGTAATAAAGAAAGTCCGCCGTTTTGCCGCCGGGTGTCAACACGGGAGTTTTCACGGAGAATCCTGATCGCGTTCACCGGAGAATGGTGAAGTTCGAACCGCCGGAATGAGTCCGCCGCGCCGCCTGACCGCAACGGCTTGCCAAAAGCCGGCTGTGCGGGCGTTTCCCGGGAATGTCACTCTTCGATCTGCTCGATTCGGCTACTTGTAAAGCCCCGCATCCATCGCCCGCTGTGCCAGCAGCGCCAGCACCGCGTCGAAATGCGGGGTCGGCACCTTCGCCGCGCGCGCGAGGCGGTGAAACGCAGTGAGGATGGGGTCGATCTCGAGCATCCTGCCGCGCTCGAAATCCTGCGCCATCGAGGGCTTGTGGTGGTTGGTGAGTTTGGCGGGGTCGTGCGCGCCTTCGGGTTCGAGCGGCAGGGTCTGCCCCCAGGCCGCGGCCACGGCCATGCCTTCGCGCAGGATATTGCGGCTGAGCGTGGCGAGTTCCGCGTTCTGACTGAACACCGCCAGGGGCTTGTCCAACAGCGTGCAGACGAGCATGGAGGCGAGGTTGCTGCCCGCCAGTTTTGTCCACACGGCCTGGCGGATATCCGCGGCAATCGGCGCCTTGTAGCCTGCGCCTTCGAGCATTTGACTCAGTGCGGTGATGCGCTCGCTTTTTGATCCGTCGGGCTCGCCTATCGCGATCGTTCCCGCGGTCGCTGCGGCGCTCAGCACCACGCCGGGTTCGAGCAGCGCGTTGCCGGCATAGACCACGGTGCCGATTACACGTTCGATCCCTAGGGAACGCGCGAGAACGCCGCCGGGGTCGAGAAAGCCGAGGTCGGGCCAGGGGTGCGGCAGGCGCGCGTTGCCCAGCGGATACCACCAGGGGATGCCATTGATGAGGAACACCACCGGCGTCTGCTTTGCGCACAGTGCGGGCAGATCGGCAGCAATCTCGGGGATGGAATGTCCCTTGAGTGCGACGAACACCACGTCCTGAGCGCCGGCCGCGGCCATGTCGGTGCAGACGTGGGGACGCGCGGTGAGCGTGGCGCCGGGGGTCTTGAGAACCAGGCCGCGCTCGCGGATCGCCGCGGCATTGGCGCCGCGCGCGATCAACGTCACGTCATTGCCGGCATTGGCCAGGCGCACTGCCAGGTTGCCGCCCACGGCGCCGGCGCCGACGACGCATATTTTGTTCAAGAACGATCCTTTCCGAGGGCCATTTATATCTTATTTATGGAATTTAAATAATCAAAATATACATGCTGATCCTTTAAACTCTAAACTGAATGTTTGACATTTTCAGCCAACCACCGGCCCATGCGGCGCTTGCGCTCAGCGTCCCGGATAAAATCCCTTGATCCCCAGCCCCAGGCGCTCGCGGCTGTACATCACCGCGTTGCGGTCCCAGGCAATGCCGAGGTGGCCGCCCGCGGCATACACGTCGCGAAAGGTTCGCTGCAGATGGTTGTCGAGAAACATGCCGGTGCCGCCTGATGCTTCGAACAGGCGCGCCACGGCGCGCTGCGCGAGCTTCACGGCATAGGCGGCGTTGCGCGAGGCGAGCGCCAGGTCGTGCTCGTCGGTGTAAGCACCGGCAGAGAGTTTCGCCATGATTTCGCGCGCGGTACCCAATATCAGGCGCCGCGCAGCTTCGCTTTCGGCGGCCGATTCGGCCAGGCGCAGCTGCAGGTTTTCCGCGTCGGCCATGCGCTTGCCACGAACCGCCGTGGCGCGCATCTTCTGCGCAAAATCTTCCACCGCGCCCTCGGCGGCGCCCACTGGCACCGAGGCAAGCGCCATCTGCGCAATGCCGCGCTGCGGCATGCGATAGACCGGCGCCTTGTTCACCTGTGCGCCGGGCGTCCGGCCTTCGAACACCAGGTTCTCGTCAAGCACCCGGTGTTCAGGAACGAACACGTGGTCCAGCTCGAAATCGCAACTGCCGGTGGCAGCCATGCCCACGGCATGCCAGTTATCGATGATGCGGCGGTCCCTGGCGGGAATCAGCATCAGGGCAGGGTAGGGCGGGCCATCGTCGCTCGGCACCATGCCGCCGACGAAACTCCATTGCGCATGGTGCACGCCGCTGGAGAAATGATAGCGGCCGGATACGAGCAGGCCGCCCGCCACTTTTTCCGCCTTGCCGCTGGGCGCATAGGAGGAGGACACCAGCACCTGCGGATTTTCGCCCCAGACTTCCTGCTGCGCCTGCTCCGGAAAAAGGGCCACCACGCAAGCGTGTTCGCTGTAGACGTTGCTGACCCAGGCCTGCGAGGCGCAGCCGTGCGCCAGTTCCATCGATACCGCGCAGATGCTGTCCAGGCCGAGTTCCAGTCCGCCGAAGCGCGCCGGCTGGCAGATGCGCGGAAATTTTGCCGCGACGATGTCGGCTATGGTTTCCTCAGGAACGCGACGCTGTGCCTCGGCGCCCGCCGAGCGCTCGCGCCACAGCGGCGCGAGTGCGCGGGCACGCGCGACCAGGGCGTCGCCGGGCACTCTAGCGTGCAGCGAAGCAGTAGAACAGTCCGTTGCCGCCCGAACTGCGCAGCGCTTCCTGGCTGCAGCCGCGCGAAGCGTGCGAATGATTCCAGGACTTCGCGGCAAGGTGCTCGGAAAGCCCCGAGCGGTCGGAATGTCCCACATTCGCTGAACCGTCGGCCGTGCTCCTGGTCCAGTTGCCGCAGGTGGTGTCCGCGATCATGTGGAAGGCGCGACCCTGGGAATCCGAACCTGTGAGGATGTCGTGCATGTTCGGCTTGTCGCCGCGCCCGTTGACCATCTGCCCTCGCTCGGTGAGGACGGTTTGCTTGGTGAGCTTGGCCTGATCCGAGTGCAGGTCGTCCAGATTTTTCGCGACCAATTCGCCTTTGGCGTTGTACCAGGGGCCGTTGCCGATGCGGTCGCGCGCATTCACCGCCTTTTTGCCGCCGCTTTGAACCGTGCTCAAGTATGCGCGCCAGTTGCGATTGCCTGCTCCAGCGGCTTTGGCCAGGTTCTGGCAATGCTTGTCGGCGCCTGCCAGGCCGCCCAGGTCGGCACCCTTGCCGGATCCCGCGCTGGTGGCGAAAAAGTTCATTTTCTTGTCCGCGCTGCCTTGCTGCGCCCAGCCGGTGCCGCTGAACCCTGCTGCGGCGAGTGCGACCAAAGCCCACGCTCCTTTATTGATAGGCATATTTTGACCCCCAAAGTTTCAGTTGATTTGATTGCCCCTGCCGCGCATAAGGCTAGCAGGAGTGTTGCCTGCGGTAAAGGATCAGGCAGGATAGAGGGCCCTTCTGATTCATCCGGTGTTTATCAGCGGGCGTTGGTCAACGAGCCGCGGTGCCAAAAATGCTCGCGCCATGAATACGCGATCAGTACGGCACTGGCGAGGCCGAGAACGCAATAAATGGTCGCGGTTGGCGTAAAGCCCAGGCTGGTGACCAGCGGCGCGAACAGCAGAATTCCAGGCATGTTGCTGTAGATCATCAGCATGCGAATGCCCATGACCCGGCCGCGGTATTCGGGCTCGGTGTTTTTGAGCAGGATGACTGTCATGGGCACGAGGCACGATGCCTGCGACATGCCGGCGAAGAACAGCGCCGCCGCTCCCCACAGCGGGTCGGTCATCTGCGCAAAAACGATCAGCATGACAAACCAGCCCGATGCGCCGACTATCATCAGCCGGGCCGGATTGACCATGCTGCTGAAGCGGCTGACCAGCATCGAGCCGAGCAGCGCCCCGCAGGAGCCGCTGGCCACCAGAAAGCCCAGCGTGGTCTGGTCGGCCTGATAGACCTCCTTGGCCACGTAGGGCAGCAGGGCCATGAAAATCGGAAACGCGCTGGCGTTGAGCACCAGCGCCAGGCACATCACGCCCTTGATATGCGGCGTTTTCCACGTATAAACCATGCCCTCTTTGAGTTCCTTCCAGGGTGAAGCGCGCACGATTTTCGCCGCGCCCGCCTGCAGCGCGATGCGCACCCGACCAGCGTGCCGCGTCAGCATCGTGCTGGCCGCATACAGACTGCAAATCGCGATATAGGCCGGCGCCATGCCCAGCGCCGCCACCACCCCGGCGCCGGTAATCGCGCCGAAGATGCGTGCCAGGTCCTGGGTGGTGCGCTGGATGCCCGCGGCGCTCATCAGATGATTGGGCGGCATGATTTCGCTGATCACGGCATTGCGCATGCCGATATCTGATGGGCGCACCATTCCCGTCACCGCGGCGATGATCAGCACGATGATCGGATTGAGAACACCGGTCAGCACGCACACCAGCAGGGTTGCCGCGGTGCAGGTGTAGATGCCGCGCATCGCACAAAGCGTGTTGCCCTGGCCGACGCGGTCGCCGACCACACCGAGAATGGGCCCCAGCAGCGTGCCGAGGTGGTGCATTGAAACATAGAGGCTCAGCATGAACACCGACCGGGTTTCGACCAGAACGTACCAGGCCAGGATGATGCTTTCCATTTCGAAGGCGAACGAAGCGCACAGGTCCGCCGGCCACTGAAAGCGGAAGCTCCTGACCTGGAACGGGGCGAGCGCCGAGGCGCGCTGCGCGGCGCTCAAGGCTGCGCCCGATATTGCAGAACCCGGCGCGTCAAATCTGCGGCTCCTTTATTCGATTCGATGCAGGCGCGGCGCATTGTACTTCCGCCGCTGATGTACTGTGCTGGAGGAAGGCGCGCTCGCCAGGCAGAAAGCATCCGCCCAGCCG
>MEQV01000034.1:12403-13625 GCA_001770355.1 Betaproteobacteria bacterium RIFCSPLOWO2_02_FULL_62_17
GGACATGAAATCAGGAGGGCGAATGGCGGCCGCGTTTACGCATGAAGTCATCGAGATCTCGGGATGCAAAGTCACGCTCAAGCGCGGCGGCGCGGGCCCGACGCTGCTGTACCTGCACGGGGCGGGCGGGGCAGGGATCGTCGATCCGTTTCTGCAGGACCTCGCCAATGATTACCAGGTGCTGATTCCCGAGCATCCGGGCTTTGGCGGATCGGACGAACCCGCCTGGCTCGACAATATGCATGACATGGCCTACTTCTACCTGGACCTTATGGAGAAGCTCGAGGTTCGCGGCGCGCACCTGGTCGGGGCGTCGCTGGGCGGCTGGCTGGCCATGGAAATCGCCATCCGCGATGCCTCGCGCATCCGCGCCATGACGCTGATGGGGCCTTCGGGTATTCACGTGCAGGGCCTGAAGAAGGGCGATCTGTTCATGTGGTCGCCCGAGGAGCGCCTCCGCAACCTGTTCTTCGATCAGGCGATCGCCGAGCGGCTGCTGGCAATGAAACCCACGCCCGAGATGCAGGACGCCCTGCTCAAGAATGCCTACACCACGGCGCGCCTAGGCTGGGAGCCGCGCCTCTACGACCCCCATCTTTACAAGTGGCTGCATCGCTTGAAGATGCCGGTGCAGATCATCTGGGGGGAGAACGACAGGATACTGCCCGCCGGCTATGCGCCGGAACTGGCAAAGATGATCGCCGCCGCGCGCCTCAGCATCGTCGCGCAATGCGGCCATCTGCCGCAGGCGGAAAAGCCGCAGGAATTCCTGCGCCTGTTCCGCGAATTCGCCGCCACTCTTCCGCGCTGAGGTGCGCTCATGAACATACTGCTGTTCCACCTCATGCCCTACGCCGACCTCGACATGGAGGCTACCAGGGACTACAAGACCCCGTGGGTGACGCTGCCCAACAGCTTCTACGATCCGAACAAGGGGCATCTGCTCTACAACCGCTACCTCGATGAACTGGAGTACGGCGAAGAGCTCGGTTTTGACGGCCTGTGCGTCAACGAGCACCACCAGACCGCCTACGGGATCATGCCTTCACCCATCGTGACGGCAGCGGCGCTGTCGCGGCGCACCAGCAAGGCGAAGATCGCGATCCTGGGCAGCGCGCTGCCGCTGCGCTCCAACCCGCTCACGGTGGCCGAAGAGCATTCCATGATCGACAATATCACCGGCGGGCGCTTGATCTCGGGCTTCGTGCGCGGCATCGGCGCC
>MEQV01000034.1:13666-19545 GCA_001770355.1 Betaproteobacteria bacterium RIFCSPLOWO2_02_FULL_62_17
GTTTTCGCACGAGCGCTTTCACGAGGCGCACGACCTCATCATCCGCGCCTGGACCGAACCGGGGCCGTTCGAGTTCGCCGGCAAGCACTATCATCTTCAATACGTGAATGTCTGGCCGCGGCCCTACCAGCAGCCGCATCCGCCGATCTGGATTCCCTCGCAGGGCAGCGGTGAAACCATTGAATTTGCCGCGCATCCCTCGCGCAAATATACCTATCTGCAGACCTACAGCCCTTTCAAGGTGCTGCAGCGCTACCTGCAGATGTATCGGGACAAGGCGCAAAGCTTCGGCTACACCGCCGCACCCCGGCAACTGGGCTGGCTGATACCGATCTACATTGGCGATACCGACGAATCCGCACTGGCGGAGTCGGCAAAGCATTACGAAGCTTTCCGCGAGCGCTTCCTGCACATGCCTTTCGACATGCTGCTGCCGCCGGGCTATACCTCGCGCGAGTCCTACAAGGGGCTGCTGGCGCGGCGCGAATCCATGGAGGCCAAGATGAGCGCGAAGGAATGCAATGATCTGGGCTTGTTTGTCTGCGGCACCGCCAGGACGGTGAAGGAAAGGCTGATCGGCTATGTGAAGGAAGCGGGGCTGGGCAATATCCTGGCGCTGCTGCAGTTCGGCACGCTGCCGGCGGATCTCACCAGGCGCAACATGGAGCGTTTTGCCGAAAGTGTCATGCCTGATTTGAGAAAGGCAGCGAAGGAGTTCCACGGCGAGACCGCGCTGTAGTACTTCCTCAGCCTCGTTTTTTATCCCACACATAGCGCACGAAGCGCTGCCAGCGGCTCTTTTGTTGCAGCAGCGCATTGCGCGTCTTCATCGCCGCTTCGCGGTCGCGCGCCATGCTCTTTTTTGTCTGCTCGTGGATCTGGCGCATGGACAATCCGCCGGGGCCTTTCAGCTTGACAGGATCCTCTTCGCTCATGGCCATTGTCCGAAGTCAACGTGTCCCCATGTTAAACTTCAACGACTTACGATGGAACTCCAATCATGTCCGGCAACAGCTTCGGCACACTCTATTGCGTGACTTCCTTCGGTGAGTCGCACGGCCCGGCCATGGGCGGGGTGATCGACGGCTGCCCGCCGGGACTTGAACTCGCCGAGGCGGACATCCAGAAGGAACTGGACCGCAGGAAGCCGGGCACATCCCGTCATGTCACGCAGCGCCAGGAATCCGACCGCATCGAATTGCTGTCGGGGATTTTCGAGGGAAAAACCACCGGCACCTCGATCGGCTTTGTGATCCGCAACGAAGACCAGCGCAGCAAGGATTATTCCGACATCGCGCGAACCTTCCGCCCCGGCCATGCCGATTACACCTACTGGCAGAAATACGGCGTGCGCGACTATCGCGGCGGTGGGCGGGCGTCGGCGCGCGAAACCACCATTCGCGTGGCCGCCGGCGCGATAGCGAAGAAATGGCTGCGCGAGCGTTACGGCGTGGAGGTGCGCGGCTATGTCGCACAGATCGGCCCGCATGCACTCACGTTTCGCGGCTGGGAGCACGTTGGCAACAATTCCTTTTTTTCGCCCGATCCGGAGTCCGTACCGATGCTCGAGGCTTATCTGGACAGTCTGCGGCGCGACGGCGACTCCTGCGGTGCGCGCGTGACCGTAGTGGCGCAGGGTGTGCCGGTGGGATGGGGCGAGCCGGTCTACGGGCGCCTCGATGCGGATATTGCTTCCGGGATGATGGGAATCAATGCGGTGAAAGGTGTCGAGATCGGCGCGGGCTTTGCTTCAATCGCGCAACGCGGCAGCGAGCACGGCGATGAACTGACCCCGGACGGTTTCCTCAGCAATAATGCCGGCGGCGTGCTGGGTGGCATATCTTCCGGTCAGGACGTGGTCGTGAGCATTGCGCTCAAACCGACCTCATCGATCCGCGTGCCGCGCCGCTCCATCGATATCGACGGCAAACCCACCACGGTGCAGACCACCGGCCGCCACGATCCCTGCGTGGGTCTGCGGGCAACGCCGATTGCGGAGGGCATGCTCGCCTGCGTGCTCATGGACCACGCGCTGCGCCCCCGTGCCCAGTGCGCCGAAGTCAGTACGCCGACACCAAAATTACGCTGATTACTCCGGTTTCAGTCCTATCGTTTTGGCGACCTCCGCGAATCCGTCCCGCATGCGTTTCATGAACACGCTCAATTCCTCGGGCGACATGGCGTCGGGCGGCGAAACGCCGATCGGGGTCATGAATTTCTCGACGAACTGCGCGCTGGTCATCAGCTTGTTGACTTCGCCGTTGAGGCGCAAAACGATGTCCTTGGGGGTACCGGCAGGCGCGAACTGCATGTACCAGGTCGACAGCGGCAGATCGACTCCGGCCTCCTTGAGCGTGGGCGCCGCGGGCATATAGGGCAGGCGCCTGCTGCCCATTACCGCGAGCACCTTGAGCTTGCCCGCCTTGATCTGCGAAAGCGCCTGTCCCACTGAATAGAGATTCACCTGCACTTCGCCGGCGATCAAGGCTTGTTGCGATTGCGCCGAGGACTTGTAGGGCACATGCAGAAACTCCGCGCCGCGCGTGCGCCGCAGCGATTCCATGAAATAGAAACTGCTGGTGTTGGGGCCGAAGGAAGCCCAGTTGAGCACGCCCGGCTTGGCTTTCGCGTAGGCGATCAGTTCGTCCATGGTGGCAACAGGAATGGAGGCATGCACCTGGATGCCGGCATCGACAAAGCCGGTATGCGCCACGGGCGCGAAGTCCTTCAACGGTTCGTAGGGCAGGTTCAGCCGCAGCGTAGGCATGTAGTTGATGTTGTTGGTGGCGCCGGTGCAAAGCGTATAACCATCCGGCGTCGCCCTGGCGCAGGCTTCGAGCGCCAGCGTGCCTTGCGCGCCTGCACGGTTTTCGATCACGAAAGGCTGACCGAGGTTGGCCGACAGAATCTGCGCGATGGCGCGGTTCTGCACGTCGTTGGGTCCGCCGGCGCCGCCGCTGACCAGGACGCGTACGGGTTTTGCCGGATAGGGCTGCGCCATGGCCGGTTCTGTCAGCGCGAGTGAGGCGATGACGGCGATAGCGGCAGCCAATGCAGATTTGTTCACCGTTAATTTTCCTCTCGATGCTGAAAACGAAGTTTAGTCGGCAATCGTCGCCTCTGCCAGGCGCGGCAGTCCGTGTTACAGCCGCGCCGCGGCCAGCCAACACGGTTCTGGACTAAGCGCGCCGGGCCGGAGAGAATGCCGGGCATGAGGGGGAACTCAGCCTGGCATCACTTTGTCTTCGCGGCCGTTGCCGTAGGGGTGCTGCTGCCGCTCGTATTTCTCATCCTCGGCAGCTTTTCAACCGCAAAGCTGCCCGCGGATTTTTCCCTCGACCAGATGGGCGTGAAGAATTACGTCAAGGTCTGGTCCGATCCGGAAACCTACCGGGTGTTCTACAACACGGTGGTCTATGTGGCCGAATCGACGCTGCTGGGCATCGGCATCGCCGTAATTCTTGCCTGGCTGGTGGAGCGCACCAACATGCCCGGCAAGATCTGGATTTATGCGAGCATACCGATGGCTTTCGCCATGCCCGCCCTGATCCAGGCAATGGCCTGGGTGCTGCTGCTGAGCCCGCGCTCGGGCTGGATCAATCGCTGGCTGATGGACGCCTTCAACCTGCAGGACGCGCCGCTGAGCATTTACACACTCACCGGCATGGCGTTTGTCGAAGGCCTGCGCCTGGTGCCGACGGCTTTTCTCATGCTGGTGCCGCTGCTGCGCTCCATGGACCCGGCGCTGGAAGAGGCTGCCGCCACCTCCGGCGCCTCGCCGTTTTCCACGGCGCGCAAGGTCACCCTGCGCCTGATGCTGCCGGGGGTGATCGCGGTCACCATTTACCAGGCGATGACCGCGCTCGAAGTGTTCGAGGTTCCGGGAGTGCTAGGCATGCCGGTGGGCCTGCACGTCTTCGCCACCAAGATCTTCGCCGCGCTGCAGGCGATTTCGGTGTTGCCTACCTACGGCGAGGCCAACGCGCTCGGCATGCTGTATCTGGCGCTTGGTCTGCTGTGCGCGTGGCTGTACTGGTCGGTGATCCGACGCTCAGAAAAATACACCGTAGTGACCGGCAAGGCTTACCGGCCGCGCCAGGCCGACCTGGGCAAATGGCGCTGGGCCGCGCTGGTGTTTGTGTTTGCTTTTATGTTCCTGTCGGTAATGCTGCCGTTCGTCGTGATGCTGTACGCCTCGTTCGTGCCGGTGGTGGAGATTCCAAGCGGGGAAGTGTTGCGCAACCTCACGCTCAAGCACTACCAGCACATTTTTACGTTTCCGCGCTTTGGCACGGTGCTGTGGAACACACTGCTCCTGGTCATGGTGACCGCGACGGCGACCACCATCATCTCCTACCTCATTTCGATGGTCATCGTGCGCAGCCGCTTCTGGGGGCGGCAGACTCTCGATGTGTTGGCGTTCATTCCGCACACCATCCCCGGGGTGGTCGCTGCGATCGCCTTTCTGTGGCTGTTCCTGGTGCTCGGGATTTACGGCTCGATCTGGACGGTGATGCTCGCTTTCACCCTGACCTACATTGCCTACGGCACGCGCACCATGAACGCCGCCATCCTGCAGATTCACAAAGATCTGGAAGAGGCCGCCGGGGCGAGCGGGGCGCCGCCCTGGCGCGTGATGCTGCGGGTGTTCTTTCCGCTGATGCTGCCCACCTTTGCCGGCTTGTGGATCTGGGTGGTGCTGCTCTCGGTGCGCCTTGCCGGCACGCCCCTGATCCTCGCGGAGGGGCCGAACAACCAGGTGCTCTCGGTGCTGATATGGATCATGTGGGACGAGGGCGACATCGAGGAAGTCGGCGCGATCGCCACGCTCATGATGATCGCCATTTTCATTCTGGTACTTCTACTGCGCCTGGTGGGCTTTCGCCGCGCGCTGACACAGACAAGGTAATGCCATGATCAAGGTGGAGAATCTCAACGTTCGTTACCAGACTGCCGAGGGGCCGGTGCACGCGGTGCGCGGGATTTCGCTGGTGGTGGAGACCGGGCAGTTCTACACCCTGCTGGGACCCTCCGGCTGCGGCAAGACCACCACGCTGCGCTGCCTGGCGGGCCTCGAGAAGCCTTCGCAAGGGGAGATCGGCATCGAGGGGGTGCCGGTGTACTCGGCGGCGAAGGGCATCGATGTCCCGGTGCACAAGCGCGATATCGGCATGGTGTTTCAGTCCTATGCCATCTGGCCGCACCTCAACGTTTTCGAGAACGTGGCTTTTCCGCTGCGGGAAATGAAGCAGCGTCCTTCGGCGGAACATATCAGGAACCGCGTCCGCGAGGCATTGCACCTGGTGAAACTCGACGGACTGGAGGACCGGCCGGCACCGTTCCTCTCCGGCGGGCAGCAGCAGCGCCTGGCGCTGGCGCGCGCGCTGGTGCGCGAACCCAAGGTGTTGTTGCTGGACGAGCCCCTCAGCAACCTCGATGCCAAGCTGCGCGAAGAAACACGCGTGGAACTGCGCGATCTGGTGAAGCGCCTGGGCATCACCACCGTCTACGTGACGCACGACCAGATCGAGGCGCTCACCATGTCCGACGTGGTGGCGGTGATGGAAAAGGGATTGATCGCGCAGGAGGCGGTGCCCGGAGAAATCTACCGCAATCCGGCCACGCGCTTCGTCGCGAGTTTTTTGGGCAAATCGAACTTTCTGGAAGGCGAGGTCGCGGCGCTTTCCGATGCGGCCGGCTTGGGCGATGTGGCGACCGCCTGCGGCAAGCTGCGCGCGCGCCTGGCCGAGGGCACGCGAGCCGGCGACAAGGTGAGCGTCGCGGTGCGTCCCGAAGACCTGAGCGTGCTTTCCGCCGACGATGCGCGGGCAGGCAACGTCGTCGAGGGACGCATTGTGTCGGTGGTATTCATGGGCGAG
>MEQV01000035.1:0-2391 GCA_001770355.1 Betaproteobacteria bacterium RIFCSPLOWO2_02_FULL_62_17
AAGAGCGGCCGTCGTTCGCCGACACGTCCCCGAAAACATAGCTCCACGCCGTCATTCCGGCGCGACCGCCCTACTGAATAATGCCTCCGCCGAGGCAGACCTCACCGTGGTAGAGCACCGCTGACTGTCCCGGGGTTATCGCCCATTGCGGGCCGTCGAATTCAAGACGCATGGCCTGAGTCCCGATGGACGCGATACGGCAGGGCGTGTCCGCCTGGCGATAGCGGGTTTTCGCGGTGAGCGCCGCCCCTGAGGCTGGCGCGATGCCTCCCACCCAGGAAAGATCCGCTGCGTTGAGTCCGCAGGTGTACAGCAGGGGATGGTCGTGACCCTGCACCACGACAAGCTCGTTCTTTGCCAGGTCCTTCACCGCCACGTACCAGGCATCCTCCGAACCGCCCTTGATCCCGCCCACGCCTATGCCCTTCCTCTGCCCGATAGTGTAAAAGGCGAGCCCGATGTGCTCGCCCACCACCCTGCCTTCGGGGGTGCGCATCGGGCCGGGCTTGCGCGGCAGGTAGCGATTAAGAAATTCCCTGAACGGCCGCTCGCCAATGAAACAGATGCCGGTGGAATCCTTCTTGGCATGCACCGGCAAGCCGGCTTCCCGGGCAAGGCGGCGCACTTCGGTCTTTTTCAGCCCAGCCAGCGGAAACAGCACCCGCGAGAGCTGCGCCTGATTGAGCCGGTGCAGAAAATAGCTCTGATCCTTTGAGCGGTCGGCGGCGCGCAGCAGCTCGAAGCCTGCCGCCCCCTCGCGCACACCCGCGTAATGCCCGGTGGCGATGCGCCGCGCGCCCAGGGCAAGCGCGTGGTCGAGAAATGCCTTGAATTTTATCTCCGCGTTGCACAACACATCGGGGTTGGGCGTGCGGCCGGCCGAGTATTCGGCGAGAAAATCCGCGAACACGCGTTCCTTGTACTCCGCCGCGAAATTGACGACTTCCAGATCGATGCCGATGACATCGGCCACCGAGGCACAATCGACCAGATCCTCGCGCGTGGAACAGTATTGGTCGTCATCGTCGTCTTCCCAGTTCTTCATGAAAAGACCGACCACCTGGTACCCGGCACGCTTGAGCAGCAGCGCCGCCACCGCGGAGTCCACCCCGCCGGACAGGCCGACAACAATGCGTTCAGCAGCCAATGGCGCGATCAGGCGACGTGCGCCACCAGATCCAGCGGAAAGCGCCTGCCGGCCAGGTAGTCCTCGACGCAACGCAGCACCAGGGGGCTGCGCAACCGGTCCCTGCAGCCGCGCAATTCCTCGGCGCCCAACCACACCGCGCGGATGATGCCCGCATCGAGCGCCCGGCCCGGCTCGAAACCGTCGATATCGCCGCAGAAGGCAAAGCGCAGATAGGTGGTGTCCGATACCGCATGACGCCAGCTGTACACGCCGACCAGGTGGCGCGGCAGGAAACGGCAGGCGGACTCTTCCAGCGCCTCGCGGATGCTGGCCGCAAGCAGGGTTTCTCCGGATTCCCAGTGGCCCGCAGGTTGATTGAAGACGCGCTCGCCCTCGGATTCCTCCTCAATGAACAGAAACTTTCCGCCGCGCTCGATCACCGCGGCGACGGTGACATTGGGTTTCCAGATCATCGCCGCCCCCCGCGCACCAGGTCGGCCATGCGCGCCACGCCTTTTTCAATTGCCGCCTTCGAAGCCGCGTAGGAAAAACGGATGTGCTGGCCTTCGCCCGGCACGCGCGCGCCGAAGTGAATGTCCGCCAGCACCGCCACGCCCGACTGGTTCAGCAGCAGCTTTCTGAACGCCTCCGAATCGGCGGCGCCGGCCATGCGGCAGGCTTCGGTCACATTGGGCCAGACATAGAAAGCGCCGCCAGGCGTGCGGCAGGTGACACCCGGCACCTGGTTCAGCAGGCCCACGATAAGGTTGCGCCGCTCAAGAAACGAGGCGCGCATCATTTCAGCCTCGTCCTGCGGACCTTCGATCGCCTGCAGCGCGGCCCACTGACTCACATGCGATGCGCAGGATTCGGTGTTGGTGATCCAGCGCACGAAATGCGGCGCGAGCAACGGGTTGGAGGCAAAGCCGATGCGCCAGCCGGTCATCGCCCAGGTCTTGGAGGCGCCGTCGGAAATGACGGTGCGCTCGGCCATGCCCGGAAGCGACGCGATCGAGCAAAACTTCTCCCCATAGCACAGGCGCGAATAGATTTCGTCGGCATACACCCACACCTGCGGGTGGCGGCGCAGGATCGCCGCGATCGCTTCGAGATCCTTGCGCGTGAGGATCCCTCCGGTCGGATTCTGCGGCGAATTGAGGATGAGGAGCTTCGTCTTCGGCGTGATCAGCTTTTCCAGATCTGCCGGATCGAAGGCGAAATCGCGCGCCTCGCGCAGGTGCAGCGGCACCGGCACGGCGCCG
>MEQV01000035.1:2400-9414 GCA_001770355.1 Betaproteobacteria bacterium RIFCSPLOWO2_02_FULL_62_17
ATCTGCGACTCGTAGATCGGGAAGCCGGGGTTGGGATAGATCACCTCGTCCCCGGCGCCGTAGTCGGTCACCGAGACAATGGTATAGGCGATGAAGGGCTTGGCGCCGGCGGCCACCACGGTGTCCTCCGCGCGGATCTGCAAGCCGCGCATGCCGCCCATATAGCGCGCCGCTGCGGCGCGCAATTCGTCTATTCCCGCCGACGCCGTGTAACCATGGCGCCCCTCGCGCACGGCGCGGATGGCCGCCTCCTGGATGTGCGCGGGCGTGTGGAAGTCCGGCTGCCCGATGCAAAAGGAGATGATGTCCTTGCCCTGGCGCGCCAGGGCATTGACCTCGGCTAGCACCACGAATGCATTCTCGGTGCCGAGCTCCGAGGTACGGCGGCTGATGGCGGGCATGAACGCTGCTCTTCGGGATAAGGCGTGGAATTTTACCCGCTCGCGGCGCCTTTTCGCGCCATCGCGGGTTCGCGGTTGCTATCATTCGGGCCACGGAGAAAAACATGATCGTCAATTGCGTCGCCTATCAAGCCGGAAAGAAAATCACCGACATCAAGCCGGAGGAGATCAGCGACTATGTCAGCCGCGAGGACTGCTTCGTGTGGGTGGCGCTCGCCGAACCCAGCCCCGCAGAACTGGCGCTCATGCAACACGAGTTCGGCCTGCACCCGCTCGCGGTGGAAGACTCCCACCACGGCCACCAGCGCCCCAAGATCGAGGAGTACGAGGATTCACTGTTCGTGGTCTTACAAACAGTCGAAATCGAGGCCGATGAACTGCACCTGGGCGAAGTCGATATTTTCATCGGTACCAACTACATACTCAGCGTGCGCAGCCGCGCCAAGCGCGGTTTTGCCGATGTGCGCGCGCGCTGCGAGCGTGAACCGCATCTGCTGAAACAGGGCGCCAGTTTCGTTCTCTACGCGTTGATGGACGCCGTGGTCGACCGTTATTTCCCGGTGCTCGATGAACTGGAGCAGGAACTGGAGACTATCGAGGAACGCATGTTCGCGAATGCCTCCGGCCGCGCCAACGTCGAGGCGCTGTACGACTTGAAGCAGAAACTGATGGTTATGAAGCACGCGGTCGCCCCGTTGCTCGAAGGCACCAGCAAGCTGCACGGCGGGCGCGTGCCGGCCCTGTGCGCCGATACCCAGGAATACTTCCGCGATGTCCACGACCACCTGACGCGCATCAACCAGTCAATCGATGCCCAACGCGATTTGGTGATCACCGCGATATCGGTCAACCTGTCGCTGATCACCATCGGCGAGAACGAGGTCACCAAGCGCCTGGCCGGCTACGCCGCCCTGGTCGCGGTTCCCACCATGATCGCCGGCATCTACGGCATGAATTTTCAGCACATGCCCGAGCTTGGCTGGATCTACGGCTATCCGTTCGCGCTCGCGGTGATGGTGGTGCTGGATAGCTATCTGTTTTACCGCTTCCGCAGGGCGAAGTGGATTTGAGCGAGCCGATGCATCTGCGAATTAAAAACTTATTTTTTCTTGAATGTCCGCAGAGCGTCAATTTACAGCTTATTTTTATCTCAAATACAGAATATTTTTTGAATTTATGGTCTAACCGCCGCTCAAGGCCTGAACGATCACCACCTCGTCGGTGATAGCAAGCGGCTGCGACAGCTCGCGCACCTGCCCACCGTTGACGAAGATGCGGATATGCCGCCGTATGCGGTCCTGCTCGTCGACCATGCGAAAGCGTATGCCGGTGTAGCGCCGGTCGAGGTCGACCAGAACCTCGCCCAGCGTCGCGCCCGCCGCCTCAGCCTCGCTGCTCTCGGTATAGGAGCGCAGCGCGCCCGGGATCAGCACCTTCATGGCGTCGCGGTCAGATCCCGGCGGTTTCGACCGCGTAGATCTCCGGCAGATTCCGCGCGATGCAGCTCCACTTGCGACCCTCATCGCGGCTCATCCACAACTCGCCGCTGGTGGTGCCGAAATACAGTCCCACCGGATCCTGCGCATCGCCGGTCATGGCCTGACGCTTCACCGTCCACCAAGCCTGGCTGGCCGGCAAACCGGCATCCTGCCGCTGCCAGGTCTTGCCGGCATTGCGCGTGGCGTACACCGCGGGTTTGCCCTCCGGGCTGGTGCGCGGCCACACGGTGGTGCCGTTCATGGGCAACACCCAGACGGTATTGTCGTCGCGCGGGTGCACCACCATCGGGAATCCCACATCGCCAACCCGCTTGGGCATGCTGCGGCCAACGCGCACCCACTCGGTCGAGGGCCGGTCGATGCGGTAGATGCCGCAATGGTTCTGCTGATACAGGCGGTCCGGGTTGCTCGGGCACATGCGAACGCAATGCGGGTCATGGAAGGTCGGCGTGCTTGCATCGAACCCTTCAACCACCTCCATGCCTTTGAGCAGCGGCGTCCAGGTATTTCCGCCATCCACGGACTCATGCACGCCGCCGCCCGACATGCCGAAATACAGATGTTTCGGATCGCGCGGATCGACGATGATCGAGTGCATTTTCGGCCCGTCCGGCGTGCCGTCCTGCACCGTGCCCATCCACTCGCGGTATTTCATGTCGTCGTTGATCGAGGAAAACGGCGACCAGGTCACCCCGCCGTCCTCCGACCGGAACAATCCCTGCGGCGAAGTGCCCGCGTACCAGACGTTCGGTTCATTGGCATGCGCGGGGGTGAGCCAGAAGGTGTGATCGACCGAGCGGCCCTTCTCGCCCTGCGGCGCTTTCGCGAACGCGGGCGGGCGCGCGGCTTCCTTCCAGTTGCGGCCCATGTCGGTGGAGCGAAATACCGTCGGGCCGAGGTGACCGGTCTTGGCCGCCGCGAGCAGCGTGCGCCCGTCGCGCGGGTCCAGCACCAGGTGGCTGATGATGTGGCCGAGAAAATGCGGGCCGTCGACCCGCCAGGAATTGCGTGCCGCGTCGCCGTGCAGAAGCCATGCGCCTTTGCGTGTGGCGACCAGCACCACCAGTTTGCGTTGCGCGCGCGGGCGCTGTTTGGGTCTTGCCGGACTGCTTTTTCTGCCTGCCATGGTTGTCTCCTTTTCTAAGCATTGTCGCGCCGCTGGGCCTCGGCGACGGTTTCACGGATCGGCCGGATCGGCCGCACTTCGATACAAGCCACCCGCGCCGGGGGAATTTTCGAGGCGATCTGGATGGCTTCATTCAGATCCCGCGCCTCGATCATGTAGAACCCTGCCAACTGTTCCTTGGTTTCGGCAAAGGGGCCGTCGGTTTGCCGCATGGTGTTAGCGCTCAACTGTGAGCCGCAAGCTCTTCGCGCACGATCTTGCGCACGAGCTCCTGCGTTACTGGCTGCTCGGTAATTCCAAGATATGCGTTTAGAGCCTCATTAATCAGCGTTTGGTATCCCTTTCCCGTCTTTTCCGACTGGGCCTTGAAGCTCTTCAGAATATTGTCGTCCATGTAAATCGTAATACGTGTTTTTCCAGGCGTTGGAATTACTGCGCCTCGTTTGCCTTTAGAAAAGTCATATACTTTTTTCATAATTTCTCCGTTCCTTGGGATCTGCCTTCCTTACCGAAATGTTACGCGTATCCTCACCCCGGGGCGTGTGAACAACGACCATCAGTGACCCGAAGACATTCATTCCAATCGTTATGAAGCGCTGCTCGCCAATGGCAGAGTCATCCTCAATGGTGATTGCAAGGGGATCATTCTGTACTCCATCGCCTTCGGACAGCGACACGCCGTGCTTCTTGATGTTTTCTACGTCTTTTTTAGGGTCGAATTTGGTGGCCACGTGTGCATAATATGTACGATATACATATGTGTCAATTCACTACACCGCGACGGCCACTGACAAATCCAATGAGTTGTCCTTCTTCCTCACATATGAACGTGAACAACCCGCGTTTTGCCTGGCGCGCCGATTGCGATAGCGGTAAAGTCGTTTTTATGCGCGCCCTGCTCTTCGTTCTCCTGCTTGGGCTGTCCGGCACCGCCTTGGCAGGAATGCCGGTATTCACGCTTTCCGATCTGGCGACGTTGCGTCTTTCGGGCATTTCGTTTTTCATCGCGCTGATTGCGCTTGTGGCATGTTTGGTTCGCTTCCTTTGGAACACTCTGCGCCGCGATTTTCCGAAGCTGCCGCTGCTCGATTTCAGACGTTCGCTGGCGCCGGTCGTGCTGCTTGGCCTGTGCTTCAACATTGCAGTGTTCTCCCGGCAACCTGCCGAGAGTGATCGTTTGGGAGCGACTGCGTGTCAAAAGCACTAAGCGCGCTGCTCTACGCTTCGGTTGCAGCGTCGGCTTTTCTCGCCTTCGCTTGGCCATTTGCCGTTTCGCGGGACCAGGACAGCGTGTCCTACCACGTGATTTCGGTCGGCGTGCTGCTGGTTTTCTTTGCTTTGCTTGCCGTGCTGTGCGCGCTGCGGCTGCGCGCAAGCCGCGGCAAACGCGGAGCTTAGGTGCCATGCAAGGTCCCTCGCACCTGATGATCAGCTGGTTTTTCGCCGATGCGAGCAAGCTTGATTCCGCTAACGAGCGCCGCATCGTCGCCTGGTCGGGCCTTGCGCCGGATATCGACGTGCTCGCCTATGGCGGCGCGATCCTCTGGTACGGCCTGGACAAGGACCTCGCCTTCGAGAACGTCTGGAAAGTGGTGCACCACCGCTACACGCACGGGCTGACGTTCGTGCTGCTGACCGGGATCGTCGCCTGGCTGCTGGCCACCCGCATTGCGCGATCGCGCGGCGACGCCGCCGGCGCGGCTGAATCCGCGGGCAGCGCAAGCGCCTGGCGGGTGGCGCTGCTCGCTATGCTCGCCTCGGCGCTGCACAACTTCTGCGACATCGTCGGCGGCGGACCCACCTGGCCGATTTATCCGCTGTGGCCGCTGAGCGATTTCGGCTGGACCGCGAACTGGTCCTGGGCGCTTTCCGAGTGGCCCAACACGGTGATCCTGTTTTCCTGCCTCGCGGCCACCATGCTGTACGCGAAGTTCGCCGGCCGCTCTCCGGTGGAACTTTTTGGCGGGCGCGCCGACCGCTGGTTCGCGGGCGTGGTTCAGCAGGGCTCGGATCGCCCGAGCGCGGCCGCAGCGCGAAAACGCGTGCCTCTCAGGCTGATTATCTGGGTGCTGGTGGTGCTGGTGACGATTGCCGTGCTCGCGCCGCTGGGTTTCAGACCCAGCGGCTAGCAACTCTGCTGCCGCGCAAGCTGGAAAAACGCGTATCACGCCTTCGCCGGATCCCTCACGTCCCCGTATTCTGTTCCGGCGAAGAAGGCGGTTCTGGCGAAGGAGGCGGTTCGGGTTCCTTCGGCGCGGCCCGGAACCACCAATTGATGGCGAGACCCAGCGCGAAGACGATGAATCCCGCGGCAAGCAGCAACAGGCCCAGTCCCAGTTCGCTTTTTGGAAAAAATTGCTCGAATCCCCGGTAACCCGCGTACAGTGCGCCCGCGCCGAGAATCGCCCATGCCAGCGGGTCGCGCAGCAACCAGCCGATCAGGCAAAGGATTATCAACAATGCGGCGGTTCGCCACGACCAGAGCGAAGGAAGGTCGGGAAGGGGCTGGTTCCCGCCTTGCCAGCCGTACAGCCACAATCCCGCGTAAAGCGCGAAGGCCGCGCCAACGGCGAGGCCGCCGCGCGCACCGCACCACACCCGATACGCGAATACCGCGGCGAGAAGAAACATGGCATATGGCATTGCCACCGCTGCCGGGAGCGTCGCGATGAGCGTAAGCACCGCGAAAATCCAGGTGTCCTTTGCGCGTTCCCGGACGATGGCATGCAGCACGAAAAATGCCCCTGCCTGGGGAAGGATGGCCGCGCCCATGATGTCGGGGCCGGCAGCCAGCAGGATGTAGCTCCAGACGTGGTAGAAGTAAAAGCCCGCCAGCAGCCGGAATATTGCCATGATGCAGCGATCGGCCCGCAAGCGCTCATCGTCCGTTTGCGCCAGCATCGAAGCGAGCCGGGGGCGGCGAACATCCAGCAAAAGCATGACCAGGGTGCCGAACCATGCCGCCAGTTGCAGCATCATGAGCTTGTCGGTGCCCGGCTGCGACAGCAAAGCGATGACGCCGACAATGCCAAGCGCGGTGCCAATGACGGTCGTGTAGTGCCAGCGGGTGAGTTGCACGCGCATGACCGCGGCAAGCACCCGCAGCTTCACAGCGGCCAGCAGCAGCCATGCGCCCATGGCAAACGAGGCCGGGATCGCGCCGACGAGCACGATGCTCTCCAGGCGAAACGTGCAGTCGAACAGGAATACCGCCTCGAGTAGCGTGAGCAACACCGCCGGGCGCACCGCGTTGGCGCGGTTCACCAGGAAGACCGCGCCGCCGACTATCAGGGCTTCGTAGGCCTGGATCACGGCGAACAGCACGAACTGCGCGCGCTCGGGCGAACCCGGGTCGAACGCGTCGATGTTTCTCGCGACCAGGAACACGCCGTAGAGCACGCAAAAGGCGCTGATGAAATACAGCGGATTGAACTGGACGAACCAGTAGACGAAGAGGGTCTTGAGATCGTGTTTGCCGCCATCGGACTGGTCCGGCAGCAGCCCC
This sequence comes from Betaproteobacteria bacterium RIFCSPLOWO2_02_FULL_62_17, assembly GCA_001770355.1. GTDB lineage: Bacteria > Pseudomonadota > Gammaproteobacteria > Burkholderiales > SG8-39 > 2-02-FULL-62-17. The sequence continues at coordinate 8,932 of MEQV01000035.1, forward strand.
CAGCGATCGGGACGGGAGATCACGGCGGCGTCGGAGCCGGTCGGTGTTTCATTTCGAACGGTGTCTTCTTCGCTCATCTCCTCTCCCGTTCACCCGCATGGGTATTATCCCGCGATGCCGTGCCGTGCACCAAGGCTGTCTCCAGACTTTTTTGTTACCTATCTCCCCGGCCGGTCAGTCATTCTTGCGCATGCGCCAATAGCCAGGCTTTCGCCTGAATGGTGCTATGGCGAGGATGAAGACTTCTTGCTCGTGCGTCATATACACGACGGAGAACTTGAACTTCTTGGGAAACACTCTACGAGTTCCATGGAAGTATGGCGACCCTAGATCGGGAAACTCGGCCGCGCGCTTTGCTGCCGATTGGATAGCCTTGTCGAAGCGCTCGCCAAGTGGAGCGCTGACTGCGGTGTAGTAGCCGACTTCGTGTACCAGTTCGAGACGCGCCTCGTCGTGGTAGCGGATAGCCCTCACTTCTGATAG
>MEQV01000036.1:0-171 GCA_001770355.1 Betaproteobacteria bacterium RIFCSPLOWO2_02_FULL_62_17
GCGCGGTTATTCGGCCGAGATCGCCAACGGCTGCGTCGCGGCCGGCGGCACGCTCGGTGCGCTGATTCCGCCTTCGACGCCTCTCATCGTGTTCGCGTTGCTCACCGAGAGTTCGATCGGGCAACTGTTCGTCGCCGCGATCGCACCGGGGCTGCTGGCCACGCTGCTGTA
>MEQV01000036.1:198-9969 GCA_001770355.1 Betaproteobacteria bacterium RIFCSPLOWO2_02_FULL_62_17
GTTCCAGCCAGGCGCGGCACCGGCGGCAGCCCAAGCCCGCTCGGGGGAGTTGCTCGCGGCGCTGCGCCGCGCAGGGGCGGTGGTGATGCTGTTCGGCGTCGTCATCGGCGGCATGTACGGCGGCGTGTTCACTTCCACCGAGGCGGCGGCGGTGGGTGCCTTCGGCGCATTTCTGCTGGCGCTGGTCCGCGGCAAGCTGCATACGCGTGTGTTCTGGAGCGTCATGGCCGATACCACGGCCTCCACCGCGATGATCTACGGATTGATCTTCGGCGTGCTGATCTTCTCGTTCTTCATCGGCGTGACCGAACTGCCCGCCAAGGCGACCGCCTTTGCCGGCGCGCTCGATGTGCCGCAACTGGTGATCATTGCGATGATCCTCATCGTCTACCTGATGTTCGGCTGCATCATGGATTCCTTCACCGTGATGATCATCACGGTGCCGATCGTCACGCCCATCATCCTGAACATGGGCTACGACCTCATCTGGTGGGGCGTGATCAACCTGGTGGCGGTCGAGATCGGCCTGGTCACGCCGCCCTTCGGGATGAATCTGTTCGTGCTGAAAAGCCTGGTGCCGGATGTTCCCCTGGCGGCCATTTACCGCGGCGTGCTGCCCTTCTGCGTCGCTGATTTCGTGAAGCTCGCGCTGCTGGTGCTGTTTCCGATCCTGAGCTTGTGGCTACCCTCGACGATGTTCAGTTGAGGCAGCCCCAGGGTTCGGTTTTACTTGCCGGCCTTGACCTGCGCGAGCAGCTTGCTGTAGGCCTCGATGGTTTTCTGCCCGGCCGCATCGCCGCTGGGCCGGGTCTTCTTCCACTCGTCGATCACCGGTATGGCCGCAGTGCGCCAGGCGTCACGCTGCTGCGGCGAAAGCTGAACGATGGTGTGATTGGCCATCGCCGCCACGGCAGCGCGCGCATTGGCGAACTCGCCGTCGAGAAACTTACCCCAGGCGCGGCTTTGTGCCTCGCCGCCGTTGGCCTCGAGCGCCTTCTTCGCCGCGGCCGGCAACGCGTTCCACTTGGCGCGCGACATGAAGAACATGAACGTCCACGCGCCGATCGGCGCCTCGACGTGATAAGCGGTCACCTCGGCGAGCTTGTAGGGCACAAACGCCGCCCAGGAGAGCATTGCGCCGTCGATGGTGCCGCGCTGCAGCGCCTCGTACACGTCGGTCGTCTGTATCGAGATCGGCGCGCCATTGAGCCGCGCCGTCAACTGGCCCTGGGTGCGGGCCGAGGAGCTGATCTTGAACCCGCGCAGATCATTGATCGACTGGACTGGTTTTCGGAAATGCACCTGGTTTTGCGGGAAGATTCCCAGCCAGATCGGAATCACCTCGGTGTACTCCGCGTCCAGCGCGCCGCTCCTGTAGAGCCGCCACAGCGCCACCGCGGCCTGTTCCGAGTCATCGGCCAGGAACGGCAGGCCGGCGACTTCGCTTAAGGGAAATTTTCCGCCGATGAGCGGGTGCGGCGCCCAGCCGATCTGCACCACGTCGTCCAGAACCCGGGCGTGGGCATTGCCGAAATTGGCGAGAGGGCCGATCTCCTTTACTTCCACCTTGAGCGTGCCCGCGCTTTGCGCATTGACGCGATTCGCCCACTCGGTGAACCAGGCGACGTTGCGGCTGCCTGCCGGGCTCTGCGAGGTGAAATAGAGCCTCACGTCCTGCGCGATGGCCGCGCTGCTCAATCCCAGAAATGCCGCAGCGGCAAGCGCTGCTTTCCAGTTAAGTTTCATGGTCTCCTCCTTTGGCGAACGCTCGATTCTCCTGCAGCCTCTTATACGCGGCCGAAACTCGCCCATCGTTGATCTAGGTCAATGATGAAAGCCCCGGCATTCTACCTAATGCGAAACAAGCGAGGCATTGGAGCAGGGATGGACCAAAGCAACAATTCTCCCGCGGCGCTGTACGCGGAACGCAAGCAGCGGCTGCTGGACCAGGTGGCGCTCAAGGAGACCGATCGGGTGCCATTCGTTTTTGGCACCCGCTTCTGGACCGCCAAGTTCGCCGGCATCACCTTCGAAGAACAAATGTACGACGCCGACAAGGCGGCTGCCGCTTTTGAGAAAGCGGTGCTGTGGCTCGAGCCCGACGGTTACGCGCCGACGCTCAATACCTACGGGCCGACCCTGGAGGCGCTGGACTATCGCCTGTTCAAGTGGCCCGGTCACGGCACCGGCAAGAATGCCACGTTCCAATACCTGGACCGGGAGTACATGCCCGCCACCGAGTACGACGAGTATCTCCTGGATCCCACCGGGTATTACTTTCGCAAGTACCTGCCGCGCGCCGGCGGCGCCTTCGAGGGCCTGGCAAACCTGCCCGATTTCCCGTCGCTGTCGGAATGGCGATTTGTCGCCAACATGCGCGCGTTTGCGAATCCGGCTTTGCGTGCAAGCCTGATGCGGCTGCTGGAGGCGGGCGAGCGCGCCGAACACCTGGTGCAGAAGACCATCACACTCGCGAAGAAAATGGCCGTCCTGGGCTTCCCCTCGGTGGGCGGCGGCTTCTGCAAGGCGCCCTACGATCACGTTACCGATTTCCTGCGCGGCTCCAAGGGCGGCATGCTCGACATGTTCCGCAACCGCGACAAGCTGCTCGAGACCATCGACAAGGCGGGCGAGCTGCTCATGCATGGCGTGGTCGAGGAAACCCGTGCCGGCGGCACGCCTTACGTCTTTATCCCCTTGCACTGGGGGCTGGACGGCTTCATGTCGCCGGACAACTTCAAGACTTTCTACTGGCCGGGGTTGCGAAAGATGATCCTGCATCTGATCGCGTGCGACCTGATTCCGGTGGTGTTCTGGGAAGGCAATTGCAGCTCGCGCCTCGCGCACATCGGCGACATTCCGCGCGGCAAGGCGGTGTACTGGTTCGAACAGACCGACCTCGTTCGCGCGAAAGCAGTCCTGGGCGGCACGGTGTGCCTGCGCGGCAACGTGCCCACTTCATTGCTGGTGACCGGCACCCCTGACGACGTGGACCAGTACTGCAAGCGGCTGATCGAGGAAGTCGGCCGGGGCGGCGGCTTCGTCCTGGACGGAGCGGCAAGCATTCCGGACGAAGCAAGGCCCGAAAACGTGCTGGCGATGGCGAAATCGGTTCACAAATACGCCCATTGACGGGGTGATGCGGCAGTAATCGTGGAGAGGCGAGGATGAAAAGGAAGCTAGCGAAAAAGCGCGTGGCGATCGATGTAGGCGGAACCTTCACGGACTGTCTGGTGCTGGACGAGCTTGGAGAACTCACCAAGTTCAAGGCCTCCACCACGCCCAGGGATCCTTCGGACGGGTTCATGCACGCCTTGGAGAAGGCAGCCCGCCATTACCAGAGCGACGTGCGGGGTTTGCTCGCCACCGTGGATATTCTGATTCACGGCACGACCCTGGCGACCAACACCCTGATCACCGGCCAGGGCGCCAGGACCGGCATGATCACCACCAAGAACTTCCGCGACGTCCTGGAGCTTCGGCGCGGCATCAAGCCGGTCGACATTTCGCTCTATAACGTGTTCATTCCGCCGAACCGGCCGCTGGTGCCGCGCTCGAGAAGGCTCGGCATCGAAGAGCGCGTGGTGTACACGGGAGAGATCGTCACCCCGCTGAACGAGCGCGAGGTGGTCGAGGCGGTCACCAAGTTGAAGCAGGACGGCGTCGAGGCGCTGGCGGTCTGTTTCCTGCATTCGTACAAGAACCCGAAAAACGAGCTGCGCGCCGCGGCGATCGCGAGGCAAGTGGCCCCCGACATGTACGTCACCACCTCGCACGAGACGCTCCCCATGTGGCGCGAGTTCGAGCGCTTCAATACCACCGTCGTCGGGGCCTACGTCGGTCCGGTGGTGTCGCATTACCTGACCAAGCTCAAGACCCGGCTCGAGGATGCGGGCTTCAAGGGCGCAATGCTGATGATGCTCGCCAACGGACTGGTTCAGCCGGTGGAAAAGTGCATCCACCGCGCGGTCCACCTGTTGGATTCGGGTCCGGCCGCGGCGCCATCGGCGGCGGTCTATCTCGGCAAACTCCTCAACCGTGAGAACCTGCTCGCGGTGGACATGGGCGGGACCAGTTTCGACGTAAGCCTCATCAAAGGCTGGGAAATTCCCACCACCACCGAGAACTGGGATGGCGACCAGCGCATCGCCATCAAGATGGTCGATCTCGAAACGCTTGGCGCGGGGGGCGGTAGCATCGCCGCAATCGATTCCCTGGGGCTGCTGAAAGTGGGGCCGCAAAGCGCCGGGGCCGATCCCGGTCCCGCCTGTTACGGCCGCGGAACCCAGCCGACCGTCACCGACGCCGATGTGCTGCTCGGCTACATCCCGCATGACTATTTCCTGGGCGGTGAGATACCCCTGGATCTCGAATTAGCGAAAAAGGCCATGAATGTGGTTGCCGGGCCGATGAAGATCAGTCCGATTCAGGCCGCCGAGGCGATCTTCAAGAGCGTGAATGCCGGCATGGCCGACAAGATTTCCGAGGTGTCGACCAAGCGCGGGCACGATGTGCGCGAGTGCGTGCTGGTGGCCGGTGGCGGGGGAGGGCCGACCCATGGCGGCTTCATTGCGGACTTGCTCGGCATGCCGACCGTGGTGATTCCCTCGTTCGCGGCGCTGTTCAGCGCCTTCGGCATGTTCGCGATGGATCCGGGCGAGGACTTCGTGCGCGCCTTCTTCGCGCGCAGCACCGGCGTCGACCTGGATGAAATGAACCGGCTGTTCCAGGACATGGAAAGGGAAGCGAAGCAATCTTTCCGCGATGTCGGGATCGCGGAGAAGGCGCTTACGCTCAAGCGCACCGCCGACATACGCTACGTCGGGCAGTTTCACGAGGTGGAGACCGAAGTGCCCGGCGGCAAGCTGAAACGCGCCCAATTGGACGCCACCGTGGCGCGGTTCAGCGCCAGGCACGAAGAGTTGTTCACTTTTGCCATGCCGTGGCAACCGGTCGAAATCCTGTCGCTGCGCTTGAAAGCCACCGCGCCCAGGGCTCCATTCCACCTGCGCGAAATCGTAAAGGGAGTATCCAATCCCAAGGCCGCGCTCAAACGCCGGCGCAAGTGCCGCTTCGACGGCAAGGATATCGATACGCCGGTATATGACGGGGACAGAATACAAGGAGGCAACGTACTCATGGGCCCCGCGATTGTCGAGGAGGCCACCATGACCGTCGTGATTCCGAAAGGGTTCCGCTGCCAGGTTGATGCCTACAAGAACTATGTGCTGACGCGCCAGAAAAAGGCCGCGGCGACAAGAGGGAGATGATCATGAACAGGACCAAGAAGGTGACCAGGGCGAAGACCGATCCGACCACCGTCGCCACGGTGTGGCATTCGATGCAGACCATCTGCCGCGAGATGCGCCATGTCATGGACCGCACCGCGCAGAACTACTTGATCAGCCAGTTGCACGACGTGTCGGTTGGCATCTGGGGTGCGAAAGGCGAGACCATCGCCGTGCCCGAGGGCTTGCCGACGCAGTTCCTCGGCAGCGGCTTTGCGGTCAAGTCGCTGGTGGAGAAGTTCGGCGGCGACATCCATCCGGGCGATGTGTTCCTCACCAACGATCCCTACCACGGCGGGCATTGCTGCCACCTGCCGGACTGGGCCTTCTTCCGGCCGATCTTCTACAAGAAGGAGCTGCTGTTCTTCACCATGGTGAGGGCGCACCAGCAGGACACCGGCGGCTCCTTTCCCGGCGGATATTTTCCCAATGGCTTCGATATTCACGCCGAAGGCGTGATCATTCCACCGACCAAGGTGATCTCGAAGGGGCGCGAACGCACCGACGTGCTGGAGCTGATCTGGAACAACGTGCGCTTTCCGAAGGGCACGCGCATCGACAATTACGCCATGCTGGCCGCCACCAAGCGCTGCGAGCAGCGGGTGGTGGCGATGCTGGACAACTACGGCAGAAACGTGGTGCTCGATTGCGTCGAGCAGATGATCAACCGGACCGAGCGCGCCATCCGCGAGGAAATCCGAAAAATCCCGGACGGCACCTACACCGGGGAAGCGGCGACCGACGATGACGGCACTGTGCTCGATGAGCCGGTGTGGGTGCGGGCCGAGATCACCATCAAGGGCGACGAGATGACCATCGATCTCTCGAAGAGCGATGCGCAGAGAAAGGGCTTCATCAACAGCATCTATGCCGCGACCTACGGCGATGCATTTGCGGCGGTGATCCTGATCTTCGACCCGGCGCTGGCCGAATACCACAATGAAGGCACCATGCGCCCCATTCACATCATTGCTCCGCCGGGAACCGTGGTGAATGCCCAGTATCCGGCCACGGTCGGAGCCTCGCCGGTCAATGTGGGCATCCAGGTCATGGAAGCGGTGTTGGAGGCGCTGTCCAAGGCGCGGCCGGAGCGCGCAGTGGCGGCCTGGGGCAAGCATCGCGGCGACTACGTATTCGGTTTCAACGTCCGCACCAACGAAAAATATGTGCGCACTTCGTTCGATTACGACGGTTCGAGCGGGGCGGTCGCGGGCTTCGACGGCTACCAGGGCGTAAGCTGCCTCACCGCGCTGGGAGCGGTGCGGCGCGGCGACGCCGAGGAAATGGAGATCCGCCTGCCGTGGCGCATGGTCAGGTACGAAATGCTTCCGGACTTCACCGGAGCGGGGCGCTGGCGCGGCGGCCCGGGTATTCACTGGTCCGCCATCAACGAAGGCAGCGATTCCGGCGTTGCCACCGGCAGCTCCGACGGCGACGAGGTGCAGGGCTTCGGGGCCCTGGGAGGCGAGCCTTCCCCCAAGTCGCGCATGCATCTGCTGCGGGGCGCGGAAAGAATCCGGGTGAAACCGCACCGCATGGCGACCATCATGCACGGCGACATCGTCGAGAAACTGTCGAGCGGCGGCGGTGGCGTCGGCAATCCTGCCGAGCGCGATCCGCAAGCTGTGCACGAGGACGTCGAGAACGAACTGGTGTCCCTGCAGGCGGCGCGCGAGGTGTACAAAGTCGTCATCGATCCGGCCACCTTGCAGGTCGATGAAAAAGCAACCCGGGCGCTGCGCGGCGGCCGGTGAAAGTGGGAAAGCGGCGCCATGCCACCGCACAGCATGATGGCGGTGCGTCTGTTCGAGTACGGGGACCCGGCGGTCCTGCAGTGCGTCGAAGTTCCTGTGCCGGACATCGGGCCCGACGAGGTGCTGGTGCGCGTGCGGGCGACCTCGGTAAATCGCTGGGACCTGCGCTACCGCCAGGGCCTGTTGACGCCGCCGCCCGGCCGCGCGCCGCTGCCCTTGCCCTTTCAGCTCGGGCGCGAGGCGGCGGGGGAAGTCGATGCCGTGGGCGCGCAGGTGCGCGACTTCCGGCCCGGGGACCGCGTGGTCGCCATGACCTGTCCCGCCTGCGGGCACTGCGAGTACTGCCAGCGCGGCCTGGACAACCTGTGCGTGGACATCGGGCTTCCCGGACACCAGCGCTTTGGGGCGTACGCGCAGTACGTGTGCCGCAAGGAGTCGGAGTTGCTGCACGCGCCGGATTCCATGTCCTTCGAGAAGCTCGCCTGCCTGCTCTGGTCGTATGCGACGGTTTGGCACATGGTGATCGTTCGGGGAGGCCTGCGCCCGGGCGATCGAGTGCTTGTCACCGCGGCGAGCGGCGGCATGGGCACCGCGGCGATGCAGATCGCGAGGCTCGCCGGAGCGGCGAGCATCTTCGCCATCACCGGGTCGGCGAAAAAAGTGGCGCCGTTGCTCAAGCTCGGGGCGACCCACGTGCTCAACTACCGCGAGGAAAAGCTGCCCGAGCGGATCATGGAGATCACCAAAGGACAGGGCGTCGACCTCGCGCTCGAAAACGTCGGTGGCGAAATGCTGCCCCTGTGCATGCAATCGCTGAGGATGGACGGCACATTGGTCGCGGCAGGCCAGCACGGAGGCCGCTTTTGCACCGTGGATGTGGAACTGCTCTACCGGCGGCATCTCAACGTGCTGGGCACGCGGGGAGCCACTCGTCTCGAACAGAAGCATGTGCTCGATCTCGCCACAGAGGGCAAGCTCGACCCGGTCATCAGCCACGTGCTGCCGCTGGAGCAGGCCTCCGAAGCGCATCGCATTCTGGAACGCCAGGAGCAGCTGGGGAAAATCGTGCTCGTGCCTTGACTGGAGGGAAGAACCCGATCAACCGTTTGCGCTGAAGCAGGAGGTGACTATGTACCGAACTTTCGCGAGTCTGCTGGTTGCGTTCATGGCCGCGCTGCCCGCCTGGTCGCAGGAATTCCCGACCAAACTGGTGCGCATCATTTCGCCGTACCCCTCGGGTCTGGCGCCGGACGTGGCGATCCGCGTGTTGGCCGATGCGCTGTCCAAGTCCTGGAACCAACCCGTCATCGTGGAAGCGCGGCCGGGCGCGAACGGATTCATCGCCTTCGAGGCCGCGAAGAAATCGCCTCCGGACGGCTATACGATCCTGATGTCCGGTCAGCCGCACCTCGCGGTGGCGCCGAAGCTGTTCAAGAAAATTCCCTACGACCCGGAGCAGGACTTCGTGCCGATCTCGATGCTGTATCGCGCACATCTGTTCATAGCGGTCGCCACTGCGGCCCCCTATCGCAGCATCAAGGACCTGGTGGCCGCCGCCCGCGCGAACCCCGGAAAGCTGAACTACAGCTCCCCGTACATCGGCAGCCCGCCGCATATGAGTGCGGCGCTGCTCGCGTACCTGACCGGCATACAGATGGTGCACGTGCCCTACAAGGAGGCGGCGCAGGTCTACAACGCGGTGGGCACCGGCGATGTCCACTTGGCTTTGGGCACGATCGGTTCGCTGATGCCCGTGATCAACTCAGGCCGCGTCAGGCTTCTCGCGGCTGGATCGCGGACCCGATTGCCGAGCCATCCGGAGGTGCCCACGGTCGAGGAGTCGGGCGGCCCGGCCGGATACGAAGCGGACTTCTGGAACGCGGTCACCGCGCCGCGCGGCACGCCGCCAGCGGTGATCCAGCGCCTGAACGGCGGCGTGGCCGGCGCCCTGCGCCAGGCCGACGTGCAGAAGCGCTTCCGCGACCTTGGCTTCGAGCCGGTATCGAGCACGCCCGAGGCGCTGGCCGGGTTGATCCGCTCCGAATTGAAGGTATACGGCGATCTCATCAGCCGCACCGGCATTGCTGCGGAGTGAACATGCCGGGAGAAGAACTCTCCATGGCCCGCGATTCATTGCTCGATTCGAAAAGGAGGCGGACATGTACGGCGTAGAGTTGACCGAAGAACAGAGGGCGCTGCAGGATGTGGCAAGAAAATTTGCCGAAAACGAAATCCGGCCTATCGCGGAGAAGCTCGATCGCTCGCAGAGCCTCCTTCAGGACTTCCCGTGGGAAATGGTCAGGAAGGCGGACGCCCTGGGCCTGCGCACGGTCGGGCTGCCTGAAGAGTACGGCGGGCTTGGATGCGATCTTCGCACCTGGCTCGTGCTCATCGACGAGATGTCGTACGTCGATATCTGCTGCAGCAAAATACTCACCCAGTGCTGGAAGCTCGCGCGCGGCATCGCCATGGGCGGAACGAAGGAGCAGAAAGAAAGATTCCTCACGGCGTTCCGGGACGACCCCACTTACTTGATTGGCGGGGCGAGCACCGAGCCCGGCGCGGGAGGCGACAATCACCTTCCGTATGAGGGGCCCGAAGGCGGCGTGAAGCTCACCGCCGAGCGCCAGGACGGGTACTACGTCTTGAATGGCCGCAAGCATTTCATCTCCCACGGCCCGGTGGCGAAGCTGCTGGTGGTGGCGGCAAGGACGGATAAGGCCGTCGGC
>MEQV01000037.1:0-5440 GCA_001770355.1 Betaproteobacteria bacterium RIFCSPLOWO2_02_FULL_62_17
GAGGGCGATTACAAGATCAAGCTGCGCAACCTGATCAAGTTCCTGGAAGAGGGCGACAAGACCAAGGTCACCTTGCGTTACCGTGGCCGCGAAATGGCGCACCAGGAGTTCGGTATGCGCCTGATCGAAAGAGTGAAGCTGGATCTGGAACCTTACGGCGTCGTCGAACAGTGGCCCAAGATGGAAGGCCGGCAGCTGGTCATGGTGCTGGCGCCGAAGAAAGTGATACCGGTCAAGAAAAAGGCCGAGGCTGCGGTCGCGCAGCCCGCGCAATGACCGGGGTCTGAGAAATAACCAGGGCCGCTCTTAAGGCGTTTTTGACGCATTGGGAGCGGTACCCGGACCGGCGAAGCGGCTTTGCCGCATTCGCAAACAAGCAGCGTCGTGGTCACAAGTGCCGGACACGTTGGGTTGTCCGGTCACCCGCCGCTGCAGAAAAAAGGAGTATTACCATGCCCAAGATGAAGACCAAGAGTGCCGCCAAAAAGCGCTTTAACGTTCTGGGAGGCGGCGGTATCAAGCGATCCCGCGCGTACCTGCGCCACATCCTCACCAAGAAGACCACCAAGCGCAAGCGCGCGCTGCGTGGCACAACCGCCGTGCATGACACCAATCTGCGTGCGGTGCGGGCAATGATGCCCTACAGCTGATTGGCATCGCCATCAGTCCAACCACCGTTCACGTACAGAACTCAGGAGTCATGTCATGCCAAGAGTAAGACGCGGCGTTACGGCGCACGCACGTCACAAGAAAGTCCTGGAAAAAGCCAAAGGTTTCCGCGGCCGCCGCGGCAATGTATTCCGCGTAGCCACGGAAGCGGTCATGAAAGCCGGGCAGTACGCCTACCGCGATCGGCGCGCGAAGAAGCGCGACTTCCGCGGGCTTTGGATTGCCCGTATCAATGCCGGTGCGCGGGAACTCGGCATCACCTATAGCGTCCTGATGAACGGCCTGAAAAAAGCGGCGATCGAAATTGATCGCAAGGTGCTCGCCGATCTGGCGGTTGCCGACAAGGCGGCGTTCGCGAAGATCGTCGGGCAGGCCAAGGCGAAACTGGCTGCATAGTCGTTCCGGTCTCGCCCCCATTCCGGCCGGCGAGGCAATGGGAACTTGCCAACCATGAGCGACGTTGACGCAATCGTCATTAGCGCCATAGAGGAGTTCGGCCGCATTACCGATGCGGACGAGCTCGAGCGCGTCAAGGCGCGTTTTCTCGGCAAATCCGGCAGCTTGACCGCGCTGCTGAAAACATTGGGAACACTCGCGCCGGATGCAAGGCGCGAGGCTGGCGCGCGCATCAACGCCGCCAAGGACCGTATCGAAGCCGCGCTTGACCAGCGCCGCGACGCCTTGGCGAACGCCGCGCTGGATGCGCGGCTGGCCGTGGAGGCGCTGGATGTGAGCTTGCCCGGACGGGGCAGGGGACTCGGTGGAATTCACCCTGTTATCCGCACCTGGCAGCGTATCGAGTCGATCTTCAATTCGATAGGGTTCGATGTCGCCGACGGACCCGAAATCGAAACCGACTGGTACAACTTCACCGCGCTGAATAACCCTGAGAATCATCCGGCGCGTTCGATGCAGGACACTTTCTATGTGGAAGGCAGCGACGCAGGGGGGCTGCCCTTGTTGCTTCGCACCCACACCAGCCCCATGCAGGTGCGCTATGCCTGCCAGCACCAGCCGCCGATCAAGGTCATTGCGCCCGGGCGCACCTACCGCGTCGATTCCGATGCCACGCACTCGCCCATGTTTCACCAGGTGGAAGGCTTGTGGATCGATGAAAACGTCAGCTTCGCGGATCTGAAGGGCGTCTACACGGACTTCCTGCGTAAGTTCTTCGAGACCGACGCGCTGCAGGTGCGGTTTCGCCCCTCGTATTTTCCTTTCACCGAGCCCTCCGCGGAGATAGACATGATGTTCGCCTCCGGCCCGCAAAAGGGCCGCTGGCTGGAAATTTCCGGCGCCGGGCAGGTGCATCCGGCCGTGGTGCGCAATTTCGGTCTCGACCCGGAGCGCTATATCGGGTTCGCGTTCGGATCGGGGCTGGAGCGGCTTTCCATGCTTCGCTATGGCATCGACGACCTGCGCCTGTTCTTCGATGGCGATCTGCGTTTTCTCCAACAGTTCCGTTAGATCCGATGCAATTTTCCGAAAGCTGGTTGCGCGCACTGGTGAATCCGGATGAGACATCGGATGAACTCGCGCACCTGCTGACCATGTCTGGGCTGGAAGTGGAAAGCTGCCAAGCGGTGGCGCCTGAGTTCTCCGGCGTCGTCGTGGGCGAAGTGCTCGCCGTCGCGCGCCATCCCAATGCGGACCGGCTCAGTGTTTGCGAGGTCAACGTCGGCGCTGCGGCGCCCCTGCGCATTGTCTGTGGCGCGCCCAATGTGGCGGCGGGTATGAAGGTTCCCTGTGCGCGCATCGGCGCGACCCTTCGGGGGGAGTCCTCCGACAAGCCTTTTCTGATCAAAGCCGCGACCATGCGCGGCGTGGAGAGCCAGGGGATGCTGTGTTCGGCGCGCGAGCTGGGCCTGTCCGGGGATCACAGCGGGCTGCTGGCACTGGATGCGCAAGCGCCGGCGGGACAGGACGTTCGCGAAGCGCTGGCCCTCGACGATCGGATTTTCGACCTCAAACTAACCCCCAATCGGGCCGATTGCCTGTCGGTGCTGGGCGTGGCGCGCGAAGTCGCCGCGCTGACCGGCGCGCCCTTGATGCCGCCCGAAATCGGCGCGGTTCCGCCCACCTGCGATGCGGCACTGCCGCTACGGGCAATCGATGCCGCTGGCTGCGGGCGTTTCAGCGGCCGGGTGATCCGCAATGTCAATGCCGCGGCCGCCACGCCCGCATGGATGAAACAGCGCCTGGAACGCGCCGGCCAGCGATGCATTTCCGCTCTGGTGGATGTCACCAACTATGTCATGCTCGAACTGGGGCGGCCACTGCATGTCTATGACCTCGACAAGCTCGCCGGCGGCATAGGCGTGCGCTTTGGCAAAAAAGGCGAGCAGCTCAAGCTCCTCAACGAGCAGATTGTCGATGTTGATGAATCGGTGCTGTGTATCACCGACGACACCGGGCCCATCGGTCTTGCCGGCATCATGGGAGGCGCTTCGACCAAGGCCGAACCGCAAACGCGCAACCTCTATCTGGAGTCCGCGTTTTTCTTTCCCGATGTCATCGCGGGGCGCGCGCGGCGTTTCAATTTTTCCAGCGACGCGGCGCACCGCTTCGAGCGCGGCGTGGATTTCGAGAACAACGTCTCTGGAATCGAGCGTGCGACACGGCTTATCATCGATATCTGCGGCGGTGAGCCCGGGCCGGTCGAGGACCGCGCCAATGCGCTGCCGCAGCGTGCGCCGGTACGCATGCGCGTGGCGCGCGCGCGCAAGGTAATTGGTGTTCCTGTCGATAGCGGAGAGATGGCGGATATCTTCATGCGCCTGGGTTTCGCCTTCGGGCGTGAAGGCAGCGGCGCGGAGCTATCCTATGTAGTGACGCCGCCCTCGTACCGCTTTGATATCGCGATCGAGGAGGATTTGATCGAGGAGGTCGCGCGCGTATATGGATTCGAGCGCATCCCGGCGCATCCCGCGTCCGCGCCCGCCATCATGCGCACGCAGCCCGAGGGGCGGCGCGCCGCGCACGAGCTGCGCGGCTTGCTGGCGGGTCGCGATTTCACCGAAGTTATCAATTACAGTTTCGTCGATGAAGACTGGGAGAAGGATTTTGCCGGACGCAATGATCCCATCAGGGTTCGCAATCCCATTGCTGCGCAATATTCGGTCATGCGCAGCAGCCTGTTTGGCAGCCTGGTCGCCAATCTGCGCTATAACCTGAACCGCAAACTCGATCGCATCCGCGTATTTGAACTTGCCCGTGTATATAAGCGCGATGCGGCGGTAATGGACGGTCTGCTCGAACTGGCGGGCCTGGCGCAACCCCTGCAAATCGCCGCGCTCGCCTATGGTCCTGCAATAGTTGAGCAGTGGGGGGTGGATACACGCACTGTTGACTTTTTCGACCTCAAGGCAGATGTTGAAGCGCTGTTATCCCCACGTACCGCGCGTTTCGAGGCAGCTTCCCATGTTGCGCTGCACCCCGGCCGCAGCGCGCGCGTTGTCCTGGATGGCAGACCAGTCGGCTGGCTCGGTGAACTGCATCCCCGCCTGCAGCAGAAATATGAATTGCCGCTGCCCGCGGTGCTGTTCGAGATTGAAGTCGAGCCGTTACGGGATCAGGCGCTGCCCAGATACCGTGTGGTCTCGAAATTTCCGCCGATGACCCGCGATTTGTCCATTCTGGTGGCCGAGGCGACCCCCGTTCAGGGTCTTCTGGACGCCATGAACGCGGTCCGTCCAGGGCCGGTACAGGACATAGAACTGTTCGATCTTTACCGCGGCAAGGGGGTCGCCGCCGGGGAAAAAAGCCTTGCATTCCGGGTAGTTATACAAGATACTGCCCGCACCCTGACCGACCAAGAAGCCGACGCCATCAAGGCGGGATTGTTGGATGTCCTCAAGGCTCAGTTCGGGGCTAAATTGCGTGCCTAGGGAGAAGAAATGACACTCACGAAAGCCGAGCTCGCCGATATGCTGTTCGAAAAGGTCGGGCTCAACAAGCGCGAGGCGAAGGACATGGTGGAAACGTTCTTCGAGGAAATCCGTCATGCGCTTGAAGCCAGTGACAGCGTGAAGCTCTCTGGGTTCGGCAATTTCCAGCTTCGCGACAAACCCCAGCGCCCCGGCCGTAATCCCAAGACCGGCGAGGAAATCCCGATCACCGCAAGGCGCGTCGTGACCTTCCATGCCAGTCAGAAACTCAAGGCCTTGGTTGAGCAGGCTCATGGACAGCAAGACACCCAAGGCTGACCTGCCGCCGATCCCGGCGAAGCGCTATTTCACAATCGGCGAAGTGAGTGAATTGTGCGGGGTCAAGCCGCACGTGCTGCGCTATTGGGAGCAGGAATTCACCCAGCTCAAGCCGGTCAAGCGGCGCGGCAACCGGCGCTATTACCAGCATCACGAGGTACTGTTGATCCGGCGCATCCGGGAACTGCTCTACGAGCAGGGATTTACCATCAGCGGCGCACGCAACCGGCTGGACGAATCCCAGGGTTCCAACGGGCGTTTTGCATTAAAGGCGGATGCCGCGGAGTTAGCGGCGGCCACGGCGGCGGCGGTCGAGGCCAAGCTCATTCGCCAGGAACTGCGCAGCATCCTCGATCTGCTCAACGCCTGAGTCGGGTCTCTTACAAAGAGAAGCGGCCCCGAAGGGCCGTCTATTCCGGCTGCGATGCGTTATCGCCGAGCGGCTTTGACGCCGAAGTAGACCAGCGTGCCCAGACCAACGAACGGGAGGGCAAGCATGTAGGCCAAGCCTATGAACGGGGCGGCGAGGAACAGCGCGACGTTCCTGAGGTAGCGCGCGATTGCGG
>MEQV01000037.1:5512-8733 GCA_001770355.1 Betaproteobacteria bacterium RIFCSPLOWO2_02_FULL_62_17
CGAAAGCGAGGCCGATGAGCGGTGCGCCGGCCAGCGTCAGCGCAGCCTTCGTGGCCAGCGTCATTTTTTCGGTTGCGGTATTGAAATTCGCGGCAGCCGCTTCAACGGCTCTGAGCGCGAGTTCGGGGGCATTCATTGTGAGGGTGGCGGTGCTCATGATCTTCTCCGGTTGGTTGTTGCTCACCCTATCTCTTGCATAGGCCATGCCAGGTTTAGAAGCTTGCTGCAAGAAAGCCAGAAAAAACCAAAGATTCCGAGGGTTGCACTTCGAGAGTGGCATCGACACGGATGCGGAGCGTGCGGCGCGAGCGCACGCAAAGTATGCAAAAGATATGCAGGAGGCGCGCCCCTGACGCAAATTCCCTTGCCGATTCAAACGTCTGTGCCGAGGACGCGGCGCCTGCTTTTCCTATGCACGCGGTCCGTTACTTTCGACCTGTAATAACTGAATTTCTGGTTGCGCAGGACGAAATGATTTCTTGCGGAGGATTACTGAAAGATAGTCGGGCTGGAATTATTTGTCAATCAACATGTTACGTCCATGCGTTCGCTGCCAATTTGCTCAACGATGCCCAACAGTGTTCAACGATGTAATGCAAATTCGACGCAAGACCACTTGGCCGAGACACTGCTTTAAGATTTTCCCGCGACGACACTTACACCAATGCGATCGGCCAGGATTAGCAATTCAGCGTAGCCGCTGGGATCGCTGAGAAGCGACCGAGAACTGCCGTGCGGCCTAAGGGTCTTGGCGGCGATTCGATCACCAAAGAGAATTATCGCCAGAGCCCGGTCGTCCTGACGCGATGTCCAGCACAAGCCCTGGATCTTCGCGACCCGTGCATGGATCGCTTTGGCCCACTTGCGCGTCTCCGGATAACAATCCTTCTCCGTATCAATCAACTGAGCCCGCGGCACGCCGAGTTTCCTCAGCGCGACATTGCTAAGGTCCGCCAACACGAGATCCATCGCAGGTAGCAGCACGGAATGTATCTGACCCACCAACTTGCGCTGGTCGAAGCTCTTAAACCCCGATGCGAACGGCACGTCGTGGAAAACCGTTTCCATGGCTGCGCAGTCGAACGTGCTCCCGCCGTAAAGCGTTGGAATAGCTGCACCAGAAGCATCCACGATAGGGCTGAATCGGGCGTCGCCCTTCTTGCCCGGGTTGAAACCGTCCGCGGCGTAGCGCACCAAATGTACCCGATGGATAGGCCGCCCTTGAGGCCAGGTCGTCGGCGAAACGTGCAGGGGGGCCGGTGGTGTCGGCGCCGCTGTCGACCGTACAACCGTCTTCGATGCCTTTGCGGTCCGTACCGCCTTCGGTTTCGCGGACGGTCTAACCATGCGCGATCTCGGCCGCTTCGTCGTGCGCGGCCTCGATCACCCGGTCCGGCGCGTTGGCCAGCAGATCCTGTGGCCGCTTTCCACCCAGAAAACTGTTAACCGACGCAAACCAGTAGGCCAAGCCCCACGCATCCTTGGTACTCCCGAATGCACTTAGCACTTTCGCCAGCGCCTTGACAGGCCGGTAATTGGCTGTCGGATCGAGCCCATAGGCCGGAAAATAGTCCGCGCTCTGATGGCGGATCGCGAAGATCAGTCCGTCCTTCTTCCACTTGTTCGGCTGTGCACTGGGGTTCGACGCGCTGAATCCGGCCAACTGCGCGATCTGCGCGGCCGTCAGCCACTCCGCGCCCTCCAGCACCGCCTTGCGTGCCTTCGCCGTCATCCGCGCCTCAGTCAGCATGTGTTCGGGGGGAGGGACGGTCGGCACCAGTGCATCGATGATCCTGTCCAGGGTTTTGCGCTGCCGCTGCTTCATGAGCGTGGCGACCAGCGGCCCAAGACCCACAAGCGTTTCGGCAATTGCCCGTACGGTGCGCTCGTTCTCGTGCGCAAAGGTCAGAGCGATGGCGCGCTCGGCTCGCGATCGTCCCAAGCTCGATCGCACCTCAGCGAGCGTACCCGCCAGCGTGCCAAACCCGGACAATGCCTTGTCTTTGATCGCCGGCATGATCAGCCTCCATGTTGCCCATGTTGCAATTGGTTATCTTGATGAGCATTATACTAGATAATCCAGCTCATGTCTCTCTGACCAAAGTTCTTCCCCGCACTACTCGATTGTCATACCGGATTATTCGGCGGTTCAGCGCCCACCTTCGAGCACGCCGCGCAGGCGCGCCAGTTCCGCGCGCGTCGCGGCGGCAGCGGCAGCGGCGATCAACCGGTGGCGGCCGGCGAAATTGAGCAGGACTTCCTGCGTATCCAAGAGTATCCGCGCGCGCGGCTCATTCACGCCCAGCAGGTCCTGGCAGCTCCGGGCCAGCCGCGCCTCCATTCCGCCCGGATTCAGATAGTCGAGAAGATTGTCGGGTTGCGGTTTTTTCTTGCGTTTCTTCTCGGTTTCCGCGCTCGCGCTGTAAATGGCCTCGAGCAGCCGCGACAACCCGAGAAATGCGCACCCGGGCGGGAAATTGTCACAACGCCACGCATCGTGAGCCACACCGGTCAACGTGTCGTACAGGCGCAGGCATTCCTGCCAGGCCTGATCGCTTGTCCGTATGTCACCCGCCACAAGCGCAAAGCACTCTCGTGTCCACGCGGAGCGGGATTCCGCGCCGCAGATGACCCGGGCGGCATGCGTAATGGCCTCGGCGTCGATTTCATCTTCGATATCTCGCCCCAGCGCATGCGTCACGACTTCCAGAGACCCGGCAGCGCGCGGTCCGGAACGAAGTGCGATCCCGACGCGCAATTGAAAGATCAGTTTGCAGGTGTCGGGCACGGCGTACGGCATCAGTCCGCCGTCCTCGCGCTCGACCGGCAGGAAATGCTCGGCCAGCCGCAGAGCCTCAGCCTCAAAATGCCCGGCCAGCAGGTAATCCTCAATATGCAGGAGCGCATCGGCATCGTAGCTGTGATGATCGAGCCTGCAGAAGCCGTCGACCAGCTCGGGAAGCAGCGCGCTCGGGTTGTTGGGGAATGCCTCTGCCGCCGCCCAGTAGAAGAAGGCCATGCGGGTCTCCTTGGTGTGAGGGACGGCCGAGACGATGCGGCGAAACACCGCGTGCAGGTCAGGGTGGCGGCGCTGCGCGAACTCGTGCAACAACTCATTCCAACTGGTGGCTTCGGGTGGCAACGCGAGCAGCCCGCTCAGAAACACATCCATCTGTGTCGCCGTCGGCTGGTGCGCTGCATCGTATGCCTTCCAGAGCGCG
>MEQV01000038.1 GCA_001770355.1 Betaproteobacteria bacterium RIFCSPLOWO2_02_FULL_62_17
AAGGATTCGAACCTTCGAAGGCAGAGCCGTCAGATTTACAGTCTGATCCCTTTGACCGCTCGGGAACCCCTCCGAACGAAACCGGTGATTATGCGTAGTTTTTTGTACACTGTCAAGGCAGAATGCGGAAGGGAATCTTGGATCTTTTACTGAAAAAACAATTATCTAGCGGCGTCAGCCTCGGGGATAATCAGTGCCCGTCGAAAAAATGAAACTCGCATCACTAACTCATTGATAAAATAAAAATATGTCCCAAATCCCCGTGGTTCTCATCCCCGGTCTGCTTTGTGATTCCTTGTTGTGGGCGCCGCAGATTGGAACCCTTTCGGACATCGCAGACTGTTGGGTCGCCAGCCCCACCGGTGCCGATAGCATCGAATCCTTGGCAGCGCAGCTCCTGGAGCGCGCGCCATTTCCACAGTTTTCCCTGGCGGGACTTTCCATGGGGGGCTATGTTGCCCTGGAGATCATGCGACAGGCGCCTGGTCGAGTACTGAAACTTGCCCTCCTGGATACCAGCGCTCGAGCGGACACGCCGGAGCAAACCGAACGCCGGCACGCGTTGATCGAAATTGCGCGGCGTGGGCGCTTTGCCGAGGTTACCAATCTACTGCTCCCGGCTCTGGTAAATCGCGCAAGGTCGTATGATCGGCAGATCGTCGGCACCATACGCGCCATGGCGCGAAACGTCGGCGAAGAGGCGTTTTATCGCCAGGAATCGGCCATTATCCGGCGCATTGACAGCCGGCCCCATCTTGAGGCAATTCGATGCCCCACCCTGGTTCTGTGCGGTCACCAGGACGCCATCACGCCGCCCCCCTTGCACCGGGAGCTTGCCAGCGGAATCAACGGCGCGAAGCTGGTGTTAATAGGCGATTGTGGACATCTCTCCACCATCGAACAACCCGAGGAAGTCAACCTGGCTTTACGCGCCTGGCTGACCGATTGACCCATCACGCTGCAGCAGAGTTTTCACCCGGGCAATCAAATCGGTTGGCGCGCGTCTTCCCTGCCGATGCATAATGCAATCCAATGGCATCCATTCTCATAATTGAAGATGACCCGTCGCTGCGCGATACTCTGAGAATCCATTTGAGCTCGGCGGGCTATTCGGTTCGCGTGGCCGCGGATGCCACCGAAGCCATCCGCGCCATTCTCGCCGGGGTTCCCGACCTGATATTGTCGGATATCTCCCTGCCTTACATGGACGGATTCGAGTTGCTCGAAGTGTTGCGGCGCGATGAATCCACCCGATCGGTACCGGTGATCCTGCTTACCGGGCTGGTGGACGACGACAGCTATGTCAGAGGTATAAAACTGGGTGCAACCGCCTATCTGACAAAACCCGTCCTGCGGGATGAACTCCTGAGGACTATTGCCGCAGGATTGCGCAGCGCCGCCAAAAAAACCGAATAACGCGGAAACCGTTGCTGCCGGCCCTGGCCCGCGCGGCTACTTGCCGGCATCGCGCAGGGCACGCCGCAATATCTTCCCGACATTCGTTTTGGGCAGTTCCGTGCGAAATTCAATGTACTTCGGACGCTTATAGCCGGTGAGATTGGCATGACAGTGGGCGCGCAATGCCTCCTCATCAAGCGCCGCGTCCTTCTTGACGACGAATAGCTTTACCGCTTCCCCTGAATGCGGGTCCGGCACTCCGATGACCGCGCATTCCAGGACCCCGGCATGCATGGCCACCACGCCCTCGATTTCATTGGGAAAGACCTTGAGCCCGGATACCGAGATCATGTCTTTCTTGCGATCGACAATGCGCACGAATCCCATGTGATCGACGGCCGCGACATCGCCCGTGGATAAAAAGCCCTTGGCGTCCAGGACTCTCGCGGTCTCCTCCGGCTGATTCCAGTAGCCTTTCATTACCTGCGGACCGCGCACGCAAAGCTCTCCCGACTCACCGAGGGGCACTTCATTGCCCGCATCGTCGCGAATTTCTATTTCGGTGGAAGGCACGGGGAGTCCGATCGCGCCGTTGTATTCCTTCAGGTCGAACGGATTGATGGTCACCGCCGGGGAGGTCTCCGACAAGCCATAGGCTTCGACGAGCGTGCACCCGGTTATCTGCTTCCAGCGGTCCGCAACCGCCTTTTGCACCGCCATGCCGCCGCCCATGGAAATACGCAAAGCGGAAAAATCAATCTTCGTAAAATCGGGATGATTCATCAGGGCATTGAAAAGCGTATTGACGCCCGTGATCATCGAAAAGCGGTGCTTGCGCAACTCTTTGACAAACGCGGGAATATCCCGTGGGTTGGTGATGAGAATGTTGAGCCCGCCGATCTTCATCATCAACAGGCAGTTGGCGGTCAGCGACAGCACGTGGTACATGGGCAATGCCGTGATGATTATTTGATCGCCGTCGTCCCGCAAGAACGGCTTCACCCAGGCCGAAGCCTGTTCAAGATTGGCGAGGATGTTGCGGTTTAGCAGCATCGCCCCCTTGGCAAGACCCGTAGTGCCGCCGGTGTACTGCAGAAAGGCGATGTCCTCCTGCCCCATTTCCGCGGGCTTCAATTCGTGCCTGGCGCCATCCTCAAGCATGGCGTTGAAGCGAACCGCACCGGGAAGATTCCAGGCGGGAACCATCTTCTTGACGACCCGAACCACGAAATTGACGATCATCCCCTTGAATCCGAGCAGATCGCCGAGCGAGGCCACGACAACATTCTTGACCGACGTTTGCGCGATCACCTCCTCGAGCACGTGCGCGAAATTTTCCAGCACGACAATGGCTTCCGCACCCGAATCCTTGAGCTGATGCAGCAGTTCGCGGGCGGTGTACAAGGGATTGACGTTTACCACCGTGAACCCTGCGCGAAGAATGCCGAACATGAAAACCGGATACTGAAGACAATTGGGCAGCATCACGGCAACACGCGCGCCTTGGGATAGCCCTCTTGACAGCAACCAGGCGCCGGCATTGCGCGTCATGACATCGAGCTCGCCAAAGCTGATGCTGCGGCCCATGTTGTAATAGGCAGGCTTGCCTGCAAACGCTTTGGCACTCTGCTCAAAAAGGTCGCCCAGCGAGCGGTACCGTTTCCAGTCAATCTCGGCGGGTACTCCCGCCGGGTAGTGCTTCAGCCAGATCTTTTCCATGAAGCCCCCTAGGCCGCTTTGTCGGCACTGGCTACCTTAGTGAGTTTGCGTCTGACAGGCAAGTTCGGCGGGAAGCCCGCCCTGCCGCGCGGTTGCCCACTAGCACGCTACTGAATCGCGTTGGCTCGCTGCACGCTGGCGATCATTGTCGAAACGCGCATGAACTGGCGTCTGGCCTCGGAATTGGCGTCGGTCCGGCGAAGTTCATCGATATTCGCCTGCCGCTCCGCGGGTGATTTGGCCGCCAGGCGCTTGAAATTGCGGATCGAATATTCCTGCACGAACTCGAGATTCACGGTGCGGCGCTGGCGCTCGTACAGATCCAGCAGCGCGGCGTCGCCCTCGCCCCGGCATATTCTCCCCAGCTTGTCGGTCAGGTTCGCGGAATCCTGTATGCCGCCGTTCAGCCCGAATGCCCCGAGTGGATTGTTCAGATGGGCCGCGTCGCCAGCAAGTACCACCCGGCCCACGCGAAATTTCCTGGCAACCCGCTGATGTACTCGATAAATGATTTTCGAAACCACCGGATAGCGTTCGCCCAGCGTCTCGAAGCCCTGCATGCGCCGCTCCACGTTCTCCGGACTCAAGGCGACTTCGTCGGACTCATCGGGTGGCACCGGAAACAATACCCGCCAGAAGCCCGGCGGACGCTCGCCCGGCATCTTGAACAGCGCGCACCATTCATCCGGGTCGGCGACATAGGCATTGAAGGCGTATCCGCGCAGGGAAAGATCGACGCTGGTACCGATGACGACGAATCGCTCCGGCCAGGTGAACCCTTCGAGTTCGGCGTCAATACTGCGGCGCACGACGCTCCTGCCGCCGTCGGCGCCAACCAGCCAGTCCGCCTCGAATCGTCCCGGTTGACCGTCAGGCGACTGCGTGGTCACGATCACCTTGTCCGCCGTCTGCACCACGTTTGTCACGGCGTGCGAAAACTTTACCTCGGCATGTGGAAACCGCATCAGCCTGGCATACAGCAGCGGCGTGAGCTTGTGCTGTTCGAAATGCAGTCGGTACGGATAGGGCGTCAGATCGGCAATCTCGGTGAGATCCCATTCCACGATCAAGCCCAGTTTGCGATCGCGCATTTGCCAGCGCGGCACCTTGATGGCCGTTTCATGCATCTCATCGGTAACGCCATACTGCGCCATGATCTCTAGCGAGGGCGGATGATAGGTTCCCGCCCGCAGGTCGTGGGTCAGGGCCGGTTCAGCCTCCAGCACTGTCACGGGAATGTCCTGATTCGCCAGAGCCAGGGCAGACAGCAGGCCCACCGGCCCCGCCCCAGCGACGATTACCCGTTGCCCGGCGGCCATATCAGCGGTGCTTGAATTCCGGTTTGCGTTTCTCGACAAACGCCCGCATGCCTTCCTTCTGATCCTCGGTGGCAAAACCGGCGTGAAACATTCGCCTCTCGAAGAGCAAACCCTCGGCAAGCGGACTCTCGAACGACCGATTGACGGCTTCCTTGGCCGCCAGAATCGAAGGCAGGGAGTGTTCGCCGATTTGCGCAGCCGCCGCGAGCGCATCATCCAGCAGCTTGTCTGGCGCAACCACGCGCGAGACCAGTCCGACGCGCTCCGCCTCGGCCGCGTCCATCATGCGCCCGGTGAGCACCATGTCCATGGCCTTTGCCTTGCCCACGGCGCGGGGCAGGCGCTGCGTGCCCCCGGCGCCGGGCAGGATTCCGATCTTCACCTCGGGCTGGCCGAACTTCGCGTTGTCCGCGGCAATGATGATGTCGCACATCATGGCCAGCTCGCAGCCGCCGCCCAGGGCATAGCCTGCCACCGCCGCAATCACGGGCTTGCGAATCGTGCGCATGCGTTCCCAGTTACGGCTGATGAAATTGCCTGTAAAAGCCTCGACATAACTCATATCCTTCATCGCCGCGATGTCCGCGCCCGCGGCGAAAGCCTTCTCCCCGCCGGCAATGACGATTGCGGCCACTTGCGCATCCGCGTCAAAATCCGCCATGGCCGCGCCCAGTTCGTCCATCAAGGCGTCGTTAAGCGCATTGAGCTGCTTGGGGCGATGGAGGGTAATCAAGCCCACTCGCCCGCGCCGCTCAATCAAAATATTTTCGTAGGGCATTCACCACTCCGTCAGATGAAAAAATAGGGGGCGGGCAACGCCCGCCGCGCCCGGCAACCATCGCAAATACGGCTACCTCAATACCTGCAGGATGTCGCGAGCGCGCTGGGTGAGCATCATTGCATCGCTCTCCAAGGCGAGCAGCGTGAAATTCGCGCCAAGCCAGCGCGCCGCGGAATCCAGGTCGTGGGCGAAAATTCCCATGCGGCGCTCGGCGTCTTCACAAATATGCTGCACACGCCCGATGGCTGCCGTGACCTCGGGGTGACCGAGCTGCCCCGGCAAGCCGATGCTGGCGGAAAGGCCGTAAGGATCGACAAACAAGGCGTTGAAGCCTGACACGAAGGCAATTGCCTCGATTTCCCGCACCGCATCGATATGATCGATCTGGGGAACGATGACGATTTCCTCGTTGGCGTCGTCGAAATAGGTCTTGAAATTCTGGCCATAGCCCTGTGCTCGAACCATGCCGATTGCCCGGTTGCCCAACGGCGGATAGCGGCAGGCGGAAATCACCCTTTCCACATCCTCGGCAATTCGAATTCCGGGGACGATCACGCCGGTCGCGCCGATATCCAGCGCAAGGTTAATCGCCTCATTGCCGCTATTCGCAACACGGACCAGGGTTGGACAACGCGCCGCCTGCAGCATTCTTTGCGCAGTAAGCGTGTCGATCGGAGCACGGCCCGCATCGACCATAAGCCAGTCATAACCGCACAATGCCAGCGCTTCAGCGACCTCGGGACTGGGAAACGAAAGCACAGTGCCCAGCAAATGCTCGGCATTTCGCATGCGTTCTGCAAAAGATCGGCTTACCATCTTGGCCTCAAGCAAACGCCGGGCGCCAGATATCGGGCGCCTGACCGGGAGAGGCATTCTATCAGCCTGATGCGTTTTCCCCGCAACAACCTGCATCCCGGAAATCCTCCCACAGCAACCATGGCGACGCGACTGAATCCACAAGTTTTCGATCTCCAGGGCCATCGCGGCGCGCGTGGCTTGGTCCCTGAGAACACCCTGCCTGCATTTGCCAGGGCGATGGAAATCGGTGTCAGCACACTGGAGCTGGACACAGCGGTGACGCGCGATGGCGTGGTTGTTGTCGCCCACGACCGGCGGCTCAATCCGGATATTACCCGCGGCAAGGATGGAAACTGGCTGGTGGCGCCGACTGCCACGGTGCGCAGCTTGAGCCTTGACGAGTTGCAGGCACTGGACGTCGGCCGCATCGATCCGCAAAGCGTCTATTACCGGCGCTTTGCTGATCAGCAGGGCATGGATGGCGTGCCCATGCCCGCGCTGGCCGAAGTGTTCGATCTGGTCCGCCGCGCCGGCAATGTACAAGTGCGTTTCAACATCGAAACCAAGCTCTCGCCATTGTTTCCCGAGGAGGCGCCACAGCCCGAGGAATTCGTCGCGGCCTTGCTGGCATGCATAGCCGCGGCCGGCCTCATGGAACGGGTCACCGTTCAGTCGTTCGACTGGCGCGTATTGCGTCTGGTGCGCACGTTTGCGCCGCAAGTCACGGTGAGTTACCTCACCACGCAGCAGCCCCCTGATGCGACCATCTCGACGGACCTGGAATCACCCTGGACCGACGGCATTCAATATTCAAGGCATGGATCGGTGGCACGAATGATTGCCTTTGCTGGCGCTGCCACGCCGACGGCTTCGTCGGGGCGCGTCATCTGGTCGCCGCATTTTGCGGATCTCAGCGAAGCCGCGATTGATGAAGCCCACGCTTTCAATATGGATGTGCTTCCCTGGACATTGAACGACCCGGAGGAGATTGCCCGGGCAATCCTGATGGGAGTCGACGGCCTGATCAGCGACTATCCCGATCGCGCGCGGTCCATCCTGGCTCGGATGGGCATCGAACTGCCAGCCCCGCTGCGGCGACCGGCTTGATAAGCTGAAGCGCAACGACAGCCGATCAGCCGGGGATCACCGGCACCAGCAGGTGCGAATCATATTTGCCACCGGCATGAATGATGTGCCTGCCGCGGTTGGCGGTTTGCGAATGCATGCAGCGCACCCGCGGCAATGACTGGCCCTCATTGATCGGCCAAACGGTCTTGTCGATCAGCAGGATCTCCGCCCCCTGCACCAACAGCACCAGCGTTTCGCCCGCGCGGAAAAGCGTGCCCGAGGGCAGAATTTCAACCTCAGCGGGAACGATTTCGCCGGGCACGAGCTTCTGCATCCGCTCATGCTTCAGCCAGGGCTGCCATGGCGTCGATTTTTTCTCGTCCAGTTCACGGTGCGACACGCGCAGCCAGCCCGTGGCGACGTGACCGTGCTCGATATGGTTGAGATCGGGAAACAGGACTTCCCTCCCGCGCCGGTCGAGCTTCTTGATCCCGACAAACAGATCCAGATCATCCGACCCCTCGGCCGACACCCAGAGCTTGAGCTTCATGTTGCCGGTCAGCTCGGTGTCGCGATCGAATTTGATCCTGAACTGCGGACCGTAGATTTCGCCTTCCGGTCCGGTTGCGCAATAGCTGAGGCTGCCTTCCTTTTCAGCCGCTTGCGTCGCCAGCGACATGTTTTCGATATCCAGAAACAGCTTGGTATATTGCGTTCGGGCGAGCGGCCACTCGTTCTCGAAGCGGGTCATGCCGTCATAAAATCGCTCGCGAACTTCCACGCGAACTTTCGGCGTATCCGGCCAGTCGTTCTCGATCCCCTTCAAGAAGTAATCGAAAAAGCGCCTCTGGCGTTCGAGGGCCTCGCGCGAATAATAGGACTCCCACTCCTTGCGGCCGTGAATTTCCAGCCATTTATGCCTGGAGCGAGCCTGCTTGAAGCCCTCCAGCGTGCCGCGCGTATGCAGGCCCTGCGTCGACCAGCTCGCGCACACATACATGGGCATCGCGATATTGCCCAGATCGGGAATCTTGTCCTGCCAATATTCGTCGATCAGGGGGTGTTTCCTCATCTGTTCCGGCAGATTCTCGATAAAACACTTCTGCCAACCCCAGCGATCAAGCTGGGATTTGTACCAATAGGGATTGAAAGCGGTTTCCGGCATGCCGCCGTGAAACGACCAGTCGCGGTACATGTCGCTCACCCCCTCCCAGGGAATGATCGCCCTGCAATGCGGGGGGTTCATGGCCGCGACCGGCCACTGGGTCATGCAAAGATAGGAAACGCCGTTCAGACCGACGTTTCCGGTGCTCCATTCCTGTACCGCCACCCATTCGATGGCGTCGAAATAATCATTGGCCTCGCGCGTGGAGACCGGGTACAGATCGCCGACGGAATTGGAGCTGCCACGCAGGGCCAGCTTTACCACCACATACTCCAAGGGCACCCAGTAGCCGGGATCGGGCGATTCGAACGGCGTGAACTCCGTGGTTTTCACCGAACCATGGGTGGCAAAGCGCTCGTGAGTCTGCCGCCCATCGCCGTCTTTGCCATACACATCGGCTGACATCACCACCGGAAACCTGCCGGGCTTGATGGGCCGAAAGACATTGCAATAGAGCGTGACCCCATCGCGCATTTTGATGGGGACGTCCTTTTCCATGACCATCTTCTGCAGGCCGAACTGCACGGTTTTTACCACCAGCTCGTTCCATCCTGGTTTGACGTCCTCGAGCCTGCTTGGTACCCAGGTAATCTTGCCGACCATGCCTTTTTCTCCCCCCGATCCCTGCATCGCTTTGCCGCGGATCGCTTTGCAATCTTCAAAGAGTATCAAGCCCCGGGAATATCCGGGCAAGCGCTTGCGGCGACGCGAACGCGGCGCGTACCGGTTTCGCCAGACTAGCGCCGTGCTTGCCGGGAAGCGGGGGAAACAAGCGGCGGAAGGGACCGCCCGATCGGGGACTGGGAGCGCATCGCCTGGCGCACTTCAAATGCAAGGCTGGTATCGTCAGCCAGCACACCGTAGTAGAAGACCTGCACGCGCGGCGCGCGGCTTTCTCTTTGCATATTGCGGTACCACGGTGGGGCGCTATTCGAGAGGCGCGTCGTCTTGGTCTCGGGATCTTTCCACTGGTAGACCTGCGCTTGTGCCGCCGACACGGCGGCAAAAACGCCGATTAAAAGAATTGTCTTAAGCAGTCTTTTCATATACACGCCCGCCATCTAACGGTCCATGGTCCTGGGTCGACCTTGCATCGTGCGCGCGATGTGAGCTAATCAACGACGCGCGAGCACGAACCCTACACATGTCCAATGTACGGCGCGCGGAGAAGAAACTGAAGAACTCTA
>MEQV01000039.1:0-3997 GCA_001770355.1 Betaproteobacteria bacterium RIFCSPLOWO2_02_FULL_62_17
TGCCGGTCGATTCGCTGAAGGACTTTTCACATGTCGCGGTGATCGTCGATGAAACCACGGGCATGGCGGTTGCCGTGCACCCTTCCCTGCCGGTGAAAACGCTGGCGGAATTGATTGCCTATGCCAAGGCCAATCCGGGTAAGTTATCTTTCAGCACCACCGTTGCCTACGGCACCATGTTCGGCGCCTGGATGAAGAAAACCACCGGCGTGGACATGGTGGAAGTGCGTTACAAGGTGGCTTCGCAGGCCATCCAGGACGTGGTCTCGGGCCGAGTGCAGGTGGCGTTCCAATCGCCCGCGGCGCTCGGCGCCCAGGTCAAGGCCGGGGCGTTGCGCTTTTTGAGCTTCGCAACCTCCAAGCGCATTGCCGATTGGGGCGAGGTACCCACCGTCGCGGAAACCTTCCCGAATTTCAGCATGCGCGGTTTCATGGTGCTGGCGGGGCCGGCGGGCATTTCCAAAGACGTCGTGCAGCGCCTGAACAAGGAAGCCGCCACCATCGCGAAAGATCCGAAATTCATGCAGGACCTGGCCAAAATCTACTGGTATAACCACGAGGGCGCGCGCACCCCCGAAGGCGCCGCCGAGTTCGTGCGCCGCGAACGCGAGACCTGGGGTGCTTTCATCAGGAATATCGGGTTGAAGCCGGAATAGCAAGTACAGGAATGAATTAGAAGAAATGTTTTCTGTACGGTCTGCGTACCAGATTATCCAGCGCGGACAGGCTCATAGGCATCCCCTACCAACGGAAGGATGGGCTGGGCGAGAACACGATTGACGAACGAATCTGTCGCTTGTCAGCCTCCGAACCTAACCATGCGCCCCAGGCGGACGCCGTGAAGCATCGCGTTTCGTATTGGCATCGCGCGCGGCGCCGCTGGGCTCCACGTTAGGCTTCGTATCGTGGTTGCCGTCAAGTTCTCCGAATTGCTGTCTGGTTTTGAGTTCGCAAATTTCGGAGGCTCAATGGGCGGCGCCGCATTTGTCGACCTGGAGAGCGGCATAATTCACTGTACATCCGAAGAAATAGATCTCGAAGAGCAAATACCCGAAGATCTAGAAACTTCAGATAGGTACCTCCCAATCCCAAACAAAAATGACTTTCATTTGGGCCGCGCACTGGTGCTGTCGTTCATCGAAGACAATCTGCCGAATGAATATGGCATCGTGTCGGCCTATTTTGACCGCGCAGGTGCCTACGCACGATTGAAAAACTTTCTTGATTCCAAGGGTCTGCTTGACCAATGGTTCAAGTACGAAAACAATGCAATTGAATTGGCATTGCGCCAATGGTGCAAAGACAATGAAATTCAAATCTCTGAGTAGCGAGCGCCGGCCTAACCCTTAAACCCTTGAGGATTGACACAACTCATTGGTGCGGTCGTTCGGCGTCACTCTGCATGGACCTGAGTGGCGGTGTATCATGATTGCCATGCAGCTCGCTATTGGAACGGTCGTAGGTGGCAAGATCATCGTGGACGGAGACCCCCTCCCCGAGGGTGCAATCGTGACAATCCTCGCGCGAGAATCAGACGAAACCTTTGAAGTCCCCCCCGAGCTTGAGGCGGATCTATCTGAATCGATTGCCCAAGCGGAGCGCGGAGAGACAATTTCCGCCGAGGAAGTTCTTAGGCGCCTTCGCCGCATTGCTTGAGTAAAGTGCTTGAAGTTGAAGTTACCCCTCGGGCCACAGGACAAATTTACTACTACGAGCGGTCAGGAAAAGTCGTCGTGGTTGCGTTTTGGCACGCAAGTCGAGGTAGTGGTCCGAGGCTCTGATTGAAAAATACGCCGAACTGGTAGTTGTACCGGACGCGCGATAGCGGGCATCGTTTTTTCGCAACCGGCGTCGCGCGCGTGCCGGTCGCCGCCTTGTTTGAGAACCGTCGAGTACGGCGCGCTGGTCTCCCAGTTCGTCGAATGGTTCCCGGGTGTCACGATTGAACAGGTTCGCGCCGTGCTGGAGCATGCCGCACGGAGGGCGCGAAGGCCTGACGACGCTGATATACGTACCACATATTTGTTATACAATTGTTTGTCAATTTAAATCCTCCGGAAATCATGCCTGCCACTCCCATTGCCATGCGTGAAGCGCACCATCGCCTTACCCACTATGTCGCCCTGGCAGCGGCCGGCGGTGAGTTCTTGATCATGCGCCACGGCAAGCCGTTGGCTCGGCTGGGCCCGGCAAAGGCGTCGGCGCGGAAGAATGCGCAGGCGGCCGGCACGCGTGCCGCGAAAATCAAACGCGCTCTCGCCGTGCGCGCTGCCAAGGCGTGGCCTTCGGCCAAGTTTGACCGGGCGGATGCCTACGGCGGATGAGTGCGTTCAGTCTGGACACCAATGTCCTGATTTACGCCATTGATCCGTCGCAGGGAGAGAAACATAAAACTGCCCAGGCGCTGCTCGAACGGGCCCTGAACGACGCTTGGCCGGTTGCGCTGCAGGTGCTCGGCGAGTTCTACAGCGCGACCACCCGAAAGAAAGTGCTTACGCGTGCGGATGCGGCGCGCACGGTCAAACTCTGGATTGAACTGCTGCGTCCATGCGCGGTCAGCGCGAACGGATTCGGACACGCCCTCAGATATTCACGCCGCACCGGCGCGCAATTCTGGGATGCGCTGATCCTTGCAACTTGCGCGGAACACAGTGTGAAACGTCTGTACACGGAGGATATTGGACCGCAGAAGCAGGCTTTGGGTGTTGCCCTGCTCAATCCGTTTGCGGGACTGTAGGATAGCAACTGTCAAGCATAAGTGCCGCTCCACCCACGGAGGTTTAATGAACACATTCCCCTGCCGCCTGCTCGCAATCTGCGCGCTGCTCTTTACTTTCACCGCCTCGGGCCAGGACTACCCCTCCAAACCCTCGCGCATCATCGTCACAGTCCTGCCAGGCGGCGGCAGCGATCTGCTGGCGCGCCTGATTGCCGGGCGGCTCAGCGAGACGCTCGGCAAACCGTTCGTGGTCGAGTACCGGCCCGGCGCCGACAGCGCCATCGGCCTGGAGGCGATCGCCAAGGCGCCCGCGGATGGCTACACGCTGGGCGTCGCGACCTCCGGCATGTCCATTCATCAGGCGCTTGCACCGAAAAAGCGGCCCTTCGATGTGATACGCGATTTCACGCCGATCATTCTGCTCGCGACCACCACCACGGTGCTCGCCGGCAAGGCCGCGCTGCCGCCGGATACCATCGGCGCGCTGATTGACTACGGCCGGGCACGCAAGGACAAGATGACCTTCGCCTCGTGCAGCAACGGCTCCAGCCAGCACATTGCCGGCGAACTTTTCGGCCAGTTGGCGGGCGTGGCCATGGTTCATGTGCCGTTCAAGGGTTGCACCCAGGGTATACCACTCGTGCTCAACGGCGAGGTGGACCTGATCGTCAACACGCTCGCGAACCTTTCGCAATACATCAAGGCCGGCAAGCTCAAGGCTTATGCCATCACCGGTTCGCGGCGCTCGCAGTTCGCCCCCGACCTGCCCACCATGGCCGAGGCGGGGCTTTCGGAATATGCGATGGATAACTGGTTCGGCATGCTGGCCCCGGCGGGAATTCCGCAGCCGATCCTCGCGCGCCTCAACGCCGAGATGAATGCGACCCTCAACCGCCCCGAGACGCGCGACAAGCTGATCGCGATGCAATACGACCTGCGCGGCGGTTCCGCCGCCGAGTTTGGCGCGCATATCAAGACCGAGATCGAACGCTTCTCGAAAATTCAGAACATCAGTATTGCCGCCCAGTGAGAACGACAGACAGAATTCAATCGCAATAATCTGAAAAGGCGCCGCCATGACCGCGACACTGATAACCGCCGGATTGCTTGCCCTGCTGCTGTTGTTTCTGAGCGGCTACGTCATCGCCGGGCGCGTCAAATTCAAGATAGACATTGGCGACGGCGGCAATCCGCAGATGACTCGACGTATCCGCGCGCAAGCAAACTTCGTCGAGTATGTGCCGATGGCGTTGATTCTTATCATGCTGGTGGAGTGGA
>MEQV01000039.1:4049-12305 GCA_001770355.1 Betaproteobacteria bacterium RIFCSPLOWO2_02_FULL_62_17
CGCGCGCTTGTGGCACGCACAAGGCTTGCTTGGTTCATCAGGCATTTCAACCGGCCGATTCATGGGCGCAAATCTGACCGGATTGGTTATTCTGGTCGGTGCCATCGCGGCGCTGGGGCGTGGCGCGAAACTTTGGTGATGCCTTGACTCACGCCAAGTGCGCGGTCACTGGAATTTAAGATTCGCGATCTTGGTGATTTCCGCGCCGAGCTTGTGCTTCTCGGCGAGGATCCGCTCCAGCTCCTCGGGCGGCCCGCCGGTGGGCGACAGCGCCGAAGCGATCATGACTTTATCCACCCACGCCGGGTCGGCAAGATGCTTGTTGATCTCGAGGTTCCAGCGGCGTGCCAGCGCCGAAGGCGTGCCGCCGGGGAAAACAATGGCAAGCCAATTGCGGAAATCGATATCGAAGCCCTGGTCCTTGAAGCTGGGCGTGTCGCCCAGCCATTTGCTGCGCGTCTTGCCGTGCGACACCGCGATGATCCGCACCTTGCCTGCCGCGTTCATTTTCACGATATTCGCCGGGCCCATGTTGGTGGCGTGGATCTCGCCGGCGATCAAAGCGAGCTGTAACTGCGCCGGTCCCTTATAGGGAATGTGATTGAAATTCACACCGGTTTTGGCGGAGATCCAGGAAAGATACAAATGCGGCGTGGAACCGGCGCCGGTCGTGCCCCAGGTTGCCTGCCCAGGGCGCGCCCGGGCATAGTCGAGCCACTCTTTGAGGTTGTTGACCGGTAATGAGGCCTGCACCGCGAACGCGACTTCCAATTCCGCCAGATGCGCGATCGGCACAAAGGATTTCGGGTCGTAAGGCAGCGACGTGTACGCATAGGGGTTGATGGTCATGATGTTTCCGTCGGTCATGCAAACGGTGTAGCCATCGGGCGCGGCGCGCGCGCATTCGGTCATGCCGATGGTTCCATTGGCGCCGACGCGGTTTTCCCCGACGACTGTCTGCCCCAGCGCCGGACCCACCGACGCCGCGACCGCGCGGCCCACCACGTCGGTAAGCGAGCCCGCGGGAATGGGCATGATCATCTTGATGGGTTTTACCGGATAAGCCTGCGCGAGCACCGTCGATGCCGTGGCAGCCGCGCAGAGCAGCGCGAACAAACGAGCCATACCGTCGCTTGGATTCATCTTTCCCTCCTGGTCGATGCAAAAAAAGGATGCGCCCCCTGCGGCACAACGCGAGTGTGCACCGATCAGCGGTGCCGATGCAACGCTCGCCTCAAGGCCCCGGTTCTCCGAGGTCCGCGGCGCTGAGCACGGCGAGCGCCTCGGGCGAGATCTCCGCTGACCGGCCTGCCGCCATCAGGCGGCTAGCCTGCCTCTTGTAGGCGGTCTCCAAAATGCGCCGCACCGCTCGTGCGTTGCCGAAACTCTCGCTCGAGCGCAGCCGTTCCGCGGCGAGCAGCAACCGCAGCCGTGCGCAGGCGTCCGCATCGAGGCGATAGCCATGCTCCTCGGCCATGTTGCGCCCGATCGCGACCAGTTCCTCATCGCTGTAGTCGGGGAACAGCAGCGTGCGCGCAAAACGCGAACGCAGCCCCGGGTTGGCGTCCAGGAACCGCTCCATCTGCGCCGGGTAACCCGAAAGCACGATGGCAAGCTGGCTGCGGAAATCCTCCAGGCACTTGACCAGTGTGTTGACGGCCTCCCGGCCGTAGTTGTCGTTGCCGTGGGTAAGCGCGTACGCTTCGTCGATGAACAACACCCCGCCCAGCGCCTCCTCGACGCGCTCGCGCGTCTTGAGCGCAGTCTGGCCCTCGTAGCCGCCCACCAGGCCGCCGCGGTCCACCTCCACCAGATGGCCACCAGGCAGAATGCCCAGGTCGCGGTAGATACCCGCGAGCAGCCGCGCGAGCGTGGTCTTGCCGGTGCCGGGATTGCCGACAAACACCATGTGCAGCCCGATGTCGTGCGCCTGCGCTCCCGCCCCGCGCAACTTGCGGATGGCGTAGAAGTCGGCTACTTCCCGAATCGCCTGTTTGGCGGTCGCGAGGCCGGTGAGCGCGTCCAGTTTCGCCAGCGACGCGGACACTGCGGCGCCCTGGCCCTCGGGCCTTGCCGCGTCGTGATCGTCGGGCGGCTCGGTGAAATCGGAGTATTGCAGTGCCGCGAGCTGCGCCGGCTCGAGGCTCTTCAGATCCAGGCGTGCAAGGCGCGCGCTCTGCTGCGCGATGGCGCGCTCGAACAGGTTGCGCACCTCGCGCGCGTTGCCGAAGTGGCGCCCCTTCTTGCGCTTGAGAATTTCGGCCACTGCCAAGGCGCGGTCCGGCGGCGCGACCTGCATCCCTGAACGGGCGCACATGCCGTCGAAAATCCGCCCGAGTTCCTCGTCGGTGAAATCGGCGAACTCGATCAGGTTGGGCACGCGGCTGTGAAGACCCGGGTTGAGGTGCAGGAACTCGCGCATCGGCTCGGTGTAGCCCGCCAGCACCACGATCAATTCGTGACGCAGGTCGTCCATGAGTTTCAACAAGGTGTCGATCGCTTCCTGCCCGTAACGGTCGTCCTGGCCATGTTTCAGGCTGTAGGCCTCATCGATGAAGAGCACCCCCCCGCGCGCGCTCTCGACCAGTTTCGCCGTCTTGGACGCGGTCTGGCCTTCGTACTCGGCCACCAACTGGTAACGGGTGACCTCGATCAACTGACCCTGCGCGAGGATGCCGAGCCTGCGAATCTCCTGCGCGTAATAGCGCGCGAAGGTGGTCTTGCCGGTACCCGGACTGCCCGAAAACACTGCGTGCAAGGTCACCTGGTGCGCGGCCAGTCCGCGCGCACGGCGTTCGGCGTTCACTCTGGCAAGCGCGATGATCTGGTCGAGCGAAGACTTCGCGTCGCTCTGCCCGATCAGATCTTCCAGGCGCACCGGCTTTTCCGTTGGCGGCGGTTCCTTCGTCTGCAAGCTTGCCTGCACCGGCTGTCGATCACTTGCCGTTTGCGCTGCCGCGGGCCTGCCTGCGACGGCTTCGGCCGGTGCTGCAGGCAGCGACGGCGCATTTTCCCGGCCCGGATCCCGGTCGGGCGTCGGTCCGGCGTGCTGATTCGCGACGCGCAACACACGGTCAACGAGATCACTGCCCAGGAGACCCGCAAGCAACTGCCGCTCCTCCGCACCAAAGAACGGCCGATCCGCGCGCGGCCTCGCCGCGAGCGTCAACTGCGAAGCGATATCGTCGTGGCGGCGTGCCCTGGCGTAATCGGCCGCGCAGTGGCCGCTTGCGTCGCGCTCCTCCGGTTGCGCTCCAAGGGAGAGCAGCAAGCTTACCAACTCGGCTCGCCCGAGCAGCGCGCAGTGCATCAGCGGGGTATAGCCGTGCGCGTCCGCGCCGATGAGGCCCGGGCTTTCGACGAGCGCGCGGCGAGCGGCGGCGAGGTCGTTCTTCTCGATCGCGTCGATCAGTCGTGATGACATAGGTATTGCGCCTGCAGTAGGACGGGGCTATATTTTTCAACCACGCAGCGCGCGCCAGGGCGAACGGCGGCGAAAGCGCTTGGCGTATTATGGAACTTTGTCGCGCGGCGCTGTGAATGTGGGGCGCGGCTCGGGAGATTGGCCATGCAAACACTATTGCGAGCCGCGGCGCTTGGCGCGGTACTGATTGCGGCGGCGGGCGACGCGAACGCGGTGAATTACCTCCAGGCGCCGGCGCTTGCGGCCGTGGTGAAAACCGGGGTCACGGCATGCACCGGGAAGGAAGCCCTGCAGTTGCCGATCATCACCTGGGGTGGAGATATCGCCACGGTGTTCGCCAACGGCAACCAGGCCGACACCGGCCGTGGCAGCCTGTTTGACAAGGCCGGCCTCAAGTTGCGCCTGGCGCGCGAAGACGTGCTCGCCAAACAACTTGACGCCTACCTTGCCTGCCGCACGCCTTTTCTGCGCGGCACGCTGGGCATGCTCGGGCAGGTGGCCGAGGTCACCGAGCGCGATCCGCGCACGCGCATGGTTATTGTTCACCAGCTCACCTGGTCGGCCGGCGGCGACGCGCTGGTGGTCAAGGGCGGCATCAACCAGCCGGCGGATCTGCGCGGCAAGAGCATCGCGCTGCAGGCCTACGGCCCGCACATCGATTACCTCGCGCGGGTGCTGCGCGACGCCGGCCTGAGCTTGAAGGACGTGCGGCTTCGCTGGGTCCGTGACCTCACCGGCAGCAATCAGTCGCCACGCGCGGCCTTGCAGGAAGCCGGCATCGACGCGGCCATGCTCATCATTCCCGACGCGCTCGCGCTGACCTCGGGCGGCAAGGTGGGCACCGGCGCCGAGGAATCGGTGCGCGGCGCTAAAATCCTGCTGTCGACGAAAACCGCGAATCGCGTGATCGCCGATGTCTACGCGGTGCGCGCCGACTATCTGGCCGCCAACCGCGCCTCGGTCGAAAAGCTGGTGCGGGCAATGCTCATCGCGAACGAGCAACTGGCCGCGCTGTTCAAAAGAAGGAGCAGCAACGATCCCGCTTACCGCGCCATGATTCAGGGTGCCGCGCGGCTGCTCCTTGACAGCCCCGAGGCGGTGCCGGACACCGAGGCGATGTACGGGGACGCTGTGTTCGCCGGGCTGGCCGGCAATATCGCCTTGTTCAATGACGCCCGCAATCCCCGTTCCCTCGCCATTCTTGGCAGGGAGGTGGATGAGGCGCTGATCGGCGCGGGCTTGCGCAACAAACCCGTGGAGTATGCGCACGCGAAATGGGATTTCAACGCGCTGAAGGGCGACCTCAAGAGCGCCGCCGCGGCCGAGTCACCGCGCTTCGACACGCCGGCGGTGACGCAGGTGGCGACGCGGCGCACGCAGCAGGGCGCCGTCGCGGAAGGCCAGTTGTTCACCTTCGCGGTGCAGTTCAAGCCGAACCAGGATGCGTTCACCACGGCCCAGTATCAGAAGGATTTCGACCGCGCGGTAAACCTCGCCGCCACCTACGGCGGCGCGGTGATCACCGTCGAAGGGCATGCCGATCCGCTGGCGTTCCTGCAGCGCAAGAAGGGCGGCGAAGCCGAAGTGGTGCTCGGCAGGATCCGCCAGGCAGCGAAAAACCTGAGCTTCACGCGCGCCAACGCGGTGCGAGAGGGGATCATCAAATACGGCAAGGAGCGCGGGGTGGTGCTCGACGCGAGCCAATTCGTGGTGGTGGGTCACGGCATCGAGAAACCGAAAAGCGGCGTATGCGCGGGCGATCCGTGCGCGCCGAAAAGCGAAGCCGAGTGGCTGGCGAACATGCGGGTCGAATTCCGCATCATCCAGGTCGAGGCCGAGGCCAATGTTTTCCGGCCGCAATAGACCGGGTCGCCGCGCGCTGCGCGCCGCGGCGCGCATTGCGGCCTGCATCTTTCTCGCCGGCGCCGGGAGCTCGCTGGCGCAGCGCGCGCCGTGGCCGCCCGCCGGCCCGAACGCGCAGATGGCGCCGGACCCTATCGCGCGCAACTATTACGTGGTGCTGGATGCCTCGGGAAGCATGAACGAGCCATCCTGCCGCGGCTCGGGCAACAAGATAACGCAGGCGCGCGAGGCGCTGGCCGGATTCGCCGCGGCACTGCCCGCGGCGGCGAATGTCGGCCTGCTGGTTTTTGACCGCAACGGCGTCCGCGAGAAGGTGCCCCTCGCCGGCGGAGACCGCGGGCCGTTCCTGCGCGCGGTTCGCGAGGCCACCCCGGGCGGCCTGACGCCGCTGCGCCGTGCGTTGACACTGGCGCGCGCCAAGATGGAAGAACAGGGACGGCGCCAGCTTGGCTACGGCGAGTACCACTTGGTGGTGGTGACCGACGGTGAAGCGAGCCAGGGTGAAGATCCGCGTGACGTGGTGAATTCGCTCATCGCCACCACGCCGATCGTGCTGCATACCATTGGCTTTTGCATCGACGCCCGGCATTCGCTCAACCAGCCTGGGCGCATTCTCTACCGCCAGGCCAACGACCTCGACGAATTGAAGAAGGGCCTGCAGAATGTTCTTGCCGAGGCGCCCAGCTTTACCGCGCAACAGTTTAACGCAAGGACGGCGCCCCAGAAGGCCGCAAAGTAGGTGAACCGCAACGTCATCGGCTTCCTGGTTCTGGTGGTGGTTGGCACGGCGGCGCTTCTGGGCGTGTATTACGCGATGCCCTATCTGACGAGTGTCACGCAGAAGGACACCTCCGATGCCGGCGCCGTGGGAACGACCTTGCGAATTGGTGTGGACAACTGGGTCGGCTATGTCCCGCTTTGCAGCAAGGAACTGCGAAGGCAAATGCGCGTCGCGGGCTATCTGGTTCAATGCGAGGACGACAACGCGGACACGCCCGCGCGCATGAAACGCCTGCGCGAAGGCAATCTCGAGTTCGCGGTTGCCACGGTCGACTCCTTGCTCCTCAATGGGGTGCGCGAAAAATTTCCCGGGACCATCGTGCTGGTGATCGACGAATCGAGCGGCGGGGACGCCATCGTCGCGCGCGCGGCCAAGATTGCCAGCCTGCAAGAATTGAAGTCGCGTTCGGACTTCAAAATAGCCTTCACACCCGGCTCGCCAAGCGAACATTTGCTGAAATCGGTGGCAGTGCATTTCGACGTGCCGGCGCTGCGCGAGCGCAACGGCGCGTGGCGCGTGCCGGTCAGGGGGTCCTCCGACGCGCTCAAACAACTGCAGTCCGGAAAAGTGGACATCGCGGTGCTGTGGGAGCCCGATGTGTCGCGGGCCCTCGCCATCAAAGGGGTTCACAAACTGCTCGGTACCGATCAGACCAAGCGCTTGATCGTCGATGTGTTGCTGGTCAGTCGGGAGTTCTCCCGGACCAACGGCCCGGCGGTCAGGCAGTTGCTCGAGAGTTATTTCCGAACCTTGAAGCATTTTCGCGACAACCCCGCGGCACTGGCCGACGAGGTCAAACAAGCCGCCCGCGTCGATGAGGCGCAGGTCACCGCCATCCTCGGCGGCGTGCGCTGGGCGACGCTGGAGGAAAACGCCCGTGAGTGGTTTGGACTAGCCGCGCCTGGGGGCAACTCGTCCGAGGGATTGATCGACGTGCTTGAATCCACCGCGCGGATATTGGTGGATAGTGGCGATATGCGTGAAAACCCGATTCCGGAGCGCGATCCCTACCGCTTGCAGCATCGCCTGTACGTGGAAGATCTTTTCAAGACCGGCATCGGCGCCACGGCGGAAGCGCCTGGCGCGACCAAGCAGGCGGGCGGGCGCAAGTTCGCGGCGCTAACCGCGGCGCAGTGGGAGGCGTTGCGCGAGATCGGCACTCTCAAGGCGCGCCCGATAACTTTCCAAAGCGGCGCCTCGGAACTCAGCGTCGAAGGCAGGACCGAACTCGATGCCGCGGCGCAGAATCTCAGGCATTATCCGAATTTCCGCATCGTCATACGCGGGCATACCGGGACACGCGGGGAATTGGAGTCCAACCGCCAGCTTTCCCTGGAGCGGGCCGACACGATCAAGCGCCATTTGATGATTACGCATGGCATCGATGAGGTGCGTCTGCGCGCCGTCGGCTACGGCGGTGAGCGGCCGCTCAGCCGGCTCGAGGGCGAGTCGGACCGCGCCTATGAATACCGCTTGCCGCGGGTCGAATTGCACATGGTCACGGAAGGTTTCTGATGGGTGAGCACGCCGGGCTGGGCGCCACCGCGACCGGGTCTCTGCAACGAGCGGTGTTGTCGCGCACCCTGCAGCATCCTTTCACGCTCTACCCGAGCGCAGTCGGGCTGCTCGGCTTGGTCGGGGTGCTGCTGTTCGGCCCGATCCTGCCGGCAGTTCTTGCCGCGGGCGCGGGCCTGAGCACCGGTCTGCTCCACTTTCTGACGCAGTACTTCCTGCGTTCAGACCGGGTCGCGGCAGCGCATCTCAAGGAAATTCATGACCGGCTCGACTCGCAGCAGCGCGAGGTCCTGGAAAATCTGGAGGGAAAGCTGAAAGCCGCGGCCAAGCTTGCCATCGGCACCGAGTACGGGCTTCAGGCAGCAGACCAATTGGGCATGGCGCGCACGCGTTTCGAACTCCTGAAAACGCTTCTTGCCGAAAAATTCAAACCTACCGAACTCACATTCAGCCGCTACTTTGTCGCCGGCGAGCAAACCTACCTCGCCGTTCTGGATAACCTGGACAGCATCGCAAGCCGCCTGCAAAGTGTCAGCACTATCGATGCACGGCATGTCTCCGCCCGCATCACCGCGATCGGCCGGCAGAAAAAAATCGCGCCTGCTGACGAGGAGGAGATCGAGACACTCAAGGCGCGGCTTGCCTTGCGCGAGGAGCAACTCGACCGTATAAA